>JAVTVZ010000209.1:0-28602 GCA_032229625.1 Dermatophilaceae bacterium | reverse complement strand
GCGCCGGCGGGCGCCAGGGTCGTGCGCCACCAGGTGCCGCCGCGGTGCCCCACGACGACCCGGGGCACGACGAGGCACGACCCGGCGGTGGAGTCGGGGGCGTAGGAGAAGCTGGCGAAGGCCACGGGGCCGGTGCCCGGCAGCCCGATCTCGTCGTCGGTGCGCACGGTCGCGACGAAGCGTCGCCACCACCGCTGCGCGTCGGCGAAGCGGCGGGGACCCCAGGTGCGCAGCCGCGCGGCTTCGCCCCACGCCACGACCCCTTCGCCGTCGCGGACCCACGTGCACACCTGCGAGGCGGGCACCTCGGCGGGCAGTTGCGCGAGCAGCGCCCCTGTCGGGGCCGGGATCGCCACCGTCCGGGCGACCCACCCGGCGCGCGACTCGTCGTCGGCGGGAGCCGGGACACCGAGCGCTGGAGAGGTCACAATCGGTCAGCCTACGACCGACGACACACTGCTCGCGCCTCGGCGGTGGGGGCAGGGGCGCGCTGCGCGCCCGCGGGACCGTCCGGCGAGAGGGCCGATCGTGGTGGGAGGAGACGATCGGCGGACTCGAAGAGGGCAGTTGTCGTGGTCGGGCGGCGCGCGATCGAGGCGGTGGGGGAGAATGCCGCCCATGAGCCGCGCCAGTCTGGACAAGAAGCCCCGCGAGGTCGCCGCGATGTTCGACGAGGTCGCGGCCCGCTACGACGTGACGAACGACGTGCTCACCGGCGGGATCGACCGATGGTGGCGGCGGGTGGTCGTCGCCGAGGTCGCGGCCCGACCCGGCGAGCGGATCCTCGACATCGCCGCGGGCACCGGCACGAGCAGCGTGCCCTTCGCCGACGCGGGTGTCGACGTCGTGCCGGCCGACTTCTCCCTCGGCATGCTGGCGCAGGGTCGGCGGCGCCGGCCCGACCTCGCGTTCACCGCCGCCGACGCGACCCGGCTGCCCTTCGCCGACGAGAGCTTCGACGCGGTGACCATGTCGTTCGGGCTGCGCAACGTCGACGACGTCGGCGCCGCGTTGCGGGAGTTCGCGCGCGTGACGCGCCGCGGCGGCCGGCTCGTCGTCTGCGAGTTCAGCCGCCCGGGCAACCCGGTCCTGCGCACGCTGTATCAGCGCGGGGCCCTGCGGGTGCTGCCGGTGGTCGCCCGCCGGGTCAGCTCCGACCCGGAGTCCTACGTCTACCTCGCCGAGTCGATCCAGGCGTGGCCGGATCAGGAGGGTCTGGCCGAGCGCCTGCGCGACGCCGGCTGGTCGGGTGTCGAGTGGCGCGACCTGACCGGCGGCATCGTCGCCGTGCACCGCGGCCTGCGGCTGGACTGACCGACCGAGGCGCGACGCCGAGTGGACGCCGAGTGGCCGCTCGCCCGCGCGGTGCGCGGGTCCGGCCCGGCTCGGTCTTGTCGCAGGGACCGCGTATGGTCGGGCGATGGGTGGGGGAGGCCGGCCACGGGGTCGGCCCACCGCGCGTCAGGGAGCGGCCATCGCGGCTCCCGCACCGCGTCGCGGTGGCCCCGCCGGCCGGGCACGGTGCGACAGCGCGGGGCCCGCCGATCGATACGAGCGGGAGTGCAGGGGCGATGACGACGCAGACGGCCGACGCGGTAGTGGTAGGGGCCGGCCCGGGAGGATCGGCGACCGCGGCCTACCTGGCCCAGCACGGGCTCGACGTCGTCCTGTTGGAGAAGGCGACCTTCCCCCGCGACAAGATCTGCGGCGACGGGCTCACGCCGCGCGCGGTCAAGGAGCTCATCAGCCTGGGGGTCGACACGACCGGCTGGGCGCGCAACCGGGGGCTGCGCATCGAGGGCGGGGGGCACACGCTCACGCTCGACTGGCCGCACACCGACGGCTTCCCCAGCTACGGACTGGTGCGACGCCGCGCCGAGCTCGACGAGACCCTCGCGCGGCACGCGGCCTCCCGGGGGGCGCGGCTCCTCGAGGGGATGAACGTCATCGGCGCCCTGCGCGACGACCGGACCGGCCGGGTCGCGGGCGTCCAGGCGAAGGTCATGGGGCCCGACGGTCGCGCGACGGGCGAGCGGGCGACGTTCCTCGCGCCGGTCGTCGTCGCCGCCGACGGGGTGTCGTCGCGGCTGGCCACGGCCTGCGGGCGGCCCAAGCGTGAGGACCGACCCATGGGCGTGGCCGTGCGTGCCTACTACGACAGCCCCGCGCAGACCTACGACGACTACATCGCCTCGTGGCTCGAGCTATGGGTGCCGCAGGACCCGCAGGCCGACCCCACCGACCCGGCGACGAAGAAGATCCTGCTGCCCGGCTACGGCTGGATGTTCCCCACCGGCGACGGCGGCGTCAACGTCGGGCTCGGGATGCTCGACACGTCCCCGGCCTTCGGCACCGTCGACTACAAGGACGTCATGCGCCGCTGGGTGGCGACGCTGCCGCCGGAGTGGACGTGCACGCCGGAGACGATGACCGCGCCGATCCGCGGGGCCGCGCTGCCCATGTGCTTCAACCGCACCCCCCTGTATGCCGACGGGTTGTTGCTCGTGGGTGACGCCGGCGGCATGGTCAACCCCTTCAACGGCGAGGGCATCGACTACGCGTTGCAGGCCGGGCGTGTGGCGGCCGAGTGCATCGCCCAGGCGCGCGCCCGCGGCGCGGCCGAGGGGGAGCGGGCCCTGTCGGCCTACGAGAGCGCGATGAAGGACTCCCTGGGCGGCTACTACACGCTCGGGCGGCACTTCGCCGGGCTCATCGGACGCCCGGAGATCATGCGCCTGGCCGTGAAGTACGGCCTGCCTCGGACGGCGCTCATGCGCCTGCTCCTGAAGGTCATGGCCAACCTCGTGGACCCCCGCTCCCGGCACGTGCAGGACCGCGCGCTGGGGATGCTCACGCGGTTGACCCCGTCGGCCTGAAGCGACATGCCGATCACTACCATGGAGGAGTCTGCGCGTGTCTCGTGCGCGCCGAACGCTTTTCCGACAGGTCGACCCCCGATTTTCCGGACGACACCTGCCCGTATGGCTGACGGCGGCACGTCGATCACGAGAGACTGTCGTCGGTCGTGTCGTGGTCGCCACGGGGTCGCTCCCGCAGCGACCCACCGGACTCCAAGCGAAAGGGGAGCGTGTCGATGACCAGCCCCTACCTGCCGATCCTGTTCTTCTTCGCCTGCGGTGTCGGGTTCGCCGCACTGTCGGTCCTCGGGCTCGGCGTCATCGGCCCGCGCCGCTACAACTCGGTGAAGTACATGGCCTACGAGTGCGGCATCCAGCCGTCCCCGCGGGCCGAGGCCGGTGGTCGCTTCCCGGTGAAGTACACGACCGTGGCGATGCTCTTCATCATCTTCGACATCGAGGCGGTCTTCCTCATCCCGTTCGCCGTCGCCTTCGACCAGCTCGGTCTGGCGACGCTGCTGGGTGTGAGCCTCTTCCTCGTCAACGCGTTCTTCATCGCCGACGCCTACGTGTGGCGCCGCGGTGGATTGGAGTGGGACTGATCATGGGAGTCGAGGAGAAGCTCCCCTCGGGAGTGATGACCGCCAAGGTCAGCGAGGTCGCCGGGTTCCTGCTGAAGACCTCGATGTGGCCGGCGACCTTCGGGCTCGCGTGCTGCGCGATCGAAATGATGGCGGTCGGCACGCCCGACTACGACATCGCACGATTCGGGATGGAGCGGTTCGCCGCGACCCCGCGGCAGGCCGACCTCATGATCGTCGCGGGCCGCGTGAGCCAGAAGATGGCCCCGGTCGTGCGGCAGGTCTACGACCAGATGCCGGAGCCCAAGTGGGTGCTCTCCATGGGGGTCTGCGCCAGCTCGGGCGGCATGTTCAACAACTACGCGATCGTGCAGGGCGTCGATCACATCGTCCCGGTGGACGTCTATCTGCCGGGCTGTCCGCCCCGCCCCCAGATGCTGCTCAACGCGATCATCACGCTGCACGAGCAGATCATCAAGGAGCCGCACCTGGGTGACCGTGCGGCGATCGCCCGCAAGGTCGAGGAGGCAGCGATGGCCGTGACGCCGACGCACCAGATGAAGGGGCTGTTGGCGTGACGACGACGGACGGGCCCGAGGCGCAGGGCGACGCGAATCTGCCGGCGGCGCCGGGCAGCCGGCCGGAGCCGGAGGTCCGCGGTGAGCGGCACGGCATGTTCGGGGCGAGCAACGGCGGCGACACGACCGGCTTCGGCGGTCTCGTCGCGCCGATCCTCTTCCCGGGGGCCGCGGTCCGGCCGTACGGCGGCTATTTCGACGAGATCGCCGACGCGCTCGCCGCGGCGCTGGCCGCGCGGGGCGAGACCAGCGTCGAGGAGGCCGTGCAGCACGTCGTGATCGACCGCGGCGAGATGACGATCTTCGTGCGGCGCGAGCACCTGCCGGCGGTGGCCAGGGTGCTGCGGGACGCGCCCGCGCTGCGCTTCGAGCTGTGCCTGGGCGTCTCCGGGGTGCACTTCCTGGCCGAGACGGGCGCGGAGCTGCACGCGGTCTACCACTTCACCTCGGTGACGCACGGCGGTCGCCGACTGCGCGTCGAGGTGACCTGCCCGGACGCCGACCCGCACATCCCCTCGATCGTCGAGACGTATCCGTCGGTCACGTGGCACGAGCGCGAGACGTGGGACATGTTCGGCATCCTCTTCGACGACCACCCCGCGCTGACGCGGATCCTCATGCCGGACGACTGGCCCGGCCACCCCCAGCGCAAGGACTACCCCCTCGGCGGCATCCCGGTGGAGTTCAAGGGCGCCACCGTGCCGCCGCCGGACGAGCGGAGGGCCTACAACTGATGAGCGCCACCAGGACCAACACTGCGGGCACGGCGGGCACCGACGGTGTGCACGCCGCGCCCGGCATGTCCGACAGCGAGGACGGTTACGTCGTCAACGTCGCCGGCGGCGACTGGGACGAGCTCGCCGATGAGGCGATCGCCCACAGCGACGAGCGGATCGTCGTCAACATGGGTCCGCAGCACCCGTCGACGCACGGCGTGCTCCGGCTCATCCTCGAGCTCGACGGCGAATACGTCACCGAGTGTCGGGTCGGCATCGGCTACCTGCACACCGGCATCGAAAAGAACATGGAGTTCCGCACGTGGACGCAGGGGGTCACCTTCTGCACGCGCATGGACTACCTGACCCCGATGTTCCAGGAGACGACCTACTGCCTGGGCATCGAGCGACTCTTGGGCATCGAGGACGACATCCCCGAGCGGGCGACGATCATCCGGGTCCTGATGATGGAGCTGACCCGCATCTCCAGCCACCTCATCTGCCTGGGCACCGGTGGCATGGAGATGGGCGCGACGACCGTCATGACGGTCGCGTTCCGCGAGCGTGAGCGGCTCTTCCGCTTCATCGAGGCGACGACCGGTCTGCGGATGAACAACGCCTACATCCGTCCGGGTGGCGTCGCGAACGACCTGCCGGTGGGGTGGAAGGACATCCTCGACACCGAGCTGCCGCTGCTGCGTCAGGGCGTGCGCGAGCTCGAGGCGCTCATCGTGGAGAACCCGATCGTGCGCGGCCGCATGGAGAACGTCGGCTACCTCGACCTGTCCGGCTGTATGGCGCTGGGCATCACCGGTCCGTGTCTGCGCTCGGCCGGGCTGCCCTACGACCTGCGCAAGACGAACCCCTACTGCGGCTACGAGACCTACGACTTCGACGTCGCGACGTGGGACACCGCGGACTCCTACGGGCGGCTGCGCGTGCGGCTGCTGGAGATCTGGCAGAGTCTGCGGATCATCGACCAGTGCATCGAGCGGCTCGAGGCGACCCCGGGCCCGGTCATGGTGGCCGACAAGAAGATCGCGTGGCCGGCGCAGCTGTCGGTCGGCGCGGACGGCCAGGGCAACAGCCTCGAGCACATCCGCGAGATCATGGGCACCTCGATGGAGGCCCTGATCCACCACTTCAAGCTGGTCACCGAGGGTTTCCGGGTGCCGCCGGGCCAGGCCTACGTGCCGGTCGAGTCGGCCAAGGGCGAGCTGGGCTGTCACGTCGTCTCCGACGGCGGCACGCGGCCCTACCGGGCGCACTTCCGCGACCCGGCCTTCAACAATCTGCAGGCGTCGGCGGTCATGGTCGAGGGCAGCAACGTGGCGGACGTCGTCGTCGCGGTGGCCTCGATCGACCCGGTGCTCGGAGGGGTGGACCGGTGAGCGGACACGGCAACCTGCCCAACTACGGCACGGCCCCCGCCGGTGAGCTGCCGCCCTACGAGCCGGACGTGCTCGAGCGGCTGACCATCGACGCCGCCGAGATCGTGCGGCGGTATCCGCAGCGTCGCTCGGCGCTGCTGCCGCTGCTGCACCTCGTGCAGAGCGTCGACGGCTACGTCTCACCGCGCGGCGTCGAGTTCTGCGCGGAGCACGCGGGGATCACTGCGGCGGAGGCCAGCGGCGTCGCGACGTTCTACACGCAGTACAAGCGCTTCCCCAACGGCGACTACACGGTCGGCGTCTGCACGAACACGCTGTGCGCGGTCATGGGCGGCGACGCGATCTTCGAGCGCGTCAGCGACCACCTGGGCATCGGGCACGACGAGACGTCGACCGACGGCAAGATCACGCTCGAGCGCATCGAGTGCAACGCCGCGTGCGACTACGCGCCGGTCGTCATGGCCAACTGGGAGTTCTTCGACCACCAGACGCCGGAGTCCACGGTCGACCTCGTCGACGCGCTGCGCGCGGGCGAGTCGGTGCGGCCCAGCCGCGGCCCGGACAAGGTGTGCACCTTCAAGGAGGTCTCGCGCGTGCTCGCGGGCTTCCCCGACGGGCGCGCCGACGAAGGTCCCTCGGCCGGTGCGGCCTCGCTGGCCGGTCTGCGACTGGCACACGAGCGCGGCTGGCACGCGCCGGGATACGGCGGCCCGGACGGCGGGTCCGTGGCCACCCAGGAGGCCACGCCGGACGCGACGCCGTCCAGCGGCGGCACGGGCGGCGACCCCGACACGGGGGAGGCGCAGAGCTCCGCCGAGCGGCAGGACCGACCGGTGGACGAGACGGGATCGGGCGAGCGAAAGGCCGGTGAGTAGGTCATGTCGACCCAGCTGACCCCCATCCTCACGAGGTTCTGGGACGCTCCCTCGTCGTGGCGCCTGCAGACCTACGAGCAGTTCGGCGGCTACGAGGCGCTGCGCTCGGCGCTGCAGCGCGATCCCGGCGACCTCGTCACCGAGGCCAAGGACTCGGGACTGCGCGGCCGTGGCGGCGCGGGCTTCCCGACCGGCATGAAGTGGAGCTTCCTGCCCCCGCCGGACGGCGGCCCGCGCTACCTCGTCGTCAACGCCGACGAGTCCGAGCCGGGGACCTGCAAGGACATCCCGCTGCTCATGGCGAGCCCGCAGTTCCTCATCGAGGGCATGATCATCACCTCGTATGCGATCGGCTGCCACCACGCGTTCGTCTACGTGCGCGGGGAGGTCGTGCACGTCTACCGACGGCTGCTGCAGGCCGTGCAGGAGGCGTACGACGCGGGCTACCTGGGCACCGACATCCTCGGCAGCGGCTTCGACCTCGACATCACGGTCCACGCCGGCGCCGGCGCCTACATCTGCGGCGAGGAGACGGCGCTGCTGGACTCCCTCGAGGGTCGTCGTGGCCAGCCGCGGCTCAAGCCGCCGTTCCCGGCGGTCGCCGGCCTGTACGCGCGACCGACGGTCGTCAACAACGTCGAATCCATCGCCTCGGTCCCGCCGATCATGGCGCACGGCGCGCACTGGTTCTCCGAGATGGGCACCGAGCGCAGCAAGGGCTTCGGCATCTTCAGCCTGTCGGGCCACGTGACCCGCCCGGGTCAGTACGAGGCGCCGCTGGGCATCACGCTGCGCGAGCTGCTGGAGATGGCCGGGGGCATCCGCGAGGGCCACGAGCTGAAGTTCTGGACGCCGGGCGGCAGCTCGACCCCGATCTTCACGGCGGAGCATCTCGACGTGCCGCTGGACTTCGAGTCGGTCGGCAAGGCCGGATCGATGCTCGGCACGCGGGCGCTGCAGATCTTCGACGAGACGGTCTCGGTGGTCAAGGCCGTGTCGCGCTGGATCGACTTCTACGCGCACGAGTCCTGCGGCAAGTGCACGCCGTGCCGCGAGGGCACCTACTGGCTCAAGCAGATCCTCACCCGCTTCGAGGCCGGTCAGGGCCAGCCCGGCGACATCGAGAAGCTCGACGACATCGCGAGCAACATCCTCGGCCGGTCGTTCTGCGCCCTCGGCGACGGCGCGACCAGCCCCGTGATGTCGGGCATCAAGTATTTCCGCGAGGAGTTCGAGCTGGCGATGACGACGCCCGTCGACGTGTCCTTCCCGCCGGAGCGGTCCACCCTGTTCGCGAAGGAGAGCGTGTCCTCATGACCGTGCCGACCAGCCCGGCCTCGGGCCAGCAGTCGACGACGGCCCGGCCGCCGGTGGAGATGGTCGATCTGACGATCGACGGCATCGACGTCAGCGTCCCCAAGGGTGAGTTGGTCATCCGGGCGGCCGAGCGGATCGGCATCGAGATCCCGCGCTTCTGCGACCACCCGCTGCTCGAGCCGGCCGGTGCCTGCCGCCAGTGTCTCGTCGAGGTGGCCACCCCCGGCCCGGACGGCGAGCCGCGCCCCATGCCCAAGCCGCAGGCGTCGTGCACGATGACGGTCAGCCCCGGCATGCAGGTCAAGACGCAGCTCACCTCGGCGGTGGCCGACAAGGCGCAGCAGGGCGTCATGGAGCTGCTGCTCATCAACCACCCCCTCGACTGCCCGGTCTGCGACAAGGGCGGCGAGTGCCCGCTGCAGAACCAGGCGCTCTCGCACGGCCGCGCCGACAGCCGCTTCGACGACGTCAAGCGCACCTTCCCCAAGCCGGTCAACATCTCGACGCAGGTGCTGCTCGACCGCGAGCGGTGCGTGCTGTGCCAGCGCTGCACCCGCTTCTCCGAGCAGATCGCCGGCGACCCCTTCATCGCGCTCGTCGAGCGCGGCGCCCAGCAGCAGATCGGCGTCTTCCAGGACGAGCCGTTCGACTCCTACTTCTCGGGCAACACGGTGCAGATCTGCCCGGTCGGGGCCCTGACCGGCGCGATGTATCGCTTCCGCTCCCGGCCGTTCGACCTCGTGTCGACGCCGAGCACGTGTGAGCACTGCGCGAGCGGCTGCAGCATCCGTGTCGACCACCGCCGCGGCACCGTGCTGCGGCGGATGGCCTCGAACAACCCCGAGGTCAACGAGGAGTGGAACTGCGACAAGGGCCGCTGGGCGTTCCAGTACGCCGTCGCGGCCAACCGCCTGACCCAGCCTCTCGTGCGCGACGAGCACGGCGTCCTGCAGCCCGCGTCGTGGCCCGAGGCCATCGCCGCCGCGGCCGACGGGCTGACGCGCGCCGCCGCCGCGGGCGGGGTCGGCGTGCTCCCCGGCGGCCGCGTGAGTGCCGAGGACGCCTACGCCTACGCGAAGTTCGCGCGGGTCGTCCTGGGCACCAACGACATCGACTTCCGCGCCCGGCCGGCCAGCGCCGAGGAGGCGGACTTCCTCGCCGGCTACGTCGCGCTCGGGGCGCCCGGCCACGGGGGCGTCTCCTACGCCGACCTCGAGGCGGCGCCGAGCGTGCTGCTCGTCGGTCTGGAGCCCGAGGAGGAGTCACCGATCGTCTTCCTGCGGCTGCGCAAGGCGGTCCGCACGCGGCACACCGCGGTGTATGCGATCGCGCCCTTCGCGACGCGCGGCCTCGGCAAGCTCACCGGCAGCCTGATCCAATCGGCCCCGGGCACCGAGTCCGACGTGCTCGGTGCGCTCAGCGTGACCGGTGGTGAGCTCGACATCCCCGCGACCGCGCTGACCCAGCCCGGGTCGGTCATCCTCGTCGGTGAGCGGCTGGCCACCGTGCCGGGCGCCCTCGCCGCGGCGACCCGGCTCGCCCAGGCCAGCGGCGCCTCGCTGGCGTGGGTGCCCCGGCGGGCGGGGGAGCGCGGGGCCCTCGAGGCCGGCGCCCTGCCCAACCTGCTGCCCGGCGGTCGCCCGGTCGTCGACGCCATCGCGCGTGAGGAGGTCGCCGACGCCTGGGGGCTGGACTCGGTCCCGGCGCAGCCCGGGCGTGACACGTCGGCGATCCTCGCCGCGGCCGCCTCCGGCGAGGTGGCCGGGCTGCTCGTCGGTGGCGTCGAGCTGTCCGACCTGCCCGGTCAGGACCTCGCACACCGCGCGATCGAGCGGGCTTTCGTCGTCAGCCTGGAGCTGCGCAACAGCCTGGTCACCGACGCGGCCGACGTCGTCTTCCCCGTCGCCGCGGTCGCGGAGAAGGCCGGCAGCTTCGTCGACTGGGAGGGGCGCACGGGTGACTTCGAGCGCGCCCTGTCGACGCAGGCGGTGCCCGACGCTCGGGTGCTCGACATGATCGCCTCCGAGCTGGGCGTCTACCTCGGCACCCGCACGGTGGAGCAGACGCGCGCCGACATGACCGACCTCGGCCCGTGGAGCGGCCCGCGGCAGCGCCGGTTGGCGGCCACCGCCGTCGGGCGCCCCGCCCCGGGGCCCGGCCAGGTCGTCCTCGCCACGTGGCATCACCTGCTCGACGCGGGCCGGATGCAGGACGGGGACCCCTTCCTGGCCGGCACCGCCCCGGTCGCTCAGGCGCGGGTGTCGCCGCAGACCGCCGACGAGCTCGGGATCACCGACGGCGTGGCCGTCACCGTCTCCACCGCGCACGGCGAGATCACCCTCCCGACGCTGGTCACCCCCATGGTCGACCACGTCGTCTGGCTGCCGAGCAACTCGGCGGGCTCGCGGGTGCGCGCCACCCTGGACGCCCAGTCCGGCGACATCGTCTCGATCAGGAAGGCTGGAGTCGCATGAACGTCGTGACCTCGCTGGCCGCACTCGTGCCCGCCGACGCGCTCACCGGCCTGGCCACCGTCGAGCGTCCGGTGGCGGACTTCTCGGACACCCCGTGGTGGCTCTCGCTCATCAAGGCGTTGCTGCTGTTCGTCTACCTCATGATCCAGGTCGTCATCGTCATCTGGTTCGAGCGGCGGGTCATCGGCCGGATGCAGCAGCGTCCCGGGCCCAACCGCTTCGGGCCCTGGGGCATCGGCCAGACGCTGGCCGACGGCTTCAAGCTCATGTGGAAAGAGACGTTCATCCCCAAGAACGCCGACCGCTTCACCTACACCCTGGCGCCGATCATCGCCGGCTCTATCGCCTTCATCGGCTTCGCGATCATCCCGCTCGGCGGGACCGTGAGCATGTTCGGCCACGAGACGCCGCTCCAGGTGACCGACGTGCCCGTCGCGGTGCTGCTCGTGCTCGCCGCCGCAGGCGTCGGCGCCTACGGATTCGTCCTCGCCGGCTGGTCCTCCGGCTCGACCTACCCGCTGCTGGGTGGGTTGCGGTCGACCGCGCAGGTCATCTCCTACGAGATCGCGATGGGTCTGTCGCTGCTCGCGGTCTTCCTCTACGCCGGGTCGATGTCGACCTCGACGATCGTCGACGCCCAGCGCGGCATGTGGTTCATCATCCCGGCGTTCTTCAGCTTCGTCGTCTACGTCATCTGCATGGTCGGTGAGACGAACCGCCTGCCCTTCGACCTCGCCGAGGGCGAGGGCGAGATCGTCGGCGGCTATCACACCGAGTATTCGGGCATGTGGTTCGCCATGTTCTTCCTCGGCGAATACGTCAACATGTTCACCGTCGCCGGCCTGGCCACCACGCTCTTCCTCGGCGGCTGGCACGCGCCCTTCGGCATCCACCTCATCGCCGACGGCATGTTCGAGAGCGGCTGGTGGGGCCTGCTGTGGTTCACCGCGAAGATGTGGCTCTTCATGTGGTTCTTCGTGTGGCTGCGCGGGACGCTGCCACGCACCCGGTACGACCAGTTCATGCGGTTCGGCTGGAAGTTCCTCATCCCCGCCACGCTCGTGTGGGTCATCGCCGTCGCGTTCATCCGCGCCGCGCAGATCGGCTACCTCGGCGCCAACACCCTCATGGCGACGATGATCGTCGTCGTCGTGGTCGCGGTCATCGCCCTGGCGATCGCCTGGCAGTGGGACGCCCGCCGCGAGCGGATGCTCGCCCGGCCCCCGGTGCCCGCGGAGATCGATCCGTTCGCCGGTGGCTACCCTGTGCCGCCGCTGCCGGGGCAGACGCTGCGCGAGCCGAGCCTCATCGCCTCGGCCGGCGCCCTCGGCGCGGCGCAGCCGGGCGCGCCGACCACGAGCACGGCGACCAGCACGGCGACGGACACCCGCGCCGACGACAGCACCGACACCAGCACGGACGACAAGGAGGCCGATCGTGGCTGAGACACGATCGACACCGGACGAGGGCTCCGGCGACGACCGTCCCGGGTTCTTCGCCGAACTGCTCGCGCCGGTCGCGGGATTCGGCGTCTCGTTCGCGACGATGTTCCGCAAGGTCAAGACCGAGGAGTACCCCGAGGAGAAGCGGCCGACCGCGCCGCGCTACCACGGGCGCCACCAGCTGAACCGGCACCCCGACGGGCTGGAGAAGTGCGTCGGCTGCGAGCTGTGCGCCTGGGCGTGCCCCGCGGACGCGATCCTCGTCGAAGGCGCGGACAACGACGACACGCCGCTGGACCAGGGCGGCACCGGGCGCTACTCCCCGGGGGAGCGCTACGGCCGCGTCTACCAGATCAACTACCTGCGCTGCATCTTCTGCGGCCTGTGCATCGAGGCCTGCCCGACCCGGGCGCTGACGATGACGAACTTCTACGAGCTGGCCGACCACAGCCGCGCCGACCTCATCTTCGAGAAGGGGCAGCTGATCGCGCCTCTCTCCGAGGGCATGGTCGCCCCGCCGCACCCGATGGTGCAGGGGCTGGAGGAGCGCGACTACTACCAGGGCAAGGTCACCAAGGCCACGCGGGAGCAGCGGGACTTCGTCGCCGAGCGCGACGCCGAGGCCGCGCAGAACGTCGAGAGTGAGGTCGCGCGATGACCGGTTCGGGTGAGGCCGCCCTCTTCTGGGTCACGGCACCGCTCATGGTGCTCGGCGCCCTGGGGCTGGTGTTCTCCATGCGCGCGGTCTACGCGGCGCTGTCGATGGCGCTGACGATGGTGCTGCTCGGCATCGTCTACATCGCCCAGGGGGCCGAATTCCTCGGGCTGGTGCAGATCTTCGTCTACACCGGCGCCGTGATGATGCTCTTCCTCTTCGTCGTCATGATGATCGGCGTCGACTCCTCGGAGTCCTTAGTGGACACCCTCAAGTTGCACCGCGCGGCCTCGCTGGTCGCGGGGCTGGCCCTGGCGTTCCTGCTGATCAGCGCGATCTCGCAGGCGACCTTCGACCCGGCGCCGCCGCTGTCGCAGATGAATGCGCAGGGCAACATCACCGGGTTGGCCTACCTCATCTACGGGCGCTACCTGTGGATCTTCCAGATGACCGCCGCGCTGCTGGTCACCGCGGCGCTGGCCGCGATGGTGCTCGGCCACCGGGAGCGGCTGCTGCCCAAGCCGACCCAGCGCGAGTGGAGCGAGCGGCGGGTGCGGGACAACCGCTACGTCGCCGGTCTGCCTGCCCCGGGCGTCTACGCGCGACACAACGCTGTCGACACGCCGGCGCTCCTGCCCGACGGCACCCCGAGCGAGCTGTCGATGCTGCGGGTCCTCGCGGCCCGCCACCAGCTGCGGACGCCGGACGAGTACGCGGCCTCGGACGCGCGGGTCAACCAGGCGGCCGACGACGCGGACACCACGCAGGTCGAGTCGGGACAGACGTCGCCGCGGACGCTCGAGGAGGGCTCGCAGCGATGAATCTGACCAACTACCTCTACCTCGCGACGATCCTCTTCGCGATCGGCGCGTCGGTGGTCGTCATCCGGCGCAACGCCATCATCGTCTTCATGGGCATCGAGCTCATGCTCAACGCGGTCAGCCTGCTCTTCGTGACGTTCTCCCGGATGAACGGTCACCTCGACGGGCAGTCCGCCGCGCTCTTCGTCATGGTCGTCGCGGCCGCCGAGGTCGTCGTCGGCCTGGCGATCATCATGGCGATCTTCCGTGCCCGTCGGTCGGCCTCGGTCGACGCGGCCAACCTCCTGAAGCTGTAAGGAGCCAGGCGCGTGCAACTCCTGACCTCGATCGCCCCGACGCTGCTCGCCTCGGAGGCGACCGCCCTCGCTTCGCCTGCCTCGGGCATGGCCGCGATGGGCTGGCTCCTCGTCGCGTTCCCCCTCGTGGGCGCCGCACTGCTGCTCTTCGGCGGGCGCCGCACCAACTCCTTCGGGCCCGGCCTGGCGACGGGCCTGTCGTGGGCGTCCTTCGGCGTCGGCGCCGCGATCTTCGTCGAGATGGCCGGCCGCGCCGGTGACGAGCGGGCCCAACAGCTGACGTTGTACTCGTGGATCCCGACCGCGCCCCTGCGGCTGGACGCGGGGATGCTCATCGACCAGCTGTCGATCAGCTTCGTGCTGCTCATCACGTTCGTCGGGTCGCTGATCCACGTGTACTCGCTGGGCTACATGAGCCACGACCCGGACCGCCGCAAGTTCTTCGCCTACCTCAACCTGTTCGTCGCGGCGATGCTCACGCTCGTGCTGGCCGACAACTACCTCATGCTGTATGTCGGGTGGGAGGGCGTCGGCCTGGCGTCCTACCTGCTCATCGGCTTCTGGAACTGGAACCCGCCGTATGCCTCGGCCGCGAACAAGGCGTTCGTCGCCAACCGCGTCGGTGACTACGGCCTGGGCCTGGCGATCATGGCGATGTTCGCGACCTTCGGCTCGGTGACCTTCGCCGGGGTCTCGGCGGGGGCGGGGCAGGCCTCGACCGGCACCCTGACGCTCATCGGCCTGCTGCTCCTGCTCGCCGCGTGCGGCAAGTCGGCGCAGTTCCCGCTGCAGAGCTGGCTGGGCGACGCGATGGCCGGCCCGACGCCGGTGTCGGCGCTCATCCACGCGGCGACGATGGTCACCGCGGGCGTCTACCTCGTCGTCCGCAGCCACCCGATCTACAACCTGGCGCCCAACGCGCAGCTGGCCGTCGCGGTCGTCGGCGCGATCACCTTGACGATGGGCGCGATCATCGGCTGCGCCAAGGACGACATCAAGAAGGCCCTCGCGGCCTCGACGATGAGCCAGATCGGCTACATGATGCTCGCCGCGGGCCTGGGCCCCATCGGCTACGCGTTCGCGATCTTCCACCTGCTCACCCACGGCTTCTTCAAGGCCGGCATGTTCCTCGGCGCCGGGTCGGTGATGCACGGCATGAACGACCGCGTCAACATGCGCACGTTCGGCAACCTCTCGGGTGCCATGAAGATCACGTGGGCGACCTTCCTGTGCGGCTGGCTGGCGATCATCGGCTTCCCGCTCTTCTCGGGCTTCTGGTCCAAGGACAAGATCATCGAGTCGGCCTTCGTCGGCGAAGGCTGGCGACCCTGGGTCTTCGGATTGACGACGATGCTCGTCGCGGGCCTGACGGCCTTCTACATGTCGCGGCTCTTCTTCATGACCTTCCACGGCAAGAAGCGCTGGCTGCCCGGCGACCATCCCCACGAGTCACCGGCGACGATGACGATCCCCATGGTCATCCTCGCGATCGGCTCCGTGACGCTGGGCGCCCTGCTCAACTTCGGCGGCTTCACCGACTGGCTCGCCCCGGCGACCGGCGGGCACGTGGAGCACCACGAGCCGGTCCTGCCGATCCCGGTGATCATGGTGGGCACCTTGGTGCTCATGGTCATCGGTGTCGCGATCGCCTGGGCGCGCTACTGGCGCGCCGACGTCGCCCCCGTGCCGGCGGAGTCGCTGCTGCGCACGGTGGCGGCCCGTGACTTCTTCCAGGACGACGTCAACCACGGCGGGCTCGTCCTGCCGGGGCAGGCGCTCGTCTCGACACTGCGCTACACCGACTCCCACGGCGTCGACGGGTCGGCCACCGGCCTGGCCCGTGGCGTCAGCGCGCTCGGTGGAGTGCTGCGCCAGGTGCAGAACGGCTTCGTGCGCTCCTATGCCCTGACGATGCTGCTCGGCGTCGTCCTCGTCCTCGGTGCCCTGTGGGTGGTGCGGTGATGTCCCAGATGTCCTCGATGGCGGCCTTCCCGTGGCTGACGACGCTGGGGCTGATCCCGCTCCTCGGCGCGGTGGCCCTCGTGCTCATCGGCAACTCCGCGGTGGGGCGCACGCTGGCCCTGGCCGTCTCTCTCGTCACGCTGGCGCTCGCGCTGGTGATGGCCGTGCAGTTCGACACGAGCTCCACCGCGCAGTTCCAGTTCGCCGAGCGGCACGACTGGATCCCGCAGTTCGGCGTCAGCTACGCCGTCGGCATCGACGGCATGGCGCTGGCGATGATCGTGATGTCGACGCTGCTCGTGCCGGTGTGCCTCCTCGCGGCGTGGAACGACATCCCCGACAGCGAGGACGGCCGTCGCCGCAACACCTACCTCGCGTGGATGCTGCTGCTGGAGACGTTCATGATCGGGGTCTTCGCGGCCACCGACGTCTTCCTCTTCTACGTCTTCTTCGAGGCGATGCTCGTCCCGGTCTACTTCCTCATCGGCTCCTACGGCGGCGTGCGCCGTCATGCCGCCGCGATGAAGTTCCTGCTCTTCTCCCTGGCCGGCGGGCTCATCATGCTCGTCGCCGTCATCGCCCTGTACTTCCAGGGGCCGCGCGGCAACACCGGCTTCCTCATGGACAGCCTCACGGGCCTGCAGATGTCCGGCAGCGTGCAGAACTGGCTCTTCGCCGGCTTCTTCATCGCGTTTGCCGTCAAGGCGCCGATGTGGCCGGTGCACACGTGGCTGCCCGACGCGGCGGGGGAGTCCCGGCCGGCGACGGCGGTCCTGCTCGTGGGTGTGCTCGACAAGGTCGGCACGTACGGCATGATCCGCTTCTGCCTGCAGCTCTTCCCCGAGGCCAGCCAGTGGGCCACGCCGCTGATCATCGTGCTCGCGCTCGTCTCGATCATCTACGGCGCGATGTGCGCCATCGGTGAGCCGGACCTCATGCGCCTCATCGCGTGGACCTCGATCAGCCACTTCGGCTTCATCGTCCTCGGTGTCTTCGCGATGACGAACGTGTCGATGGCCGGGTCGATCCTCTACATGCTCAACCACGGCTTCACGACCGCGGCGCTCTTCCTCATCGCGGGGATGCTCATCCAGCGCGGCGGCAGCCCGCTGGTGCGGGACTACGGCGGCTGGCAGCGGGTCACCCCGGTGCTCGCCGGCACGTTCCTCGTCGCGGGCATGTCCGGTCTCGCGCTGCCCGGCCTGGGCTCCTTCGTCTCGGAATTCCTCGTGATGATGGGCACGTTCCAGCGCTACCCGGTGGCGGCGGCGATCTCCTCGGTCGGCATCATCCTCGCGGCGCTGTACATCCTGCTGATGTACCAGCGGATCTTCACCGGGCCGCCGCCCGGCAGTGAGGTGGTCGTCGTCGAAGGCGCGCCCAAGCTCGTCGGCCCGGACGGGCAGCCGTTCCACGCCGACAGCACCCGCGGGGGTCGGCCGGCGCTCGTGCACGAGCCGGTGGCCGACGCCTCGGCCGCCGGTGGGATCGCGACGCAGACGCAGACGCGGACGCGTCCGATCGCCGACCTGGATCTGCGCGAGCGCTGGGTCGTGGCCCCGCTCATCGTGCTCTTCCTGCTGCTCGGCTTCTTCCCCAAGGTCGCGCTCGACGTCATCGACCCGGCCGTCACCCAGACGCTCACGCACGTGGGCGTCACCGATCCCGCCCCGGCCGTGGGCGCCGTCACCGGGAGCGCCAAGTGATGCCCGCCCTGCCCGTCGCCGCCGCACTGACGCCGCCGGAGATCAACTACCTGGCCATCGCGCCCATGACGGTCGTCTTCGTCGGAGCCATGCTGTGCGTGCTCGTCGAAGCCTTCGCGCCGCGCCGCTCGCGGCACGCGATCGACTTCGCCATCAGCCTCGTCGCGCTCGGCGCGGCCCTGGTGCTGCTGCTCGCCCGCGGCGAGGACATGCACGGCCAGACGCTCGCCGGCACGGTCGTCATCGACGGCCCGGCGATCATCATCCAGGCGCTCGTCGTGCTCATGGGGGCGGCATCGCTGGTCATCATGGCCGAGCGCTTCCGCGGCCGCATCGCCGACGCGTTCACCCCCTCGGGGTCCTCGATCCCGGGCACGGACCAGGAGGCCGTCGCCGAGCGGCTCGGCACGACGACGGAGTTCTTCCCCCTGACGCTGTTCTCCATCGGCGGGATGATGCTCTTCCCCGCCAGCGGTGATCTGCTGACGATGTTCGTCGCGCTCGAGGTGCTCTCGATGCCCCTGTACGTGCTGACCGCCCTCGCACGGCGGCGCCGGCTCCTGTCCCAGGAGGCCGCGCTGAAGTACTTCCTGCTCGGGTCGTTCTCCTCGGCGTTCTTCCTCTTCGGCGCCGCGCTGCTCTACGGCTACTCCGGATCGCTGAATCTCGGGGCGATCGCCTCGTCCCTGACCGTCGTCGCCGGGCGCGAGGGCCTGCTCGTCCCGGGTGTGCTGATGGTGCTCGTGGGCCTGCTCTTCAAGGTCGGTGCCGTGCCCTTCCAGGCGTGGACCCCCGACGTCTACCAGGGCGCGCCGACACCGGTCACCGGCTTCATGGCCGCCTGCACCAAGGCCGCGGCCTTCGGGGCGATGCTGCGCGTCGTCTACGTCGCCTTCGCCGGCGACCGGTGGGACTGGCAGGCGTCCGTCTGGGTCGTCGCAGCGCTGACGATGATCGTCGGCTCGGTGCTCTCGGTCCGTCAGAACGACATCAAGCGGCTGCTGGCCTACTCCTCGATCGCCCACGCCGGCTTCATCATCGTGGGACTCATGGCGTTCGACCGCTCCGGCGTGTCGTCGGTGACGTTCTACCTCGCGGCCTACGGCTTCGCGTCCATCGCCGCCTTCGGCCTGGTCATGCTGGTCCGCTCCGGCGGGTCCGAGGCGACGCACCTGGGGCAGTGGGCGGGACTGGGGCGGCGCTCGCCGCTGGTCGCCGGATCGATGGCGCTGCTGCTCATGGCCTTCGCGGGCATCCCGCTGACGTCCGGTTTCACGGCGAAGTTCGCCGTGTTCTCGGCCGCCATCGGCAACGCCGGCCTGCCCGGTGCCGTGCTCGCCGTGATCGGTGTGCTCTGCAGCGCGATCACGGCCTACGTGTACTTCCGGATCGTCGTGCTCATGTTCTTCTCCGAGCGCACCGACGACACGGTGACCGTGCTCTCGCCGTCCGTGGCCACGAGCGCGGCGATCGCGCTGAGCGTGGCGGTCACCGTGCTGCTCGGCGTCTTCCCGGCGCCGCTGCTGTCCTACGCGGCCGACTCCGCGCTCTTCCTGCGATGACGTCGGGCGGCGCGAGCATCAGTGCGCTGCCCGGCGCCTCGCCGGAGCTGACGACCGCCGTCCTCGCGGACGTCGCACGCGTCGAGGCCTTCCTCGCGCGGGCGGTGGACCACGACGACCCCTTCATCGCCCAAGCCGCGGGGCACCTCTTCGCCGCGGGCGGCAAACGCTTCCGCCCGATGCTGACCGTGCTCAGCGCCCGGGTCGCCGCGCCGGACGGGCCCGTCGACGACCGGGTCGTCGCGGCGGCGGCCGCCGTCGAGCTGACGCACCTCGCGTCGCTGTATCACGACGACGTCATGGACGGTGCCGACCTGCGCCGTGGCGTGCCCAGCGTCAACGCCCAGTACGACAACACGACCGCCATCCTCGTCGGCGATCTCCTCTTCGGCACGGCGAGCTCGGTGGTGGCCGACCTCGGCGCGCACGCGGTCAAGATCCAGGCGGAGACGTTCGTGCGGCTGTGCGCCGGGCAGATCCGCGACGCCCGTCCGCAGCCGGCCGGTGCGGACCCGGTCGACTACTACCTGCAGGTGCTGGCCGACAAGACCGGCGTGCTCATCGCGACGGCCGCGCGCTACGGCGCGATGTTCGCCGGTGCCGACGAGGAGACCGTCGAGATCCTGCGCGCCTACGGTGAGCGCCTCGGCGTCGCCTTCCAGCTGGCCGACGACCTGCTCGACATCGCCGGCGACAGCGGGGTCTCCGGCAAGGAGCCGGGCACCGACCTGCGCGAGGGCGTCGACACCCTGCCGACGCTGTATGTGCGCCAGGCCGCGGAGCCGGGCGACGCGCGGCTCCTGGAGCTGCTCGACGGCGACCTGCGCGACCCGCAGCGGCACGCGGAGGCGCTGGCGCTGCTGCGGGCGAACCCTGCGATGGAGCGGGCGGCGCAGCACACGCGCGACTACGCGGCCTCTTCGCAGGAGTTGTTGGCGCCGCTCGGCGACAACGACGCGGTGCGGGCGTTGCGTGCTCTCGTCGCCGGTGTCGTCGACCGCGCGGTCTGAATCGTCCTTACTGGCGAAAGCTGCTGTGGTGCAACGCTACCCATGGGTAGTTGAGCGTTCAAAAGGGTGACCTGCGACATAGGGTGTCGGCCTTCCGACAGTGTCGGGTCAAGGTTTGATAACGGCACAGTATGTGCTCGGTAAGGTTTGAGGTTCGACACGCGGCGCCGCCCGCGACTATCCGTATCGTGTGGCTTATGTCCCGAGTCCCTGCGGAGCAACGCCGAGAGCAGCTCATCGAGGCGACGATCGACCTTGCGATTCGCGAGGGCCTCGCCGCTGCCTCGGTTCGGCGTATCGCCGACGAGGCCAACGTCTCTCTCGGCGTTGTGCACTACTGCTTCAGCAGTAAAGAGGCCCTGCTCAACGCCGTGGCCGAGTCCTTCGCCATGCCGATCCTCGGGCCGGTGGCCAAAGCGATCGGGCAGAGCAACGGTTTCGAGGAGACCGTGCGCACTGCCTTCCAGACCTTCTGGGAGGTGACTCAGAACGCGTCTGGTCGCCAGCTGCTGAGCTACGAGCTCGCGGCGTGGTCGATCCGCGGCGACGGCGAGGCGGCGCGGCTGCTCTACCAGACGTATCTCGACGTCATCGAGAGCTTCATCACCGAGGGCATGGGCATCACCGGCTCGGCGGCGCTGTCGTCGCGCACGCTCGCCCGGATGGTGCTCGCCCTGACCGACGGCATCATGCTGGCCTGGCTCGTCGACCGCGACGCGGAGGCGACGCAGGCGGTCCTCGACGCCTTCATCACCATCATGGTGACCATCGTGCGTGAGGCCGAGCGCCACGGCGTCCTGACCGTCACCGACGCGCCCGCGCAGGAGCCGCAGGACGCCGTCGAGAGCCCCGGCCAGGGGGATTGACGCCGGCTCGAGTGAGTCGAGCCGAAACCGAGCCGAACCCGAGCCCTGGCGACGGCTAGGAGGCGCGTGGGCGTCGTGACGGCACGGACTGGCCCAGGACGTCGACGACGAGGACGACCAGCGCCACCCACACGATCGCGAAGCCGGTCCAGCGTGCCGCCGACATCGGCTCGCCGAGCGCGAGCCCGCTGAGGAACTGCAGGACCGGCGCGACGAACTGCATGAGCCCGATCGCCACGAGCGTGACGCGCCGCGCGGCGGCGGCGAACATCAGCAGCGGCACCGCCGTCACGACGCCCGTCGAGGCCAGCAGCAGTGCGTGTGCGGGCCCGTGGGAGCCGAACGTCGAGGCGCCGGCCGTGACGAGCCACGCGCAGGCCAGGGCCGCGAAGGGCGCCAGCACGACCGTCTCGGCGGTCAGGCTCTGGATGGCCGTCAGTTGCGCGCCGAGACGCTTCTTGACCAGCCCGTAGGTGCCGAAGGAGAACGCGAGGCCGAGCGCGATCCACGGCACGGACCCGGTCGCCACCGACAGGTACAGCCCGCCGGCGGCGCCGATCGCGACAGCGGTCGCCTGCCGGCGGCTGATCGACTCGCGCAGCTCGAGTAGGCCGAGCGCGACGCTGACCAGGGGGTTGAGGAAGTAGCCGAGCGCCGCGTCGGTGACGTGACCCGACGTCACCGCGATGAGGTAGATGGTCCAGTTGGCCGCGATGAGCAGCCCGGCGAGCGTGACCCCCGCCAGCCGCCGCGGGTCACGCAGCGCCGCCAGCAGGGGTCGCGCCTGCCGCATGACGACGAGCACGACGCAGCACAGCGCCGCGCTCCACAGGATGCGGTGGAGCAGGATCTCCCACGCGCCCGACGGCGCGAGCGAGAGGAAATAGAAGGGCATCGCGCCCCACAGCATGTAGGCGCCCAGCCCGTAGATCGTGCCGAGGCGCGTCTCCGAGCGGCTCGGGCCCGTCAGGCCACTGTCCACGTGTCCTTGCCCGACAGCAGCGCCGCCAGATCGTCGTCGTCGACGGGACCGCCGTTGCCGGCGACCGCGCCTGCGACCTGAGCCCGCACCTGGTCGTCGTAGGCCGGCCGCGACACCGAGCGGAAGATGCCCATCGGCACGTGCGCCATGCCGGGGCCGTCGAGCTGGGCGATGGCGAACGCGGCGGAGGGGTTGTCGGCCTGCGCGTCGTGCGTGACGATCGAGCCGCCGTTGACCGCGCTCGTGCCGACGACGTCGAGCTCACCCTTGGGGGTGCGCACCAGCACGTGGTGGTCCCCGGCCCGCACGGGCTCCTTGTCGATGAGGTGCAGGATGCGCGCCTGAGCCTGCGTGCGGTCCTTGAGCACCTCGAACGCGCCGTCGTTGAAGATCGGGCAGTTCTGGTAGATCTCGACGAGCGCCGCGCCGCGGTGGCGGGCCGCCGCGGCGAGCGTCTCGGTGAGGTGCTTGCGGTCGGAGTCCATGGTGCGCGCCACGAAGGTCGCGCCGGCGCCGAGCGCGAGCGCCACCGGGTTGAACGGTGCGTCGACCGACCCGACCGGCGTCGACTTCGTGATGATGCCGGGCTCGGACGTGGGGGAGTACTGCCCCTTGGTCAGGCCGTAGATCCGGTTGTTGAAGAGCAGGATCTTGAGGTTGACGTTGCGGCGCAGCGCGTGGATGAGGTGGTTGCCGCCGATGGACAGCGCGTCGCCGTCACCCGTGACGACCCACACCGACAGGTCCTCGCGGGTCGTCGCCAGGCCGGTCGCGATGGCCGGTGCTCGCCCGTGGATCGAGTGCATCCCGTAGGTGTCGAGGTAGTAGGGGAAGCGCGAGCTGCACCCGATGCCCGAGATGAAGACGATGTTCTCGCGCTTGAGCCCCAGCTGCGGCAGGAAGCTCTGCACGGCCGCGAGGATCGCGTAGTCCCCGCAGCCGGGGCACCAGCGCACCTCCTGGTCGGAGGTGAAGTCCTTCTTCGTCAGCGCGGGGGCGTCGTCCGGCAGCCGCGGCACGCCGTGGGTGCCGATGCTCGGCATCCCGAGGTCGATGCTCATCCTGGTCCTCGATTCAGCAGATGTTCGACGGTGGGGCGGGCGCTCAGGCGCTCGCGGGGGAGGGCACGTCCGCGGTGGCGGAGTCCCCGCCGGGCGCGGCGATGGGCGGCTCGGCCGGCTCCTGGCTCTCCGGGGCCTCGGGGCGCTCGGCGGCGGCGTCGAGGTCGCCGAGCGACGCGGCGATGACCTCGACGAGCTCGGCGGAGGAGAAGGGGAGCCCGCGGACCGCGGTATAGGAGTGTGCGTCGACGAGATACGTGCCGCGGATGAGCAGGGACAGCTGCCCCATGTTCATCTCCGGGATGAGCACTCGCCGGTAGCGTCGCAGCACTTCACCGGTGTTGGCCGGCATCGGGTTCAGATACTGCAGGTGCGCCTGGGCGACGCGCAGACCGGAGGCCCGCAGCTTGCGGATCGCGGAGCTGACGGGGCCGAACGTCGAGCCCCAGCCGAGCACGAGCAGCTCGGCCTCGCCGCTCGGGTCGTCGACCTCGAGGTCGGGCACCTCGATGCCCTCGATCTTGGCGGCCCGCAGCCGCGTCATCGTGTCGTGGTTGGCCGGGTCGTAGGAGATGTTGCCGGTGACGTCGGCCTTCTCGATGCCGCCGAGGCGGTGCTCCAGGCCCGGCGTGCCGGGGATCGCCCACGGCCGCGCGAGCGTCTCCGGGTCGCGCAGGTAGGGGTGGAAGGTCGGGTTGCCCTTGGCGTCCTGACCGTTGGGCTCGGTCGCGAAGTCGATGGGCAGCGCGGGCAGGTCGGCGACCGCCGGGATGCGCCACGGCTCGGAGCCGTTGGCCAGATAGCCGTCGGAGAGCAGGATCACCGGCGTGCGGTAGGTCGTGGCGATCCGCACGGCCTCCATCGCCATGGCGAAGCAGTCGGTCGGGGTGCGCGGCGCGATCACCGCGACCGGCGACTCGCCGTTGCGGCCGTACATGGCCTGCAGCAGGTCGGCCTGCTCGGTCTTGGTGGGCAGGCCGGTCGAGGGGCCGCCGCGCTGCACGTCGACGACGACGAGAGGCAGCTCGACGGACATCGCGAGCCCGATCGTCTCGGCCTTGAGCGCGAGCCCCGGCCCGGAGGTCGTCGTGACGCCGAGTGCGCCGGCGAAGCTCGCGCCGAGGGCGATGCCGACGCCGGCGATCTCGTCCTCGGCCTGGATCGTCGTCACGCCGTAGCGCTTGAGGCCCGAGAGCGTGTGCAGGATGTCCGAGGCGGGGGTGATGGGGTAGCTGCCGAGCACGAGCGGCAGGCCGCTGCGGTGCGCGGCCGCGGCCAGCCCGTAGGCGGTCGCCAGGTTGCCGGTGATGTTGCGGTAGGTGCCCGGCGGCATCTGCGCGGGTGCCACCTCGTAGCTGACCGCGAAGTCCTCGGTCGTCTCGCCGTAGTGGTATCCGGCGGTCAGGGCCGTGAGGTTGGCGCCGAGCACCTCGGGCTTCTTGGCGAACTTCGCCTTCAGGAACGCCCGCGTGCCCTCCATCGGCCGCGTGTACAGCCAGGAGAGCAGGCCGAGAGCGAACATGTTCTTCGCCCGCTCCTTCTCCTTGCGGGTCAGGTCGAAGTCGCTGAGCGCCTCGACCGTGATCGACGTCAGCGGCAGCGCGTGGACGTGCCACGACTCCAGCGAGTCGTCCTCCAGCGGGTTGGCGGTGTAGCCGACCTTGGCGAGGTTGCGGCGCGAGAACTCGTCCTGGTCGGCGATGATCACGCCGCCGCGGCGCAGGTCGCCGAGGTTGGCCTTCAGCGCCGCCGGGTTCATCGCGACGAGCACGTCGGGGGCGTCGCCAGGGGTGAGCACGTCGTGGTCGGCGAAGTTGAGCTGGAAGCTCGAGACGCCGGGCAGCGTGCCCTGGGGGGCGCGGATCTCCGCGGGGAAATTCGGCAGGGTCGACAAGTCGTTGCCGAGCGCCGCTGTCTCGCTCGTGAAGCGATCGCCCGTCAGCTGCATGCCGTCGCCGGAGTCACCGGCGAATCGGATCGTCACGCGATCGAGCTGTTGGACCTGCTTGACTGACATGAGCTGCACTCACCAGGCTTCCGAAGAACCGACTTCAGGGGCGAGCGGCCCGCAGGCCGCCGGAGGCCATGGTAGGGGACTTCCTACGGTGGCGTAGGTTCGCGCTCGTCCATGGACCCGGTAGGTGTGACGCCCGGGCCCCCGTCCGGTATTCCGCTTCTGGGACGACCGTCCGTCCTATGAGACAGGCGTGGGGGTCGGCGTCTCGGATCAGGCGCGGATCACACGCGGATCAGGCGCGGATCAGGCGCGGAACAGTGAACGGGCCCGGGGACGTTGGACCTGCCATGACCAAGCACTACAACGGCGTGAAGACGGCCGCGCTGTTCGGCGTCATCTTCGCCATCCTCCTGGGGATCGGCTCCCTCATCGGGGGCGGCCGTTATCTCTGGCTCTTCGCCCTCGTCGGCGTGGGCATGACCTTCTACGGCTACTGGAACAGCGACAAGATCGCGATCCGCGCCATGCAGGCCTCGCCCGTCACCGAGGAGGAGGCGCCGGCGATGTATCGCATCGTCCGCGAGCTGTCCGCCACGGCGGGCAAGCCGATGCCGGCCCTCTACATCTCCCCGACGCGCGCGCCGAACGCCTTCGCGACCGGCCGCAACCCCTCGCACGCCGCCGTCTGCTGCACCGAGGGCATCCTCGACCTCCTCGACGAGCGTGAGCTGCGCGGCGTCCTGGGGCACGAGCTGATGCACGTCTACAACCGCGACATCCTCACGTCCTCCGTCGCTGCGGCGCTCGCCGGCATCATCACCTCCGTCGCGCAGATGGCGATGTTCTTCGGCGGCGGCAGCGGGGAGAACCGGCCGAACCCGATCGCGATGTTCGCGATGGCGCTGCTCGCGCCGCTGGCCGCGTCGGTGATCCAGATGTCGATCAGCCGGACCCGCGAATACGACGCCGACGAGGACGGGGCCAAGCTCACCGGCGACCCGCTGGCCCTGGCCGACGCGCTGCGCAAGCTCGAGCTCGGCACCCAGCGCGCGCCGCTGCCGCCGGACCCCAAGCTGCAGAACGCCGCGCACATGATGATCGCCAACCCCTTCCGCGCCGGCGACGTCAAGAACCTCTTCTCCACCCATCCGCCGATGGCGAACCGGATCGACCGGCTCGAGGGAATGGCCCGGGAGCTGCGCGGCCGCTGACCGGGCGTGCGACGCTGGGCACATGCCTGGTCTGACCGCGCTCGAAGCCGGCCTGCGGGGCCGACTGCTGTCCGTGAGGTCGTATGCCGTGGAGCTCGACCTCGATCGGGGGCCGGAGTTCTTCGGGTCGCGGTCGCGGATCGTGTTCGACGCCGGCCAGGGCGACGGCTCGACGTTCCTGGACGTGCGCGCCCACGAGGTGCACGGGGCCTGGCTCAACGGGGTGGCGCTGGATCCGGCGTCGATCGTGGACGGGCGGCTGCCGCTGACCGGGCTGCGCGGACCAGCGGGCGAGGCTGCCGGCGACGCGGGCGCGGAGGTCGGCCGCAACGTCGTCGGTGCCGATGTCGTCGGGGCCGATGTCGTCGGTGCCGATGTCGTCGAGGGCAACGTCGTCGAGGTCGAGGCGACGATGCGCTATCGCCACGACGGCGAGGGCCTGCATCGGGCCCTCGACCCGGCGGACGGGGCGGCCTACGTCTACGCGATGACCTTCCTCGACGCCGCGCCGACCGTCTACGCGTGCTTCGACCAGCCGGACCTCAAAGCGCCCTACGAGGTGAGCGTGCGGGTGCCGCACGACTGGTCGGTCGTCGGCAACGGCGCCGCGACGCGCGACGAGCACGGGGTGTGGCACCTGGCGCGGACGGCGCCGCTGGCGACGTATTTCGTCACGGTGTGCGCGGGGCCGTGGGCGAGCGTCACCGCGGTGCATCGCGGGATCACGCTGGCGTGGCACGCGCGGGCGAGCCTGCGCGCCGAGCTGGAGGCGCAGGCGCCGGAGCTGCTGGCCGTGACCCGGGACGGGCTCGACTACTTCGAGCGGCTGTTCGTCATCGACTACCCCTTCGGCGACAGCTACGACCAGGTGCTCGTGCCGGAGTTCAACGCCGGGGCGATGGAGAACCCGGGCTGCGTGACATACGCCGAGACCGCGCTGCACCGCGGGGCAGCGACGCTGGCGCAGCGCCGCGAGCGGGCCACGACGATCCTGCACGAGATGGCGCACATGTGGTTCGGCGATCTGGTGACGATGCGCTGGTGGGACGACCTGTGGCTCAACGAGTCGTTCGCGGAGTACATGGCGCACCGGGCGGTCGACGCGATCGGTGAATTCCCTGGCGCCTGGGTCGACTTCGGCATGACGCGCAAGGCGTGGGGGTATGCCGCGGAGCGCCGGCCGTCGACGCACCCCGTCGCGGCGAACCCGGCGGCCGACGCGTCGTCGGCGTTGCAGAATTTCGACGGGATCTCCTACGCCAAGGGCGCGAGCGTGCTGCGCCAGCTCATCGCCTACGTCACGGACGGGGCGTTCCTCGCCGGGGTCCGGCACCACCTGCGTGAGCACGCCGGCGCCAACGCCGACCTGGGCGACTTCCTCGCCGCGGTCGGGGAGGCCGCCGGCGGCGATCTGGGGGCGTGGGCCGATGCGTGGCTGCGGACCGCGGGCCGCGACGAGCTCGCCGTCGACGCCTCGACCCGGTATGACGAGGTCGACGGCGCGCAGCTGACGGACGTCGTGCTGTGGCGGACCCCGCCGATCGAGGAGTCCGGTGACGGCGCGGCGGACCGGCCGCACGCGCTCGACATCGCGGGTTATACCGGCGGGGAGCAGCTGTGGCGGGTCGAGGTGCGCGCCGAGTGTGATGAGACGCCGCTGCCGGCGCTGCGGGGCCGCCGCGCACCGGCGCTGCTGCTGCCGAACGCCTCCGACCTGACCTGGGCCGATGTGCGTCTGGACGCCGCGACGACCGCGGCGTTGCCCGTCGAGCTGCCGCCGCTGCGCGACAGCCGGGCCCGGGTCGTGGCGTGGGTCGCGCTCATCGACGCCGTCGTCCAGGGCGCCACGCCGCCGCAGCTCTATCTCGACACGCTGCGGGCGGCGCTGCCCAGCGAGCAGGACAGCGGCGTCGTCGCGATGCTCGGACGGACCGCCGCGAGCATCGCCACGTCGTATCTGCCGGCGCCGCAGGAGGGCTGGGCGCAGATCGCCGCCGCAGCCGCGGATCTGCTCGCCCGGCTCGACACCCAGGCCGACGGAGCCACCGGTGGGCCCGGCGCGGCGGGAGCGGACGATGCGTCGCTGCGGCTCGCGGCGCTGCGGCTGCAGGCCGGGGCGAGCGACGACGTGGCCCTGCTGCGCGAGTGGCTCGCCGGCCGGGGCGCGGCGGCCGGGCTCGGGCAGGACCGTGACTTCGGCTGGCTGTGCCTGACCTCGCTGGCGCGGCTCGGTGCTGCCGGCGACGCGGACATCGACGCGCGGCTGGCGCGCGACACCTCC
>JAVTVZ010000208.1:0-4760 GCA_032229625.1 Dermatophilaceae bacterium | reverse complement strand
CGCTGCACCTTCGTCAGCGCTCGTGCACGGTGATGTCGAAGGCGTACTGGTCCGCCCGGTAGCAGTGGTCGCCGAACTCCACGGGCCGGCCGTCGCCGTCGTAGGCGTGCCGGGACATGGTCAGCAGCGGTTGCCCCTTGGTGACGGCGAGCAGGCGCCGCTCGCGGGCCGAGGCCGAGCGGGCGCCGATGACCTGGTGACCGACGACCGGGCGGATCCCGCGGCGGCGCAGGATCGCATACAGGCTCTCGGCCTCGAGCTGCTCGACGGTGAACGGCTCGGTCTGCGGGGGGAGCCAGTTGACGAGGATCGCCAGCGGCTGGTCGCCGGCCAGGCGCAGTCGCTCCAGGTAGAACAGCGCCGTGTCGGGCGGCACCTGCAGGGCCGCGGCGGCGCGCTCGTCGACGACCTCCTCCAGCGTCAGGACGCGGGTGTGCGGGGAGCGTCCGCTGCGCGCGAGATCCTCGTGCAGGCTCGTCAGCTCGTCGCGGCGGTGCACGACCTGGTTGGCCACGGTCGTGCCGATGCCGCGACGGCGCACGAGCAGGCCGCGCTCGACGAGCTCGGCGATGGCCCGGCGCACCGTCGGGCGGGACAGGCTCAGGCGCTCGGCGAGCGAGAGCTCGTTCTCGAAGGCGTCGCCCGGCTTGAGCGTGCCGTCCTCGATCGCGGCGGTCATCTGCTCGGCGAGCTGGTGATAGAGCGGCACCGGGCTGGCGCGGTCGATCTCCACGACTAGTTGAGCGGTCACCGGACCAGAGTAGGTGACAAACGTGCTGCCCGTCGTGACGTGCATATGTCCTAACAAACTATTGACAGGCGTGTCGCGGGTGCGGTTAGCTGGGGCACGTCAGCGGGGCCGATGACCCGGGAGGCGATCGCACCCGCACGCGTCCCTCGCGCCCACGCGACCCCCGTCGTCCACGAAAGGCAGCGCTGCCATGGCACACCCGACCGTCCGCGATCAGGCGACGCCCGGCGGTGCCGGCGCCCCGGAGGTCGTGACCATCGGGCGCATCGGCGTCGACGTCTACCCCCATCAGATCGGGGTCGGGCTCGAGGACGTGCAGACGTTCGGCAAGTTCCTCGGCGGATCGGCCACCAACGTCGCGGTCGCCGCCGCCCGTCTCGGGCACCGCAGCGCGGTGATCAGCCGCACCGGCGACGACCCGTTCGGTCGCTTCGTGCACCGCAGCCTGCGCGACTTCGGCGTCGACGACACGTGGGTGACGTCGGTGCCCGGGCTGCCGACGCCGGTGACCTTCTGCGAGATCTTCCCCCCGGACGACTTCCCGCTGTATTTCTACCGCTACCCGACCGCGCCCGACCTGCTCATCGAGCCCGACGAGATCCCCGAGCAGGTCGTCGCCGACGCGGGCGTCTTCTGGGCGACCCTGACCGGCCTGTCGGCGCAGCCCAGCCGGGCGGCGCACGAGCGGGCCTGGCAGATCCGCGGCCGCAAGCCCCGGACGGTCCTGGACCTGGACTACCGGCCCATGTTCTGGGACGACCCCGCCGAGGCGACCGCCGCCTGCGCGATCGCGCTGCAGCACTGCACGGTCGCCGTCGGTAACAAAGAAGAGTGTGCGATCGCCGTCGGCGAGACCGACCCGCACCGCGCCGGCCGGGCCCTGCTGGAGCGCGGCATCGAGCTCGCGATCGTCAAACAGGGGCCACGCGGCGTGCTCGCCATGACCGAGCAGCAGACCGTCACCGTGCCGCCGATCCTCGTCGACGTCGTCAACGGCCTCGGCGCCGGCGACGCCTTCGGCGGGGCGCTGTGCCACGGCCTCATCGAGGAGCTGCCGCTGGAGGAGGCCGTGCGCCTGGCCAACGGCGCCGGCGCCATCGTCGCCGCGCGCCTCGAGTGCTCCTCGGCCATGCCGACCGCCGCCGAACTCACGGACTTCGTCGCAGCCCGCACCGCCGCCGACGCAGGCGAGCATCACGATCACGAGCGTCACGAGCCCGAGCGCCACGAGCAGCAGGGGAGCCCCTCATGAGCACCCACCGTGTCGAGGTCGCCGATCTGACGCTGCGGCGTCGCCGCGACCCGGGGGCCATCGCCCGCGCGTGGGGCGCGCGCCGCCGCCGCCCGCTGCTCGGGCAGGACGACCAGATCCTCATCGTGGCCGCCGATCACATGGCCCGCGGCGCGCTGGGCGTGCGCGAGGAGCCGATGGCGATGGCGTCACGCCCGCAGGTGCTGCAGCGACTCGCGACGGCGTTGACGCGGCCCGGGGTCGACGGTGTGCTCGGCACCCCCGACGTGCTCGAAGACCTGCTGCTCATGGGTCTGCTCGACGACAAGATCGTCATCGGCTCGATGAACCGCGGCGGCCTGCAGGGCGCGAGCTTCGAGCTCGACGACCGCTTCACCGGCTACACGGCCGCCGACATCGCCGCGCGCCGGCTCGACGGCGGCAAGATGTTGACCCGCATCTGCCTGGCCGACGACGGCACGGCACCGACGCTGCAGGCGTCGGCGCAGGCCGTCAGCGAGCTCGCGCAGGCGGGCGTCATGGCGATGGTCGAGCCCTTCTGGACCGTGCGCGCGCCGGACGGGCGGGTGCGCAACATGCTCGACCCGGACTCGGTCATCAAGTCGGTCCACGTGGCCGCCGGGCTGGGCGGCACGAGCGCCTACACCTGGCTGAAGCTGCCCGTCGTCGACGACATGGAGCGAGTGCTGGCGGCCACGACGCTGCCGACCCTGCTGCTCGGCGGTGACCCGCAGAGCCGGCCCGACGAGACCTACGGCACCTGGGCGCGGGCGCTGGCCTGCCCCGCCGCGGCCGGCCTCGTCGTCGGGCGCGCGCTGCTCTTCCCGCCCGACGACGACGTGGCCGCAGCGGTCGACGTCGCCGCCGACCTCGTCCACGGCTCCCACAGCGGCCCCGCCGCGCGCGTCACGCCCACCCCGACGCCGCACCCCTGGACAACCGACGCCTCGACACCACACGCCTCGACACGCCACACCGCACAGGAAGGTCGATGATGACGCAGGACTGGATCGTGCCCTTCGGGGCGAGCAGCGAGCCCGACTATCCCGTCGCCGTGCGCCCGGGCCGGCCCGGCTGGGCGCACACCGGACTGCTCGTCGCTGATCTGGCCCCGGGGCAGTCGCGCACGATCGAGACCGGCGACGACGAATACCTCGTGCTCGTGCTCTCCGGCGGCGACCTGCAGCTCGTGTGCGGGGAGCGCGCCGAGACGCTCGCCGGTCGGGTCAGCGTCTTCGCCGGGCCGGCCGATACGGCCTATATCCCGGCGCGCAGCACCGTGACGGTGACCAGCGCCGACGGGGGGCGCGTCGCGTTCCCCTTCGCCCCGGCCAAGGCCGACGTGCCCTTCTCCGTGGTCCGGGCGGCCGACATCCCCGTCGAGCTGCGCGGGGCGGGCCAGGCCTCGCGGCAGGTCCAGAACTTCGGGACGCCCGGCACGCTGGAGGCGTCGTCGATCATCGCGTGCGAGGTCATCACCCCGGCCGGCAACTGGAGCTCCTACCCGCCGCACAAGCACGACACCCACCGTGCCGGCGTCGAGTCCGAACTCGAGGAGATCTACTACTTCGAGATGCAGGCCGTCGCCGGCGCCCCGGCCGGGGCCGACCCGGTCGGCGTGCAGTTCGTCTACGGCACCGACGAGCGGCCCATCGACGTCAAGGCGGCCGTGCGCAGCGGCGACGTCGTGCTCGTGCCGCACGGCTGGCACGGTCCGGCGATGACGCCGCCCGGCTACGACATGTATTACCTCAACGTCATGGCCGGCCCGGGGCAGGAGCGGGTCTGGCTCATCTGCGACGACCCGGCCCACGGCTGGGTCCGTCAGACCTGGGACGACCAGCCGATCGACCCCCGCCTGCCGCTGCACGACCCCGCCCGGCCCGCCTGACCCACCCGACTCGTCGCACCCCCTACTTGTCTCAAAGAAGCAGCACAAAGGAGCATCGTGAGCACCCCCACCGTCAACGCCACCCGCATCACCCACCTCGTCGGACACTCCGCGTGGGAGGGCACCGCCGAACGCACGTCGCAGGTCTTCAACCCGGCGACGGGTGAGGTCACCGGCGTCCTGGACCTGGCGAGCAAGGCGCTCGTCGACGAGATCGTCGCCTCGGCGCAGGTCGCCGCGCAGGAGTGGGGGCAGACCTCGATCGCCAAGCGCACGAAGGTGCTCTTCGCCTTCCGTGAGCTGCTGGACGCCCGCAAGGGCGAGATCGCCCACGCCATCGTCGCCGAGCACGGCAAGACCTACCCCGACGCGGTCGGCGAGATCAACCGCGGCCTCGAGGTCGTCGAGTTCGCCTGCGGCATCGGCCACCTGCTCAAGGGCGGCTTCAGCGAGAACGTCTCGACGGGCATCGACGCCTACTCGATCCTGCAGCCGCTGGGCGTCGTCGGCGTCATCAGCCCGTTCAACTTCCCCGCGATGGTGCCCTTGTGGTTCGTGCCGGTCGCGATCGCCGCGGGCAACGCCGTCGTCATCAAGCCGAGCGAGAAGGACCCGACCGCGGTCAACCTCATCGCCGACCTGTGGCGGGAGGCCGGTCTGCCGGACGGCGTCATGAACGTCGTGCACGGCGACAAGGAGGCCGTGGACGCGCTGCTGGAGAACCGCGACGTCAAGTCCGTCTCGTTCGTCGGGTCGACCCCGATCGCGAAGTACGTCTACGAGCGGGGCACGGCCAACGGCAAGCGCGTGCAGGCCCTCGGCGGCGCGAAGAACCACATGCTCGTGCTGCCCGACGCCGACCTCGA
>JAVTVZ010000207.1:0-4771 GCA_032229625.1 Dermatophilaceae bacterium | reverse complement strand
GGGAGCGGGCCGTTCGCGTCGTGCGGTGGAGCGGTCGGGCTCAGAAGCCCATGCCGCCCATGCCACCCATGTCGTCGCCGCCACCGGCAGGCGCGGCGGCCTTCTCCGGCTTGTCGGCGATGACGGCCTCGGTGGTCAGGAAGAGCGCGGCGATGGAGGCCGCGTTCTGCAGCGCGGAGCGCGTCACCTTGGCGGGGTCGATGATGCCGGCCTTGATGAGGTCGACATACTCGCCCGTCGCGGCGTCCAGGCCCTCGCCCGCGGGAAGGTTGCGCACCTTCTCCGCGACGACGCCACCCTCGAGACCGGCGTTGATCGCGATCTGCTTGAGCGGGGCCTCGATGGCGACCTTGACGATGTTCGCGCCCGTGGCCTCGTCACCGGCCAGGTCGAGCTTGCCGAACGCGGCATCGCCCGCCTGGATGAGGGCCACGCCACCACCGGCGACGATGCCCTCCTCGACGGCGGCCTTCGCGTTGCGGACGGCGTCCTCGATGCGGTGCTTGCGCTCCTTGAGCTCGACCTCGGTGGCCGCGCCCGCCTTGATGACGGCGACGCCGCCGGCGAGCTTGGCGAGACGCTCCTGGAGCTTCTCGCGGTCGTAGTCCGAGTCCGACTTCTCGATCTCGTTGCGGATCTGCTTGACGCGGCCCGCGATCTGGTCGGGGTCGCCGCCACCCTCGACGATCGTCGTCTCGTCCTTGGTGACGACGACCTTGCGGGCGGTGCCCAGCATGTCGAGCTCGGCGGTCTCGAGCTTGAGGCCGACCTCCTCGGAGATGACCTGGCCACCGGTGAGGGTGGCGATGTCACCGAGCATCGCCTTGCGACGGTCGCCGAAGCCGGGGGCCTTGACGGCGCAGACGTTGATGATGCGGCGGATCTGGTTGAGCACCAGGGTCGCCAGGGCCTCGCCCTCGACGTCCTCGGCGATGATCAGCAGCGGCTTGCCGGCCTGCTTGGTCTTGTCCAGCAGCGGGATCAGGTCCTTGATGGAGCCGATCTTGGAGTTGACGACGAGGACGTAGGCGTCCTCCAGGACGGCCTCCATACGCTCGGGGTCGGTGACGAAGTACGCCGAGATGTAGCCCTTGTCGAAGCGCATGCCCTCGGTGAGCTCGAGCTCGAGCCCGAAGGTGTTGGACTCCTCGACGGTGATGACGCCTTCCTTGCCGACCTTGTCCATCGCCTCGGCGATCATCTCGCCGATCTGGGTGTCGGCCGCGGAGATCGACGCGGTCGCCGCGATCTGCTCCTTGGTCTCGACGTCCTTGGCCATGGACAGCAGCTCGTCGGACACGGCGCGCGTGGCCTTCTCGATGCCGCGCTTGAGGGCCATCGGGTTGGCACCCGCGACGACGTTGCGCAGGCCCTCGCGGACGAGCGCCTGAGCCAGGACGGTGGCCGTCGTCGTGCCGTCACCGGCGACGTCGTCGGTCTTCTTCGCGACCTCCTTGACGAGCTCGGCGCCGATCTTCTCGTAGGGGTCCTCGAGCTCGATCTCCTTGGCGATGGAGACACCGTCGTTGGTGATCGTGGGGGCGCCCCACTTCTTCTCCAGGACGACGTTGCGGCCCTTGGGGCCGAGCGTGACCTTGACGGCGTCGGCGAGCTGGTTCATGCCCCGCTCGAGACCGCGCCGGGCCTCCTCGTCGAACGCAATGATCTTGGCCATGTGCGGTGGTTCCTCCCACACTTGCGGAATTGGTCAGGACCGGCGATGCCCGCGACGGACGGGACGGGAGCCGCTCGCGCCGAATCGCGATCGGAGCCCGGCCCTCATCGGATCGGTCCGGAAGTCCTTGTCACCACTGCCCGGGGCGAGCGGCCGAACCGGCCGGGCGAGAGCGCCACAGGACGCCCTCGTTATCACTCGACACCCGAGAGTGCTAAGTCAATGATTAGCACTCGACCCATCGGAGTGCAAGCTGCGACCTCCCGGCAAGCCTGCGACCTGCACCGACTTGCCTGCGACTCGTCTGCGACTCGCCTGCGCATCAGCTCGACTCGGCGTCGACGCCCGCATCGTCGGCCGTCGGGACCAGCAGGTGACAAGGGCGACCGACGGGCGGCCCGCCTCAGCCCATCCCGAGGCGACGCGCGGCGCGCGCCTTCTGCCGCGAGCTGCGCATGCGCCGCAGTCGCTTGACCAGCAGCGGGTCGTGCGCCAGCGCGGCGGGGGTGTCGATGAGCGCGTTGAGGTCCTGGTAATAGCGAGTGGCACTGATGCCGAAGAGCTCTCGGATCGACTGCTCCTTGGCGCCCGGGTACTTCCACCACTGGCGCTCGAAGGTGAGGATCGCGACCTCCTGCTCCCCCAGGGTCGCGGGCCCGTCGGCCTCGTGGGTCTCGCGCGCATCGCGCGCCTGCGCCTCGGCCATCGCTCGTACCGTCCCTTCCCTGCCGCCCCGGGCAGGCCTCGTCAATGCCTCGGCCGTCCTGGCCGCGCGGGCGGTCCCACGCCCTGGCTCGGGCGCCGGAGGCCCGCGGCACCAATCGTGCCAGCAGATCACAACCGTGTCATTTACCGGCACGACGCTCCTCGCCTGCCCCGCGACCGGTCGCAGGCGACGCTACGGCCGACCACCGACAAGATTCGCCATCGCCTCTGACGGGCCGTTCCCGGGCCGCCCCTGACCCCTGGTCGCGTCGGGCTCGCGGTCGCTGCTCGGCCCCCGCTGCCGGGCCGGACAAACCGACCTACCGGTGGGGGCCAGTGAGGAAGGTCCCGCCCATTAGGCTGCCGGGGACAATATTCGAGCTGCACCCGGGCACGCACGCTCCGGGCGCCGTCGAGACGAGTGACCGAGCACGGTCGTCGTCGCTTCCGCAGTGCTGAACCCGTCGCATCAGGAGCCGCACCTCATGGAGAACCCCGGGAAGAACCCCATCTATGGTCCCGACGTGGACCCCGAAGAGACCGCCGAGTGGATCGAGTCGTTCGACGGTCTCGTCTCCGAGCGGGGCGCGGATCGTGCGCGCGAAATGCTCGCCGCGCTGTCGGCTCGCGGCGCCTCGCTGGGCGTCGCCCCCGAGCCGAAGCTGACGAGCGACTACGTCAACACCATCCCGATCTCCGAGGAGCCCGCCTATCCCGGCGACGAGGACCTCGAGCGCATCGCCAGCCGGTGGACCCGGTGGAACGCCGCGATGATCGTCCAGCGCGCCCAGCGCGCCCACCTGGCCGTCGGCGGCCACATCTCGACCTACGCGGGCGCCTCGGCGCTCTACGAGGTCGGGCAGAACCACTTCTTCCGCGGCCCGGACCACCCCGGCGGCGGCGACCAGGTGTTCTTCCAGGGGCACGCCTCCCCGGGCATGTATTCGCGGGCGTTCCTCGAGGGGCGCCTAACGCAGACCCAGCTCGACGGCTTCCGCCAGGACAAGTCGGCGGCGCCGAACGGCATGCCGTCCTACCCGCACCCGCGGCTCATGCCCGACTTCTGGCAGTTCCCGACCGTCTCGATGGGCCTGGGCCCGATGAACGCGGTCTACCAGGCCCAGTTCAACCGCTACCTGCACAACCGCGGGATCAAGGACACGAGCCAGCAGCACGTCTGGGCGTTCCTCGGCGACGGCGAGATGGACGAGCCGGAGAGCCGCGGCTTCCTGCAGCACGCGGCCAACGAGCGCCTCGACAACCTGACCTTCGTCATCAACTGCAACCTGCAGCGCCTCGACGGCCCGGTCCGCGGCAACGGCAAGATCGTCCAGGAGCTCGAGGGCCTCTTCCGCGGCGCGGGCTGGAACGTCGTGAAGGTCCTCTGGGGCCGCGAGTGGGACCGGCTCTTCGAGAAGGACCTCGACGGCTCGCTCGTGAAGATCATGAACGAGATCCCCGACGGCGACTTCCAGACCTTCAAGGGCGAGTCGGGCAAGTTCATCCGCGAGGAGTTCTTCGGGCGCTCCGCCTCGGCGCTCAAGCTCGTCGAGGACTGGACCGACGACGAGATCTGGTCGCTGCGCCGCGGCGGCCACGACTACCACAAGATGTACGCCGCCTACGCGGCCGCAACCTCACACCGCGGGCAGCCGACGGTCGTCCTCGCGCACACCGTCAAGGGCTACGGCCTGGGCCGCAACTTCGAGGCGCGCAACGCGACGCACCAGATGAAGAAGCTGACGCTGGCCGACCTCAAGCTCTTCCGCGACTTCCTCGACGTGCCGCTGGCCGACAAGGAGCTCGAGGGCGTCTACGACGCGCCGTACTACCACCCCGGCCCCGACCACCCGGCGGTGAAGTACATGATCGACCGCCGCAAGGAGCTCGGCGGCGGGCTGCCGGCGCGCCGGACCGCCACCAGCGGGCTGCCGCTGCCGGCGGACAAGACGTACGACGGGCCGCGCAAGGGCTCGGGCAAGCAGCAGGCCGCGACGACGATGGCGTTCGTGCGTCTCGTGCGTGACCTCATGCGCGACAAGGGGATCGGCAACCGCATCGTGCCGATCATCCCGGACGAGGCCCGGACCTTCGGGATGGACAGCTTCTTCCCGACCGCGAAGATCTACAACCCGCGCGGCCAGACCTACAAGGCCGTCGACCGGGAGCAGCTGCTCGCCTACAAGGAGTCCGAGTCGGGGCAGATCCTGCACACGGGCATCAACGAGGCCGGCTCCGTCGGCGCGTTCACCGCGGCGGGCACGTCGTATGCCACGCACGGCGAGCCGATGATCCCGCTCTACATCTTCTACTCGATGTTCGGCTTCCAGCGCACGGGCGACTCCTTCTGGGCCGCGATGGACCAGATGGCGCGCGGCTTCATCATCGGCG
>JAVTVZ010000206.1:2115-4788 GCA_032229625.1 Dermatophilaceae bacterium | reverse complement strand
CGAGCCGCGCGAGCCTAGGCTCGGGACCACCCGCCCGCGCCGGCGAGCCGCCCGGTCGCCGTCGACCCGCGCAAGGAGCACCCATGGCCAGCTTCACCGTCCCGGTCCGCGACGCGATCGACCCGCTCGTCCTCGCGATGGACGTCGGGTCGATGGGCAGCCGCGGCGGCCTCTACGACGCGGCGGGCGTGCCGCTGGCCGGCGGGCACCACCACGCACAGCACCACAAGGGTCGGCAGCACGGTCAGCACCGCTACCGGCACAAGGTGCCGCACACCTTCACGACCGGCGCCGACGGCACTTCCACGATCGACCCCGACCAGGTCGTCGCCGAACTCTCGCAGGTCATCGACGTCGTCCTGGCCGACCCCGGGCTCGTGGGGCGGGTCGCGGCGGTCGCGATCGACACGTTCGCCTCCTCGCTCATCGGCCTCGACCGCAGCGGCGCGGCGCTCACCCCCTGCTACACGTATGCCGATTCGCGCGCCGCGGACCAGGTCGACGAGCTGCGCCGCGAGCTCGACGAGGCCCAGGTGCAGCAGCTGACGGGCACGCGGCTGCACAACTCCTACCTCGCGCCGCGGCTGCGCTGGCTCGCGCGCACCGGCGGCGACCGCGGCGTCGTGCGCTGGGTCGGCCTCGGCGAATACGTCTACGAGCGGCTGCTGGGCACCTCCGCGGCGGGCACCGCCGTCGCCGCGTGGACCGGGCTGCTCGACCTGCACACCGGCGCGTGGGCGCCGCAGCTGCTCGCGGCCGCCGGCATCGACGCCGAGCGGCTCAACCCCGTGCACACCCCCGAGCAGGTGCTGCGGCCCGTCGACGGCCGGATCGCCGCCCGCTGGCCCGCGCTCGCCGACGCGGTGTGGCTGCCGCCGATCGCCGACGGGTACGCCGCGAATCTCGGCTCGGGCGTGGCCGACCCGAGCAGCGCCGTGCTGTCGACCGCGACGTCGGGGGCCGTGCGGGTGCTGCTCGACACCATCCCGGCCACCGTGCCGCCGGGGCTGTGGTGCTATCGCGTCGACGACCGGCGCTGTCTGCTCGGCGGCGCGATCAACGACGTCGGTCGCGCCGTGGAGTGGCTGCGCACCACGCTCGCCCTGCCCGGCGGGGCCGACGGGAGCGACGAGCAGGGCAGCGGCACCGCGCGCGTCCCCGACCCGCTCGCGGCGGCGCTCGAGGCGCCACCGGCGGCGACGACACCGCTGGTGCTGCCCTTCCTCTCCGGCGAGCGCTCCACCGGCTGGCAGGCCCGGGCGCGGGCGGTCTTCACGGGCGTCTCGGCGGGCTCGACGCCGCTGGATCTCTGGCGCGGCGGGGTCGAGGGCGTCGCCCTGACCTACGCGCGGGTCGCCGACCAGCTCGCCACGCAGACGACGCTGCGGCAGGTGCGCGTCGGCGGCGGGGTGCAGCAGGGGCTCCCCGGGCTCGTGCCGCTGCTCGCCGACGTCCTCGGGCTGCCCGCGACGCCCGTGCTCATCAAGCGCGTCACCCTGCACGGCACCGCGCTGCACGCCCTCGAGCTCGCCGCGCCCGACGTGCCGCGAGCCCCCGTGCTCACCGGCCCGACGCGGGAGCCGCGACCCGACCACGCCGCGTACTACCGGCAGCGTCTGGCCGACTTCGAGCAGGTCTACGCCGCGCTCTACGGCTGACCGGCACGCACGGCCGACCGCCACGCGCGCTCGACGCGCGCGCTCGACGCGCACGATCGACGCGCACGACTGATCGACGCGCCGGCCGACCGGCGCCCGATCGCGCCGCCCGGCCGGCGCTGCGGAGTCGGTCAGGCCGCCCGACCGACCGGCCGGACCCGCGCGAAGAGCGCGTCGAAGACGGCCTGCCGGTCGAAGCGCAGCGCGTAGGCGCGGGCGGCCTCGCTGTGGGCGGCGAGCTGCTCGGGGGTCCAGTCACAGACGACGGCGTCGAGGGCCGCGCGGATCGCCGCGGGGTCGTGCGGCGGCACCAGCAGCGCGGTGTCGCCGACGGCCTCGGGCACGCCACCGGTCGGGCAGGTGATGACCGGCCCGCCACCGGCGAGCATCGACTCCACGAGCGCGATGCCGAAGGTCTCGACGAACTCCGGCTGCGCGCGCGTCGGGAGCACGAAGGCGGCGGATCCGGCCATGAGCGAGGGCTTCTCGGCGTCGTCGACGTCGGTGAGCAGCACGATCCGCTCCGACATGCCGGCGGCCTCGATCCAGCGCCGCACGTCGTCCTCCTGCGGGCCGCGCCCGGCCAGGACGAGCCGCACCCGCTCGCTCGCGCGCGATCCGGCATACGCCTCGATGAGGTCGTCGAGGCCCTTGGCCGAGGCGATCCGGGACAGGTAGAGCGCGTAGCCGCCGCGCGTCAGGCCGCGCCGCGCGAGGTCGGCGTCGATCCGCTCCTGAGTCAGGCCCAGGTAGGGGCCGGCGTCGACGGCCGGATAGGAGATGCCGATCCGCTCGCGGCACGCGCGGGCGAACGCGGTGCCGTGCAGCGCGTCCAGCGTCGCGGCCTCGGCGACGATGAGGTCCTTGGTGTAGCTCGACACCGCGACGCAGTGGTCGCTGCCCAGATAGACCGACAGCAGGTGGGCGGCGGCGCCGAAGCGGTCGGTCTCGACGCAGGCACGCACGATGTTGGTGATGTCGGAGCCCACGGCCTCGGCGATCGTCGTGACGCGGG
>JAVTVZ010000206.1:0-2015 GCA_032229625.1 Dermatophilaceae bacterium | reverse complement strand
CGCACGATGTTGGTGATGTCGGAGCCCACGGCCTCGGCGATCGTCGTGACGCGGGCGCGGCCCAGGCTGCGGGCGACGCGCACGGCGTCCTGCACGGCGACGGTGTGCGGGGACAGATACAGCGACATCGCGACGGTCGGGACGCCGTCGGAGAAGAGCTCGACGAGCCGGCCGGTCAGGCCCGCGAGCCAGCGGCCGTCGGGCACGCGGTAGTCACCGACGGGGCCGGGACGCTCGACGGTGATGCCGGGGCTGTAGGGGGTGACGTGGTCGAGCGGCTTCATCGGCAGACCGGCCGCCTCGAGGCGGTCGATGGGCCACGTGACGATGCGGACGTCGTCGAAGCCGGCTGTCAGGGCGACCTCCGCGAGGCAACGGGCCTCTCCGGAGTGCCCGCAGATGACGGGGTCGGCCCGGACGACGATGACCAGGCGCGCGGTGGCCGTGGCGAGGGTGACGCTCATGGAGCACCTCCGAGGGGGGACGAGGACGAGCAGGACGGATGAGGGGTCGATCGGGCGGTGACCGTCGGGGCGGACGGCCCCGGGGGCGGCGCCGGGTCAGGCGGGCGCGGGAGACGAGGGCGGTCGGGTGGTGGTGCCCCAGGCGCTCGGCTCCGGGCCGAGCTCGAGGTGGACGTGCCGGGCGCGGCGTGCGGCGCGGCCGGGCAGCCACGTGCCGTCGTGCTCGCGACCGTCGACGGTGACCCGCTGGACGTAGGAGATCGGGCCGCCGGGCTCGGGGACGACGAGCCCGGAGGTGGTCAGGCGCAGGTCGCCCTCGGGGCGGGCGAGTCTCACCTCGGGCACCGCGGGCGGGCCGAGGAGGAAGCCGTCCTGGCCGACGACGGGGAAGAGCCCGAGGCTCGCCCAGACGTACCAGGCGGACAGGCCGCCGGAGTCGTCGTTGCCGGGCAGGCCGCCACGGCCGACGCCGAACATGTGGGCGATCGCGCCGTGCACGACCTGCGCGGTGCGGTGCGGGCGCCCCGCGTAGTGGTAGGCCCACGGGGTGTCGAGGTCCGGCTCGTTGTTGAGCCCCTCGAAGCGGCCGAGGGCGTATCCGGCGGCGAGCTCCTCCTTGCTGGGGTGCCGGCCGGGCTGGCGCACGGGATCGGCGCCGAAGCCGAAGAACCGGTCGAGCAGCCCCGCGAAGCGGTCCTCGCCGCCGGCGAGCTCGATGCGCCCGGCCATGTCGTGCAGCAGCCGGAAGCTGTAGTTCCATCGCCCGCCCTCGTAGAAGGTCGAGTCGACGAGCAGCCCGGTGCTCGGGTCGAACGCGTTGACCCAGCCGCCGGCGAGCCGCTCCATCTGGTCGCCGAGGGTGCGGTCGCCGATGCCGCGGGCGATGCGCGCGGTGCAGTGGTAGGCGAAGGCCAGGTCGAGGGTGTGGGTGACGGGGTGGGCGACGCCGTGCGCGAGATAGTCCTCGCCGTAGGCCCGGCGCAGGTCGCCGTCGAGGTGGACCATCGCCCATTCCCAGTCGATGCCGGGCTCGCGGCGGGCCCACAGGTCGGCGAGGAAGACGTGCGCCAGCGCGCTGGCCTGCCGGGAGAAGCGGTCGGCGCCCTTGGCCATCCGGTAGCCGATCGGCAGGTTGCCCTCCTGCTCGCAGATCGTCAGCAGCACGTTGGCCAGGTCGACCGCGCGCGCCGGCAGCAGGGTCGTCAGCAGCGGCAGCTGCGTGCGGTAGATGTCCCACATGGTGCACAGGTCGAAGGCGTACGGCCCGTCGGTCGTCCACGCCGGCGACTCATCGGGGGCGAAGCTCGGCTTGATGAAGGAGTGGTAGAGCGCCGTCGCCAGCGTCGAGTTGCGCTCGGGGGTCAGGGCGCTGTGGTCGACCCGGACGAGGTCGAGATGCTCGCGCCACGACAGCCGCGTCGACTCCCGCACCGGCTCGTAGGCGCCGGCTCCCGCGCTCGCCCCGGCCGCGTCGAGGTCGGCGCGCAGGTTGGCCTGCGCGCGGTCGGGGCCGCGCAGCGAGAAGCCGAGCCGCACCTCGATGGTGCGCTC
>JAVTVZ010000205.1:16083-30262 GCA_032229625.1 Dermatophilaceae bacterium | reverse complement strand
ACGGCCGCGCCGTCCGAGGGGTCCGGCCCCGCCACCCCGGTCGTCCCCACTCCCCACGTCGCGCCCAGCCGGGCGCGCACGCCGTCGGCGAGCTGCTCGGCGACCTGCGCCTGCACCGCGCCACCGGCGGCGAGGACGGCGGCATCGACGCCGGCCAGGGAGGTCTTGAGGTCGCTGTGGTAGACCACGACGCCGCCCCGGACGGCGGCCGAGGCGCCCGGCACGTCGGTCAGCGCCGCGACGACCAGGCCACCAGTGAGCGACTCCGCGGTCGCCACACTCTCGCCGCGCGCGACGAGCCGGGCGATGAGGTCGGCGACCGGCGTGGCGTCCCCCGGCGGGGACGACGCGCCGCTCGGCGCGGCCTGCGTCACGACGACCGCGGTGAACCGGAGGCGCCCGAGGGACCGGAGGCGCCCGAGGGACCGGAGGCCTGGGCGACGAGGCGGCGCGCCGCGAGCAGATAATCGACGCCGGTGACGAGCGTGACGGCGACGGCGACGGCCATGACGGCGCCGGCGAGCCAGATCCACGGCCCCCCGATGGGTGCGATGAGCATGCTCAACGCGACGGCCTGCAGGACGGTCTTGAGCTTGCCGCCGCGGCTCGCGGGCATCACGCCATAGCGGATGACGACGAATCGCAAGGCGGTGATGCCCCATTCGCGCAGCAGCACGACGATCGTCACCCACCACCACAGCTGGCCGATGATGCTCAGGCCGATGAACGCCATCCCGGTGAGGGCCTTGTCGGCGATGGGATCGGCGAGCTTGCCGAAGTCGGTGATGAGGCCGCGGGAGCGGGCGAGCTCACCGTCGAGCCGGTCGGTGAACATCGCGACGACGAAGACGACGAGAGCCGTCCAGCGCCACGACGCGGCGAGGCCGCCGTCGTGCAGGAGCAGCCACCCGAAGACCGGCACCATGAAGATCCGCAGGACCGTCAGGGCGTTGGCGATGTTCCAGTTGCTCACCTGGCGGTCGGGAGCGGTGCCGGTCATGGTGCCTCCTTCGCGAGCGTGGCGTGCCCGCGGTCCGACCGCGGATCCTGGGAGTGCTCGGCTGCGGGCGCGACGACGAGGTCGACGCCGTCACTGTCGACGACGACCCCCCGGACCCGGGCCCCGACCGTCGGGAGCGGCGCGCCCTGCGGCAGGACGAGCCGGCACGCCCCGTCGACCTCGGGCCCCTGGTGCAGGGCCCGTCCCGTGACCGTCGCGACGGACTCGCCCTCGTCGGGCGCGGGATCGGGGTCGGCGACGTCCTCGACGAGCACGACGACCTCCTCGCCGAGGCGCTGCGCGGCACGCTCCGCGACGAGCGCGTCTACGAGTTCGCTGACCCGCTCGACCCGCTCGTCGACCTCCTCCTGCAGCACGTGTCCGTCCAGGCCCTCGGCCTCGGTGCCGTCCTCGTCGGAATACCCGAACACCCCGACCGCGTCCAGCCCCGCCTCGGCGAGGAAGTCGCACAGCACGTCGACGTCGTGCGCGCTCTCGCCGGGGAAGCCGACGATGACGTTGCACCGGATGCCCGCATGCGGGGCCCGCGCCCGGATCGACTCGATGAGGGTCAGGAACGACTCGGCGTCACCGAACCGGCGCATCCGCCGCAGCAGACCGCCCGCGGCGTGCTGGAAGGACAGGTCGAAGTAGGGCGCGACGCCCGGCGTCGACGTCATGACCTCGACGAGGTCGGGGCGCATCTCCGCAGGCTGCAGGTAGGAGACCCGCACGGTGTGCAACCCGTCGACGGCGACGAGCTCACCGAGCAACCGGTCGAGCAGCCGCAGATCGCCGAGATCCTTGCCGTAGGACGTCGAATTCTCCGAGACCAGCAGCGCCTCACCGACGCCGTGCTCGGCGAGCCACCGCGCCTCGGCGACGACCTCCGGGACCGTCCGCGACACGAACGACCCGCGGAACGCCGGGATCGCGCAGAACGCGCAGCGTCGATCGCAGCCGCTCGCGATCTTCAACGGGGCCCACGGCCGGTCGTCCAGCCGAGCCCGCAACACGGCCCCGCCGCCGACCGGGAATCCCCCACCCGCGGTAGGCAGCTCGTCGAGGGCCTGCGGCGCGCGCCGCTCGCCGTGGCCGGGCAGGGCGAGGCCCGCGGCGGCGCCGCGGCGCTCGCGCGGCGCGACGGGCAGCAGCGTGCGGCGGTCCCGCGGCACGTGGGAGATCGGGCGTTGCCCGTGCAGGATGCCGCCGAGATGCTGCGACAGCGCGGCGTAGGAATCGAAGCCGAGCACCGCGTCGGCCTCGGGCAGCTCGTCGGCGAGCTCGCGGCCGTAGCGCTCGGCGAGACAGCCGACGGCGACGACGGCCTGCGTGCGCCCCGAAGCCTTGAGGTCGGCGACGGACAGGATGACGTCGATCGAGTCCTTCTTGGCCTGCTCGACGAAGCCGCACGTGTTGACGACCGCGACGTCGGCGTCGGCCGGATCCGCCACGAGCGACCAGCCGTCGGCCCCCAGCCGCCCGGCGAGCTCCTCGGAGTCGACGTCGTTGCGCGCGCAGCCCAGGCTGACGATCGCCACGCGGCGCGAGCCGCCCTCCGGCGCCGCCTGCCCGGCCGGACCCACCCCCGCACCGGTCGCCGAATCGATGGGCGGATCGGTCGGCGGATCGGTCGGCGGATCGGTCGGCCACGTCGCGGCGGTCCCCCCCGTCGCGCCTGCGTCGGGAGCCGGGGGTCGTTCGGGTCGGGAGGCAGGGACGTCCGGCCCGCCGCCCTCACCCGAGCGGGCGGCGGGGGTGACGCGCGAGGTCGGCATGCGCCCACTGTACGGGGCCGCGCGGGGCCCCCGGTCGGCCGTCGCACCCGGGCCCGTCGGGTCGCGCGCGGGCCGCGGCCGGCCCGCTGCGCGGATCACCGCCGACCTCGTGCGATCGTGTGGGGATGGGCACGACCAGCACTGATACGACGACCCGGCGGGTGCGCGCGCTGCTGCGCGACCACCCCGTCATCGACGGCCACAACGACCTGCCGTGGCACGCCCGGACGGAGGCCGGCAGCGACTGGTCACGCCTCGACGTCACCGCCCGCCGCGCCGACACCCACACCGACCTGCCCCGGCTGCGAGAGGGCGGGGTCGGCGGGCAGTTCTGGTCGGTCTACGTGCCCGGCACGCTGCGCGCGCACGAGGCGGTGACGGCGACGCTCGAGCAGGTCGACGTCGCGCTGCGGCTCATCGAGGCGCACCCGGGCGACCTCCGGCTCGCGACGACGCCGGCGCAGGCCGCCGAGGCGATCGCGGCGGGGCGGATCGCCTCGATGCTGGGCGCCGAGGGTGGGCACAGCATCGGCGACTCCCTCGGGGCGCTGCGGGCGTTGCACCGCCTCGGGGTCCGATACATGACCCTCACGCACAACCACAACAACTCCTGGGCCGACGCCGCGACCGACGCGCCGCGGCTGGGCGGGCTCTCGCGCTTCGGTGAGGCCGTCGTCGCGGAGATGAACCGGCTCGGCATGCTCGTCGACCTCTCCCACGTCTCCCCCGACACGATGCGCCACGCCCTCGACGTCTCGTCCGCGCCCGTGATCTTCAGTCACTCCAGCGCCCGCGCCGTCTGTGACAGCCCGCGCAACGTGCCCGACGACGTGCTCGAGCGGCTGGGCGCCAACGGCGGGGTCTGCATGGTGACGTTCGTGACCGAATTCGTCTCCCCCGAGGCGGCCGCGTGGCGGCACGACGCGATGGCGCGGGCGCAGCGCGCCGGCATCGACCACCTCGACCTCGTCGCCCTCAAGGCCTACCAGGCGACGCACTGCCCGCCGAAGCCCGCCGCGACCTTGGCGCAGGTCGTCGCGCATGTCGAGCACGTCCGCGACGTCGCCGGCGTCGAGCACGTCGGGCTCGGCGGCGACTACGACGGGACCGACTCGCTGCCTGCCGGACTCGAGGACGTCACCGGCTACCCGCGGCTGCTCGCGGCGCTGGCCGACCGCGGGTGGTCCGACGCCGACCTCGCGCGGCTGACCGGCGGCAACATCGCCAGGGCCTGGGCGGGCGCCGAGCAGGTCGCCGCCGCGAGCACGGCCCCGCCCTCGGTCGCGCGCATCGAGGACCTCGACGGGCCGATCGTCTAGGCCCGGCCCTCGGACGCTCGCCCGCGCCAGGCCGGCACGGCCCGGCGCCGTGAGGTCACGGGATCACGAGGCCACGGTCACGAGGCCACGGTCACTAGGCCACGGTCACTAGGTCACGACGGCGTGGACCGGGACGGGCAGCGGCCGCCGTCGTCCTCGCCCAGCAGCGACACGAGCACCTTCGTCGCCTCACTGATCGCGGCCGTCGCGGCCTCGTGGGTGCCGGCCTGCGGCTGCGCGGCGAGGGCGATCGCGACCTGCGATCCGTCGCGGCGGGGCACGACGCCCAGCTGTCGGGCGAGGTAGCCGTGCGGGCTGATCCCCCAGCCGCCCTTGAAGCGGGCATCGGCGACCGTGCCCAGCCCCCACTGGTGCTCGGGCGTGATGCGTCCCAACGCCTCGAGCACGGGGTCGGCGTCGTCGCTGCACGGCAACCCGGTGGCATAGCGCGCCGAGTCGTCGACCCGCCACGCCGTCAGCCCGAAGGACGTCGTCCGCCCGTCCTGGCCCCGCAGCGGCACCGTGCGCTCGTCACCGGCCGCGCGCAGCACCGCCCGGACCTGCGCGACCGGGTCGGACAGGCTGTCCCACATCGCGATCGCGGCGTCGTTGTCGGAGACCGTGAGCGACTGCTGCAGCTGACGCAGCTGCGCCCCGGAGGGCTCTCCGTCCGCCTGCTGTGACACGGCCACCGCGATCGGCACCTTCATCGTCGACCAGCCCTCGATGTCGCGGGTCGCACCGACGGCGCGCACCGCGCTCGGGTCGCCGACGGGCCCCCACGCGACGGCGAGGCTGTCGCCGTAGCGCGCCCGGACCGGCGCGAGCGCCTCCGTGAGCGCCGCGGGGTCGAGTCGCCCGGTCGGCGGCAGGGTCCGCGTGTCGATCTCCGGCGTGGGCGCCGACGTCGGCCGGCCCGGTGAGAGCCGCGACGACGGTGCCGGGGTCGACAACGTCACCTGCCCGGCGGTCGGTGCCGCGGTCGCCACCGTCGGGGTGGGGCCGGCCACGGCGTCCGGCTCCCCGGCGATGCCGCCGCAGCCACTCAGGCCCAGGACGGCCGCGGCGACGAGACCGCAGGTCAGACCCGTGCGCCCGGCTCCTTCTCGCCGTCCGGCGGCGCGCCGAACGCCCATGGGTCGCCTGTGCCGACGCTGCCGCAGCTGCCGACCCGGTCTGCCGGCCGGCTCGGGCGGCACGTCAGTATCGACGGTCGCGGCCGGTGAGCTGCCAGGCGTCCTCGCCGGGCTCGTCGTCACCGGCGTCGACCGCACCGGCATACGCCGGCTCGGGCTCACGTCCGTACTTCTCACGGACGCCATGATCACCGACTCCCTGACCGTCGCGCTCACCCACCTGCCCCGGGCCCGGCGCGCTCGGCGGGTCCTCGGGCGCGACATCGCCGCGCAGCACGGCCAGCGTCAACTCCAGGTCGTCGACCCGCACGAGCACGTCGCGGGCCTTGCTGCCCTCGGACGGCCCGACGACACCGCGCGACTCGAGCAGGTCCATGAGCCGCCCGGCCTTGGCGAAGCCGACCCGCAGCTTGCGCTGCAACATCGACGTCGAGCCGAACTGCGACGTTACGACGAGCTCCGTGGCCTGCAGCAGCAGGTCGAGGTCGTCGCCGATGTCGTCGTCGATCTGCTTCTTCTCGGCCTTGACGGTGACGTCCTCGCGGTACGTCGGCTTGAGCTGGCCCGTGACGTGCGCGACGACCTCGTGGATCTCGGTCTCGGTGACCCACGCGCCCTGGACGCGCATCGGCTTGCTCGCGCCCATCGGCAGGAAGAGCGCGTCGCCCTGGCCGATGAGCTTCTCCGCGCCGGGCTGGTCGAGCACGACACGTGAGTCGGCGAGCGAGGAGGTCGCGAAGGCCATCCGGCTCGGCACGTTGGCCTTGATGAGCCCGGTGACGACGTCGACCGACGGCCGCTGGGTCGCCAGCACGAGGTGGATGCCGGCGGCCCGCGCGAGCTGCGTGATCCGCACGATCGACTCCTCGACGTCGCGCGGCGCGACCATCATGAGGTCCGCGAGCTCGTCGACGACGACCAGCAGGTAGGGGTAGGGCTGCAGCACCCGCTCCGACCCCGGCAGCGGCGTGACCCGCCCCGAGCGCACCGCCTTGTTGAAGTCGTCGATGTGCTTGAAGCCGAACGCCGCGAGGTCGTCGTACCGCGCGTCCATCTCCTTGACGACCCACGCGAGGGCCTCGGCGGCCTTCTTCGGGTTGGTGATGATCGGCGTGATGAGGTGCGGGATGCCGTCGTAGGCGGTGAGCTCGACCCGCTTGGGGTCGACGAGGATCATCCGCACCTCGTCCGGCGTCGAGCGCATGAGGATCGACGTGATCATCGAGTTGACGAAGCTGGACTTGCCCGAGCCCGTGGCACCGGCGACGAGCATGTGCGGCATCTTCGCGAGGTTGGCGATGACGTAGCCGCCCTCGACGTCCTTGCCGACGCCCATGACCATCGGGTGCGTGTTCTTGTGCGCGACCTGACTGCGCAGCACGTCGCCGAGGCTGACCTTCTCGCGGTCGGCGTTGGGGATCTCGATGCCGATCGCCGACTTGCCGGGGATCGGGCTCAGGATGCGCACGTCGGCGCTCGCGACGGCGTAGGCGATATTCTTGCTCAGGGCCGTGACCCGCTCGACCTTGATGCCCGGGCCCAGCTCGACCTCGTAGCGGGTCACCGTCGGCCCCCGCGAGAAGCCGGTGACCTGCGCGTCGATGGAGAACTGGTCGAGCACGCCCGTGAGAGCCTCGACGACCCGGTCGTTGACGACCGAGCGGCTCTTGTGCGGCGTGCCGGGCTTGAGCGCCGCCGGGTCCGGCAGCGTGTAGGTGACGTCCCCGGCCAGGGCCAGCTGCTCGACCCGCTGCGGCAGCGGCTCGGTGACCGGCGGCTCCAGGTGCTGCTGGGCCGGGACCGGCGCGGGGGCGCCACGCTCGGCGCGGGGCGCGGCGTCGGGGTCCGCGGCGGGTGCCGGGCCCTGCGGATCGGCGCCCGCGGGCATCGGCTCGGTGCCGCGGCGCGAGGCGCGGCGCGCGACCTCGGCGCGCGACGCGGCGTCCGCCGCGCGGCGCCCCTCCTCGGCCACGTCCGGGCCGTCGGCCGGGTCCTGCGCGCGGGAGGCGGCGGCGCCGCGGCCCCGTGACGGTGCCGGCTCGGTCGCCGCCTCGCCTGCGCCGTCCGCGCCGCCGCGGGCCGCGCGCAGGAGGCGACCGGCCCGGCTCCCGCGGCCGGGGTGGATCTGCGCGGCCTGCTCGAAGGGGACATCCCCGTCGAGGGGCTCGCCGTCGGGGCCGAGTCGGCGACCGCGGCGGCTGCGCACCGGCAGGCCGCCGTCGGCGCCGCGCTCGACCCGGTCGGCGCGCGGCATCGGCGGGCCGAAGAGATGCTCGCCGGCCTCACGCAACCGGTCGGGGATGCGGTGCACGGGCGTGGCCGTGACGACGAGCAGGCCGAAGAAGCCGAGGATGAGCAGGATCGGCACGGCACCGGCCACCCGCAGGCCCGCGACCAGCGGCGCCCCCGCGAGATACCCGATCATGCCGCCCGCGTCACGGAAGGACTCGAGCCCGTCGGACATCGTCGGGGCGCCCCCGACGATGTGCAGGACGCCGCACACCGACAGCCCGAGCACGACCGTGCCGATCATGAGCCGGTTCGTGCCGTGCCCGTCGTCCGGGCGGCGCATGAGCCGGATCCCGAAGGCGAGCAACACGAGCGGCAGGATGAGCGCCGCGCGACCGAACGTGCCCGCCGCGACCGTGTGGATGATCTCGCCGGCGGTGCCCGTCAGGCCCCACCACTCCCGCGTCGCGACGACGACCGCGAGCGCCAGCAGCAGCAGACCCAGTCCGTCCCGGCGGTGCTCGGGCTCCAACTGGTCGACGCTGCGGCCGACGCGTCGCACGGCGCCACCGGCCACGCTCGCCACCCCCATCCACGTGCCTCGGACTGCTCGGACGGGCAGCGGCAGCCCACCGCCCTTCGGCCGTGCGGCCCCACGCGCACCGTCACGCCCCGAGGGACGACCGCCGCGCGGGCGCGACGACGCGCTCGACCCCTTGCCCGTGCCGGTCGAGGCACGCGCAGAAGCGCTCGACGAACGGGACGATCCGCCCGAGGACCTCGCACCGGAGCCGGAGCCCGACGCGCGCGACGAGGAGTTACGTGTGGCCACCATGGCAGCCTAGGTCAGCAGGGACACGCCTCCAGGGACGTCACCCGGCGCGCCATGGTCACGGCAAGAACGCGACAGAGGGCACGTCGTCAGCCTGTCGCCAGGCCTCGAACTCGACAGTCCGCCTTCGTCAGGCCTCGATCACCACGGGGATGATCATCGGACGGCGGCGCAGCTTGCCGCCGACGTAGCTGCCGACCGTGCGGCGCACGACCTGCTGCAGCTGGTAGGCGTCCCGCACCCCGCGGGCCGTGGCGTCCTCGATCGCGTCGGTGATCCGGGGCACGACGGCCTCGGGCAGGGCCTCGTCCTCGGCGAACCCGCGAGTCAGAATCTCCGGGCCCGACGCGATCTTGCCCGTCGTGGAGTCCACGACGACGACGACGGTCACGAAGCCCTCGTCGCGCAGGATGCGACGGTCCTTGAGCAGGCCCTCGTCGGTGCCGCCGACGGACGAGCCGTCGACATACACATAGCCGCACTCGACCGCGCCGGCGATCCGCGCGATGCCGTCGACGAGATCGACGACGACGCCGTCCTCGGCGAGCATCACCCGGTCGGCGGGCACGCCGGTCTGCTCGGCGAGCTTGCCGTTGGCCACGAGGTGACGCCACTCGCCGTGCACCGGCATGACGTTGGTCGGGCGGACGATGTTGTAGCAGTAGAGCAACTCGCCCGCGCTGGCGTGCCCGGAGACGTGCACCCGGGCGTTGCCCTTGTGCACGACGTCGGCGCCGAGCCGGATCAGCCCGTTGATGACGCGGTAGACGGCGTTCTCGTTGCCGGGGATCAGCGAGCTGGCCAGCAGCACCGTGTCGCCCTCGCCGACCTCGATCTTGTGACTGCGGTTCGCCATCCGCGACAACGCCGCCATCGGCTCGCCCTGGGAGCCCGTGGAGATGATGACCTGCTGGTCCTCGGGGAAGTGCTCGAGCTTCTTGAGGTCGACGAGCACCCCCTGCGGCACCTTCAGATAGCCCAGCTCCTCGGCGATCCCCATGTTGCGGACCATCGAGCGCCCGACGAAGGCGACCTTGCGCCCGTATTCGGCGGCCGCGTCGAGCACCTGCTGCACGCGGTGCACGTGGGAGGAGAAGCACGCGACGATGATCCGGCGCTGCGCCTTGGCGAAGACCCGCTCGATCGCCGGGAAGATGTCGCGCTCCGGCGTCGTGAAGCCCGGGACCTCGGCGTTCGTGGAGTCGGTCAGGAAGAGGTCGACGCCCTCCTCCCCCAGCCGCGCGAACGCCCGCAGGTCGGTGAGCCGCTTGTCCAGCGGCAGCTGGTCCATCTTGAAGTCACCGGTGTGCAGCAGCAGCCCACCGGGGGTGCGCACCGCGACCGCGAGGGCGTCGGGGATCGAGTGGTTGACGGCGACGAACTCGCAGTCGAAGACGCCGAGCTGCTCGCGCTGCCCCTCGGTCACCCCGAGGGTGTAGGGCTTGATGCGGTGCTCCTTGAGCTTGGCCTCGACGAGCGCCAGCGTCAGCGTCGAGCCGACGAGCGGGATGTCGGGCTTGAGCCGCAGCAGGTAGGGGACCGCGCCGATGTGGTCCTCGTGGCCGTGGGTCAGCACGATCGCGGCGACGTCGTCGAGCCGATCGGCGATGTAGCCGAAGTCGGGCAGGATCAGGTCGACGCCCGGGTGGTGGTCCTCGGGGAAGAGCACGCCGCAGTCGATGACGAGCAGCTGGCCCTCGTGCTCGACGACCGTCATGTTGCGGCCGACCTCGCCGAGCCCGCCGAGGGGCACGACGCGCACGGCGCCGGGCGCGAGCGGCGGAGGCGTGGACAGCTCGGGATGCGGGTGGCTCATCGGGCGACCGCCTCCTGGGCGTGGACGGAGGTCTGCGGCAGCGAGGTCTGCGGCAGCGAGGCCTGCAGGCCGGCGGCGAGCAGCGCCCGCTGTCGGGGATCTGCCTCCACCAGTGGCAACCGGACGGTCAGATGCTCCAGTACGCCGGTCTCGACGAGTGCGGCCTTGGCCATGATGGCTCCCTGAGTGATGTTCATGACCGCGTCGACGACCGGCACGAGGTCGGTGTGGATGCGACGCGCGGTGGCGGCGTCGCCGGCCTCCCACGCGTCGAGCATCTCGACATACCGGCGAGACGCGACGTGGGTGGTGACGCCGATGAAGCCGACGGCCCCCAGCGACAGGTAGAGGAGGTTGTCGGCGTCGTTGCCCGAATACCAGGCGAGGTCGGTCTGGGCGAGGACCTTCGTGGCCGCCCAGAAGTCGCCCTTGGCGTCCTTGACCGCGACGATCCGCGGGTGCGCCCCCAGGCGGATGAGCGTGTCGGTCTCGATCGCCACGCCGGCGCGCCCGGGAATGTCGTAGAGCACGTTGGGCAGCGGCGTCGCGTCGGCCACGGCCGTGAAGTGCGCGAGCAGCCCCTCCTGCGGAGGCTTGTTGTAATACGGCGTCACGACGAGCAGCGCGTCGGCGCCGGCCCCGTGGGCCTGTCGCGCGAGCTCGACGGTGTGCGTCGTGTCGTTGGTGCCGACGCCGGCGATGATCGTCGCGCGCCCGCCGACCGCCTCGGAGACCGCCTGCAGGATCCGCAGCTTCTCGGCGTCCGTCGTCGTCGCCGACTCCCCCGTCGTGCCGTTGACGACGATGCCGTCGTTGCCCTCGTCGACCAGATGGGTCGCGAGGCGGGCGGCGGCCTCGAGATCGAGGGAACCGTCGGGTGTCATCGGCGTGACCATCGCGGTCAGCACTCGACCTAGGGGCGCAGTCATGGCCCATACCGTATCCCGTACCGCCGGGCGGGCCGACCGGTCGGGCGGCCGCGGACCGCTCGCGGCGGTGTGCGGCCCGGGCTCGGCGGGCGGCCGAGGCGGGTCGGCAGCCGGGTCGGCGCGAGGGTCTGCGCGAGGGTCTGGGCCGGACATGGAAGAACGCGGCGCTACTCGCTCGGGGGTTCGAGTAGCGCCGCGTTCAGTGACGACATCGCCGCACCCCCCGCGGTCGTTACAGCCCGCGCCGAGAATTTTTCCGATGTGACGACGCTCACCGTCACAGGTGCCGCCGGCTCGGGGCGCGCGGACGCGGCGGCCGTGCTCAGCCGCCGGTGAGTCGGCGCACGGAGGCGGGCACCTCGTCGCAGACCCAGGGCGCCGGGGCAGGGGTGTCGTAGACGGTCCGGATCGGCACGACGCCGGCCCAGCTGGGGTGCTCGACGCTGCCGGACTGCGCCGGGTCGCAGGGCCACCCGTCGCGGGCCTTGTAGAGCCAGGAGCCGTCGACGATGTCGAGCACGGACACCGTCGTGGCCGCCAGCTCCTTGCGGTTCATCGGCCGGACCTCGGCGGTGCGCCCGGGCAGCAGCGCCTCCGAGAAGCGGTCGAGCGCGGCCACCTGCTCCTCGCCGGTCGCGTGGCGCATCACGCCCCGCACGGTCGCCGACCGGTAGTTCAGCGACGACTCGAAGGTCGTGTGCCCGACGACGAGCCCCTGGACGCTCATGACCGACAACACGGCCGGGGCGCCGGCGCCGACCGCGCGCAGCGCCCCGGCGCCGGTCGATCCGTGCAGCACGAGGCGGTCGCCGTCGCGGGCATAGAGCATCGGCACGGCCCAGGGCGCGCCGTCGGTCGTGACGGTCGCGAGCGTGCCGTACCACTGCTCATCGAGCAGCGCGTCGAGGTCGGCGCGGTCACTGCTGCCACGCTCGGGGTGTCGGGTGAGGCGGTCCATGGGCTCATGGTCCCCGATCGCGCCGCTGCCGCTGCCGCCCGTGCCGCCCTCGGGCGCGGCGTCGCCCGGCCGCGGGCTACGAGGCGGGCGGCGCGGAGGCGATGTCGAGGTCGCCGGCCGCCTCCAGGCCGTCGATGACGAGCTCGCCGGCGACGAGGCGCGCGGGCAGCTCGGCGACGATCGCGGTCAGCGGGATCGGCCCGTAGACGTGTGGGAAAAGCTCTCCCCCGGCGTCGGGCACCGGGTCCCAGCGCACGGGCGAGCCCGCGGCCGCGCAGGCGTCGAGATCGACGACGAGGGCCACGAGGCCGGGCCCGGCGTCGGCATAGAAGCGGCGCGCGACCCCGGGCAGCTGGGCGCTCGTGCAGGTGTGGATGAAGCCGACCTCGGGCAGCATCAGGCCGCGGCTGGAGACGCGGTAGTCGCCGGCGGCCTTGGCGGCGGCCAGGTCCTCGGGCAGGCTCAGGTGCAGGACGCGCATGCCGCTCAGGCTACGGGTCGGCGGGCCGCGGGAGCCGACGACGCCGTGCGACGCCGTGACCTGCGGCGATGGGCTCGCGTCGCGGCGGCACGCGACTCTTGTCGGTGGCGGCACATAGAGTCGCGGCCATGCAGCAATACCTCGATCTGCTCACCCGGATCCTCGATGACGGCGTCGAGCGCGGCGACCGCACGGGCACGGGCACGCTCTCCGTCTTCGGCCATCAGATGCGCTTCGACCTGCGGGAGGGCTTCCCGGCGTTGACGACGAAGAAGCTGCATCTGCGCTCGATCGTCGGGGAGCTGCTGTGGTTCCTGCGCGGCGACACCAACGTCGCGTGGCTGCACGAGCACGGCATCACGATCTGGGACGAGTGGGCCGACGCCGACGGCGAGCTCGGGCCCGTCTACGGGCATCAGTGGCGGTCGTGGCCGACGCCGGACGGCCGCACGATCGACCAGATCGCCGGGGTCGTCGAGTCGATCCGCCGCTCCCCGGAGTCGCGGCGGCACATCGTCTCGGCGTGGAACGTCGCGGAGGTCGACGCGATGGCGCTGCCGCCGTGCCACACGATGTTCCAGTTCTACGTCGCCGCAGATCCGCGTGACCCGGCCGACGCGCCCGCGCGGCTGAGCTGCCAGCTGTATCAGCGCAGCGCCGACGTCTTCCTCGGCGTGCCCTTCAACATCGCCTCGTATGCGCTGCTCACACACCTCGTCGCACAGGTGACCGATCTGGGCGTGGGCGACTTCGTGCACACGATCGGCGACGCACACCTCTACCTCAACCATCTGGACCAGGCGCGGCTGCAGCTGACGCGCGAGCCGCGGCCGCTGCCGACGCTGCGGCTCGACCCGAGCCGGCGCCGACTGGAGGACGTGCAGATCGGCGACGTCGAGCTGCTCGCCTACGATCCGCACCCGGGGATCCGCGCCCCGATCGCCGTATGAGCGCCGGGCCGGGCCCGAGCGCATCGCCGCCGGCGGGTGGGGTCGTGCTCGTCGTGGCCGTCGCGGCCAACGGTGTCATCGGCGCGCAGGGCGGGATGCCGTGGCACCTGCCGGAGGATCTGCGCCGCTTCAAGGCGGTGACGATGGGCCACCCGATGGTCATGGGCCGCAAGACCTTCGAGTCGATCGGGCGGCCGCTGCCCGGGCGGCGCACGATCGTCGTCACCCGCGACCCGTCGTGGCGCCACGACGGGGTCGAGACCGCGCCGGGGCTGACGCAGGCGCTCGCGCTGGCCCGCCGGGGGTCGCCCGGTGCCGACGTCATGGTCGTCGGCGGGGGCCAGATCTACGCCGAGGCGATGCCGCTGGCCACGCGGCTGGAGGTGACCCACCTCGACGTCGCGCCGCCCGGTGACACGCACTTCCCGGCGATCGCCCCGCAGCGGTGGCGCGAATCGGCTCGGGAGGAGCGGGACGGCTATCGGTGGGTGACGTATCTGCCGACCTGACCGGCCTCCGGCGGGCCCGCTGGGTCTCGCCGGGGGTTCGCCGAGGCGCGATGGGGCCGGCGCGGGATAGGGGCACCCGATGCGCCGCGGCGCCTCCGCGCCGCAGGCCGCTGGCACGCCCCGCGCCACCTTCGCGGCCGGCCACCTACACGCCGCGGGCCACCTACACGCCGACCACCTACACGCCGCGGGTCACCTACGCGCCGCGAGCGCCCTGCGCGTGACGGGCGTCCTGTGTGTCG
>JAVTVZ010000205.1:14676-15983 GCA_032229625.1 Dermatophilaceae bacterium | reverse complement strand
GCGGGTCACCTACGCGCCGCGAGCGCCCTGCGCGTGACGGGCGTCCTGTGTGTCGTCGGCGGGCGCGTCGACCGGCGGCGGGTCGCCCCACGGGTCGTGGGCGGCGGCGGCGATGACGCGGGCGAGCTCGTCGGGCGTGGTGTATTGCGGCCACTGGCCGGTCTGCAGCTCGACGATCCGCACGTGGTCGAGCTGCGCGGCCAGTTCACGCTCGCGCGCGGCGTGCAGGGCCTCGTCTCCGTAATGCAGCTGCACGAGCCACGCCGGCACCTGCAGGCCCTGCACCATCCGCTCGTCGGAGAAGAGCGGATCGTCGACGCTCTGGTCCGCCGCGGCCAGGAAGGCCGACATCTCGGGTCGGCGGATCCACACGCCGTCGCGGCGCAGGAAGGAGTGGCGCAACTCGCGCTCCAGACCCCCGTGCTCGGCGGTGATCCCGTCGCCGGCGATGCGCGCCGCGGCCTCGTCGATGAGCCGCGCCAACTCGGCCTCGTCGTGCGCGCGGGCGCCGAAGCCGAAGCGCTCCCCCAGGCCCTCGAGCACCTCGGGCAGGGAGATGAGCTCGATGATCTCCAGCATGTCGTCGGTGCTGCGGGCCAGGGACCCGCCGACGGCCACGATGCCGCGCGCCAGCTGCGGGTGCGCGAGCGCCGCCTGCGCGACGAACGACGACGCGTGGTCGTGCCCGACGAGCAGCGGTGACTCCAGGGCCAGCTCGTCGACCACCTGCGCGATGCTCTCCCACACGTCATCGTGGCTCGCGAGCTCGGCCGTGCTCTGGGCATGCCCCGGAGGGTCCATCGACAGGACGCGGCACGTCTCGACGAGGCGCGCGGCGACCAGGTCCCAGCACGGCGCGCACGAGCCCATGGTCGCCACGCACAGCACCGACGGCCCGGAGCCGCCGTAGTCGCGGACGTAGACCTGACCGTCGCGGTAGTCGACGAGGTGGGTGGCGATCGGGTCCATGACACCAGCTTGTCATCCCGAGACTCCGCGGGGCGTCACCGAGGTATCTCAGACCACGCGGGCGTCGCACGGCCGGGTGGTGACGGATCGGGCTACGGGCTCAGCCGGATTCACGGCCGGAGGCAGGCCGGTCGACCGGGGCGGTGGCCGGGGCGGGGGGCGTGGCTGTGGTCGCGGCGGCGGCGGGCGGCGCGAGCTCGGCCGGGGTGAAGAACACCTCGTGATGCACGCGGCTCGCGTCGACGCCGAGCCGGGCGAGGGCGCGGCGACCGGAGGTGACCATGCCGTCGGGGCCGCACAGATACCACTGCCCGACGTCGGTGGCCTCGGTGGCGGCC
>JAVTVZ010000205.1:0-14576 GCA_032229625.1 Dermatophilaceae bacterium | reverse complement strand
GGCCTCGGTGGCGGCCCCGGTGGCGGCCCCGGTGGCGGCCTCGGTGGCGGCCGCGCCGGTCAGCCGGGGCAGCGCCTCGATGATCGCCGTCGTCCTCGCCTCGTCGAGGCGACCGGTGAGCAGCGGTGAGGCGCCCGGCTCGCGCGAGGTCAGCGACACGAGGTGGAAGCGGCCCGGATACTCGCGGCGCAGGTCGGCGAGCTCGTCGGCGAACATCGTCGACCGCGCGCTGCGGTTGCCGTAGACGAGGGTCACGTCGTCGTCGGTCTCGCCCAGCAGCGTCGTGACGATCGACAGGACCGGGGTGATGCCGGACCCGGCGGCCAGGGCGACCTGGGCGCGTGGCGGATCCGTGGCGGGCGTCGGGACGGCGACGAAATCCCCCATCGGTGGCCACGATTCGACGTCGTCGCCGACGACGAGCTCGTCGTGCAGCCGCCCGGACATGAGGCCGCCGGGGACGCGGGCGACCCCGATGCGCAGCTCACCGGTCTGCGCGGCCTGCGCGGGGGTCAGGCACAGGGAGTAGGAGCGTCGCACGTCCTGGCCGTCGATCGACGCGCGCAGCGTCAGGTGTTGCCCGGCGCGGAAGGCGAAGGCGTCGCGATGCTCGGGCGGCACGGTCAGGCGCACCGCGATGGCCTCGGGCGTCAGGTGGGTGATGCCGGCGACGCGCAGGGTCGCCGCCTGCGGGCGGCGGGGCGCGGCGCGGCGGATCAGCGCCATGGGCGACGGCGCCCGAGGCCGGCCGGGGCGGAGCCCGGCGGGCGGCTTCCGGGGCGGAGCGGTCTCACGCGCCCGACCCGACGGCGCCACCCAGCCGAGCGGAGTAGTCCGCCATGAGCGGCTCGTAGTCGGCCCAGTCGATGGCGGCGATCTCGGCGGCGACCTCGGCGGAGCTGTCAGCGGCGCTGTCAGCGACACTGTCGCCGGCGCAGGCGGCGACGAGCCGGTCGAGGTAGTACTCCCAGCCGGGGCCGACCATGTCGAGCGGGATCGCGGGGGTCAGGACCTGCGCGAAGTCGACCAGCGTCCCGCCGCTGCGCGCGGCCCGCAGCCGCACGTCGAGGATCCACGACTGCTCCGGCTCGCTCGGATGTGAGCGCACCCGCAGCCGGGAGGGCGGGTCGCAGACGTCGATGACCTGCGGCTCCGCGGGCGCGTCGGCACCCTCGGCGGTCATCGCGAAGTCGACGCGGCCGCTGCGGGGGTCGCCGCTCCACGTGCCGATCCACAGCTTGAGCCGCTCGGGACGGGTCAGCGTCGCCCAGACCTCCTCGACCGGCCGGTCGATCGTGCGCTCGATGACGAGCAGGTCCTCGCCGTCGCGGGTCTCGCGGCGGCCGGTGACGGGGGCAGGCATGGGCTCTCCTGGCGGTCGGTGAGAGGGGACCGATCGGCACCGAGGCTACGCCTCAGCTCGATTTCCGTTCGGCGAGCATCCGATGAACAGGTCATTTACTGCCATACAGAATCTACTTCCGTTTTGCGGAAGACAGGGCCACGATGAATACCGACGGGCCGGCACGCACGCGGCCTGACCGGGACTCCCCCGACCGCACCCTTCACCGCCGAAAGGTCGCTCCGATGGCAACGACGCTCTCTCCCGAAGGCGGCGCCCCCGTGGCGCCGGACCAGACCCCGCCCGGCTCCACGCCGCAGGTGTCCAAGCAGGACCTGCGCCGCGCCGCGTGGGCCAGCTCCCTGGGCAGCGCGATGGAGTATTACGACTTCGCGCTCTACTCGCTGGCCTCCGCGCTGATCTTCAGCCAGCTCTTCTTCACCGGCGCCGACCCGACGGTCGGGCGGATCCTCGCCTTCAGCACGTATTTCCTCGGGTTCGCCGTCCGCCCGCTCGGCGGCCTCTTCTTCGGCTCCCTCGGCGACCGGATCGGGCGCAAGCAGGTGCTGCTCATCACGGTCCTGCTCATGGGCGGCTCGAGCACCCTCATCGGGCTGCTGCCGACCTACGACAGCGTCGGCATCTGGGCGCCGATCCTGCTCATCGGCCTGCGGCTGCTGCAGGGCTTCGGCGCCGGCGCCGAGCAGGCGGGCGCCGCGGTCCTCATGACCGAATACGCCCCGCGCGCCCGCCGCGGCTTCTTCGCCTCGCTGCCCTTCCTCGGTATCCAGCTCGGCACGGTCCTCGCGGCCGTCGTCTTCTTCGGGCTGCTGCTGCCGAGCGAGGAGGTGCTGCACGGCTGGCTGTGGCGCGTGCCCTTCCTCGCCTCGGTGCTCATGCTCGCCGTCGCGCTCTGGATCCGCCTGCACCTGAAGGAGTCTCCGGAATTCGCCAAGCTCGAGGCCCGCGAGCAGATCGAAGACAAGCCGCTGCGCAACCTGCTGAAGACCTCCCCCCGGCAGGTCCTCGTCGGCTTCGGGCTGCGCCTGGGTGAGAATGGCGGCTCCTCGATGTATCAGGCGCTGGCCGTCAGCTTCATCGTCACCGTCGGCCTGGCCCACGTCGAGAACCCCGGCCCGATCGGCGCGATCTGCCTCATCGCCGCGGCGCTCGTCGGCGCCGTCACCGTGCCGATCGCGGGGATCCTGTCCGACCGCTACGGCCGGGTGCGCACCTATCGCGGCTTCGCGCTCTTCCAGCTCGCGATGTGCTTCCCCACGTGGTGGGTCATGTCGACCGGGCACGTCGTCGCGACCGTCGGCTTCGTGGCCGTGGCCCTCGGGGTCGGCGCCTGGGGCATGTTCGGTGCTCAGGGCGCGCTGCTGCCGGAGCTCTTCGGGGCCAACCACCGCTACACCGGCGTCTCGGTGGCCCGCGAGTTCTCGGCCGTCGCGGCCGGCGGCATCGCCCCGCTCGTCGGCGCGCTGCTGCTGCGCTCCTTCGACAACAGCTGGGTGCCGCTGGCCTGCTACCTCGCGCTGCTCACGTCGCTGACGGTGCTCGCGACCTTCTACACCCCCGAGACCCGCGGCCGCGACCTCGACGTCGACACCGACGCCCAGCCCGGCGAGGCCGTCTGGGACACCCCCGCGGTCGCCCCGACCGCACACGACAGTGTGACGTCGGAGGTCACGGTGGACGCGACGGACACGACAAACACGACGGACTCGACGGACACGACGGACACGAGGGACACGGCGCAGCGCCCGCTCGTCGGGGCGGGTCGCTGACCGGCGCACCGCCTGCCGCTGCGGCCCGGTCGCCGTCACGGCGACCGGGCCGGTCCAGCTCAGCGCTGCGGCATGAGGACGGCGAGCTCGGCGGCCGCCTCGCGCAGGGCGGGCAGGAACACGACGAGGTCGCTGACCGCGAGCCGGTAGGCCGGAGCAGGCACCGAGAGCGCGGCCAGGGCCGTGCCCGCCGGGGAGAGCACCGGCACCCCGATCGTGCGGATGCCGACCTCGTGCTCCTCGTCGACGACGGCATACCCGACCCGGCGGACCGCGGCGATCTCGGACTGGAAGCGGGCGCGGCTCGTGATCGTCCGGGGCGTCATCGGGGTCAGCGGCAGCTCCTCCAGGAGCCGGGCGCGGGCCTCACGGTCGGCGAACGCGACGAGGCACTTGCCCATCGCGGTGCAGTGCAGCGGGCCCGGGGTGCCGGTCTCGCCCTTGACACCGACGCCGTGCGGGCCCTGGATGTGGTGGATGTACAGCTGGTTGTGGCCGTCGAGCACCGACATCAGGCTCGCCTCGCCCGTGCGCTCCGACAGACGCCGCATCACCGGCAGCGCGACCCCGCCGAAGCCGCGCTTGGCCGACAGGCTCGCGCCGAGCTGGAAGAGCCGCAGGCCGAGCGTGTATCGCTTCGTCACCGGGTCCATCGTCACGAAGTCGTCCCGCAGCAGCGTCGCCAGCAGCCGGTGCGTCGTCGTCACGGGATAGCCCGAGCGGCGCGCGAGCTCGGACAGGGTCGCCCCGTCGGCCTCGTCGCCGAGCAGCTGCAGCAGGCCCAGGGCCTTGCCCACCATGTCCCGGCCGCCGCCGGATCCCGCAGTCACGCCCGCAGAGTAGCCGCTGATCGACCTGGAGGTCCCGATGATCCTCGTCCGCCACACACCGCTCGACGCGCCCGCTGAGCAGCACTGTCCGGCCGCACCGGCCGACTCCTGGCCGCACCGGCACGGGCCGCGAGGCAGCGCGGGCCCGACCTACGGGCTCATCGAGGGCGAGGCCGACCCGGGTGGCACGTGGGCGCCCGACACGCCGGTCACACCGGTCGCGGGCCTGACCGACCACCGCCCGATCGGGCCGAGCGTGCCGCTGGGGTCGGTGCGGCTGCTCGCGCCGGTCGACCCGGGCACGGTCCTGGGCATGGCCCACAACACGGGACCGGGCGACCGGCAGCTGCCGGCGCAGGCGTTCTACAAGCCGGGGGCCGGCGTCATCGGGCCGGGCGAGTCCATCGTCGTGCCGGCCGGTATCGGGCGGGTCGAGCCGGAGGCCGAGCTGGCCCTGGTCATCGGTGCCCGCTGCCGCGACCTGACGCCGGCGCAGGTGCCGGGCGCGGTGCTCGGCTGGACGGCGGCGAACGACGTGACCGCCCGCGACCTGCAGGTCAGCGACCCGCTGTGGGTGCGCGCCAAGTCCTACGACACGTTCACGCCCCTCGGGCCGGGAGTGCGGCTGGGGATGCCGGAGCGCGACGGGCTCGTCGAGCTGCGCGCGGACGGCCGGCTCGTCGGGTCGGCCCCACTGTCGGCGCTGGCCCGGGACGCGGTCGAGGTGCTCTGCTATCTCACGTCGTTCCTGACGCTGCGGCCCGGCGACGTCGTGCTCCTCGGCGCGCCCGCCGGCGCCGCCGACGTGCCGCTCGTGCCGGGCCGTCAGATCGGCGTGCGCGTGCCTGGGCTGCCCGAGCTGGTCAACCCGGTCGCGGCGCCGCGCGGGGGCGAGCGGCTCGATCAGTCCGAGCCGACCGTGCCCGGCTGACCGCACACACGAGTGTGCGAGTGGCGTCAGCGCCCGAGGAGTCCGAGGACGCCGACGACGGTCACGGTCACACCGCTGATCAGCGACAACACGATGACGGCGGCCCGGGCCGCCCGCGCGGTCACGTGCCGCGCGACGGTCTCGGCGGCGAACGTGCCGGCCGTCGTCGCGACCGCCGCGAGCACCCACCCCCACCAGGGCCAGTCGGGGGCGCCGCCGGGCGCGATGAGCTGGCGCTCCACGAGGGTCGCGAGGCTGACGACCACCCAGAAGGGTTGCAGGGTCGCCGAGAACGTCGGGCCCGCCCAGCGACTGACGATCGCGTAGATCGTGATCGCCGGCGCCCCGAGCGCGACCGAGGCGTTGAGCAGACCGATGCCCGCGCCCGCCGTCGCCCGGGTCACCGGCCCGTCGACCGTGTGTGTCGTGCGCGAGAACGCCACCGAGAGCGCGACGCCCAACAGCGCGACGAGCCCGACGCCGACGCGCAACACGTCGACGTCGGCGACCCGGGCCGCGAAGAGCCCGACGACCCCCGCGAGGACCGCGGGCGGCACGAGCCACGCCAGCCGGGTCCAGTCGATGTCCCGCCACAGCCGCGGCACCATGAGGCCGCACGCCAACACGGCATACAAGTTGACGACGAGGACCGCGGCGGCCGGCCCGGCGACCGTCGCCACGACGGGCGCCATGATGATGCCGAAGCCCATGCCGACGACTCGCTGCGCGATCGTCGCGACGACGAGCGTGAGGCACGTGATGGCCAGAGTCAGCTCCGCGGGCATCCCGACATCCTCGCCGCTGCGCCCCGGCGGGGCACGCGCGGCCGCCCCGGGTCAGGGATCCGGCACGGCTCGGACCGTGGACAGGGCGCCGACGAAGCCGCCGGGGTCGACGATCGTCACGCGCCGCCCCTCGCGCAGCGGCGCGGTGACCCACCCGGGCCCGGTGCGGGCCGCCGGCCACGCCTGCTGCGCGGTATCGCTGCGCCACGCGTAGAGGGACCCCGCGGCGTCGCGGGCGAAGACCTCGTCGCCGGCGGGGCGCGCCTCGAAGTCGACCGGCACGAGGCGGTCGCTGCGTGCGAGGTCTCGGATCCCCCAGTAGCTCCCGCGGCCGAACGCGCCCAGGAGCAGCATGGGAGCGAGGACTGCGCCGACGTTGGGGTGGAAGTCCGGGACCGTCACCCACAGATGCACCGTCGACACGATGAGCGTGGCGAAGACGGCGGCCACCAGCAGCAACTCGCGTCGCCGGGTCGACGCGCGACGACGGGCGTCGGCGAGCAGCTGCGCCGGGTCGGCCGCGCGGACGCGCGCCTGCCGCCGGCGCTCGACGGGGGTGCTCGCCGGGTCGATCGTCACGACGTCGGCGGGCCCCTCGGCCAGCGCCTCGTAGGTGGGCCGCCACATGGTCAGCCCGTCCGGGGAGTCCGCGTCGGCGGCGAGCAGCGTCGACCGGTGAAACCGGCGGACCGGGGCCGAGGCCCACAGGCGGGCGCCGGGCGTCGGTGGCGCCGGACCCCGGCGCGCGACCGGCCAGCGCAGCCGTCGACCCGTGTCGGTCTGGACGACGACCTCGCGCCCGCGCACGGCGACGACCTCGACGGGCTCGACCTCGACGGCGTCGGGCGCCAGGAACCGGTCGCGCCACACCATGTGCAGCGCGAGCACCATCCAGACCGTCGCGACGAGCGTGGCGTGCGTGACGACCTGCCACGGCTCGCTGCCGAGCGCGCGGAAGATCAGCGGCACGACGACGAGGGTCGCGGCAGCCACCGCGATGCTCACCCCCCGCCGTCGACGCCGCCGGCTCTGCGTGTCCAGCGCGACGCGGCGCCGGATCTCGTCCTCGTCGATGCTCATCAGGGCCCCCTGGTCCCGTCGGCGATGTCCCGGCAGGCTACGAGATCGTGGGTGCGCCTGCGCGACGTCGCTGGGCCGCGGGTGGCCGGTCAGATGTTCGAACCGTCGGGCGGCACGTGCGCCGGCGGGCTGGTGCACGCCCCGTCGCGGTCGCCGCCGGGGCACGCCATCCCCAGGGTGTAGGCGGTCATCGACAGCGACCCGTAGGCGTAGCCGTCGACGAGCACGCGGGTGTCGACCTGCCCGGCGTCGCTCGACGCGCCGGCCATCCCGGCGAGGTAGAGCAGCGGGATGAAGTGGTCCGGCGTCGGCACGGCCGCGGCGTAGTCGCGATGCCGGTCCAGAGTCGCGATGTCCGTCGGGTCGCTCAGCATCAGCTCGCGGGCGGCGTCGTCGAAGCGCTGCGCCCAGTCGAAGCCCTCGTCGGCCAGGCGCCAGTTCATGCCGCGCAGGTTGTGCACGATGTTGCCGCTGCCGACGACGAGCACGCCGCGGCGGCGCAGCTGCGCGAGCTTGGTGCCGAGCGCGAGGTGGTAGTCGATCGGCTTGTCCATGTTGATGCTCAGCTGCACGACCGGGATCGAGGCGTCGGGGAAGGCGTGGACGAGCACCGACCAGGTGCCGTGGTCGATGCCCCAGCTGTCGACGTCGGCGCCGACCCACGTCGGCTCGACGAGGTCGCTGATCTCCGCGGCCAGGTCGGGCAGCCCCGGCGCCGGGTAACGCACGTCGAAGAGCTCGTCGGGGAAGCCGTAGAAGTCGTGGATCGTGCGCGGCCGCGGCATCGCCGTGACGGCCGTGGCGTTGATATACCAGTGCGCGCTGACGACGAGGATCGCCCGCGGCCGCGGGGTCGCCGCCCCGAACGCCCGCCACGCACTCGTATACCGGTTGACCTCCAGGGCGTTCATCGGGTTGCCGTGCCCGATGAACGCCGCGGGCATCAGGAGGTCGCTCGGCGCGGTGTCCTGGTGCACGGCGTCGTTGTGTGCGGCGTCCGTCTGCTGCGTGTCCGTCGGCAACGTGTCGTCCTGATCGACCATCGGTGGCGCCTCCGCGGGCTCGGCGACGCGGCTCGAGGTGCTCGTCGCTGGACTGCCGGCCTACGGTCGGGGCGATGTCGATCGCCCCGAGCGACACCGCCTACCGCACACTGATGTGTGGGGATCGTCAGTGCACGTGGTCGCGCCAGTCGTCGGGCACGGCGCCCTCCGGGCCGGGGGCGGGCTGGTCCGCGGGGTGGCTCTGCGGGTCCGGCAGCCGCGGGCCGAGGAACCCCTTGCCCGCCGCGAAATCCCAGAACCAGTCCTCGCCGGGCTCGTAGCTCGTCATCACCGGGTGGCCGACCTCGCGGTAGTGGGCCGTCGCGTGCTGCGACGGCGAGGAGTCGCAGCAGCCGATGTGGCCGCACTGGGCGCAGCGGCGCAGGTGCACCCACCAGCCGCCGTCGGCGAGGCACTCCGCGCAGCCGGTGCCGCTGGGCGTGGCGGTCGGGTCGATCCCTTCGGTCGTCATGCCTCACCGTGGCACACGCGGGCACAGGCGGGCACAGGCGGCGGTGCCGCGGCGCGCTCAGGTCGGTCGCTGCGGTGCCGAAGGTCGAGACACGACGCCACGCGACGGCTCTGCGACGCGGCGATCGCCGCAGTTGTGAGACGGCTGTGAGGTCGGCGAGAGCGCGCTGAGGGGCTCGGGCCGGACCCTGGGAGTCACGCACCGCCGGCCGATCAGCGCCGACCGACTGCTGCCGCCTACTGCCGCAAGGAGACTCTCGTGTCTGTGTCCGCCTCTGCTCGTTTCGTCGCCGTCACCGTCGCACTGGCCGCGGTCGGCGCCCCGCTGCTCGCCTCCCCCGCCGCCGCGTCGGGACCTGCCACAGCGTCTCGTCCCGCCGGCGCGGGGACGGCGTTCGGCGCGGCGGCGGCGACGACCTGGCCGGACCTGCGGGTCGATGCCGACCGAGACGGCGTCGTCGACCTGACCGGATCCTCGGATGCCGGCAAGCGGGCGGCGACTCTGGCCGCGGGGGCGCTCTTCCTGGCGAACGTCGACGACGACGCGGGCCGCTGCCCCAGGCCGTCCGGCACCCGCGTGCCCGAGGCGAAGCTCGCGGCCTGCCACGACGCGAGCGACGCGGTCATCGACGGCGCCGCGGACGTGCTCGATCTGGCGCCGCTGCGCAGCGTGCCGAACTCGGCGATCCCGGCCGACGCGACCGCACGCCTGGCCGTGCGCACGCGGGTCGGCGCGGCGCACGCCCGCCTCTTCCTCAAGCGCGACGGTCGCTGGCGGCTGCTGCGCGCGAGCGACGTCATCACCGCCAAGGAGCTGCGCGCGGGCCTGGTCGCCGGGCTCGAGGGGACCGACATCGTGCGCGACCCGCGCGTCTACGACGGCCGGATCAGCGTGACGCTGACGGTGACGGCGGGCGGCACGACGCGCTCGGACACGGTCGCGCTGCGGCAGGCGCCGCTGCTCGTGCAGCCGACGACGTCGCCGATGCGGCGGATGCTGCTCATGCGCCCGGCGGAGGAGCCGAAGTCCGCGCAGGTCGCCAAGGACCTCACCGCCGTGCTGCGCGGCACGGGCGTGCCGCTGACGCAGTATGCGTCCCCGGGGGTCGACGGGTGGACGCAGGATCACTTCGAGCCGATGATCCAGCAGCTGCCGCTGCCGGGTGGGCGGGTCTCGACGATGCAGGTGTTGCTGCGCTCGCCGCAGACCCGCGAGGGCATGCTGTCGGTCTACGCGCTGCGCGGCCGCGACGTCGGGGTGGTCGCGCTGCCGGGCCGCTTCACAGACATGCCGACGTTGGACTCGATGGGCAACGTGGAGGCGCTGCCGGCGGGTCCGGGTCAGCAGTTCGGGCGGGTCGTCATGGGCATGCGCCCGGCGGTGGGGCGGAGCAAGGGCGAGAAGCCCAACCCTGCGCTCGTGCGGATGCTCACCGCGCAGACCGGCGTCGCGCCGCTCCTGGTCGACACGGGCTGGCTCGACGTCGCGCACATCGACGAGCTCATGCACGTCATGCCGGTGACCCCCGCGAGCTCGGGCGGGCGCGGCTGGAAGCTCGCCGTCGCCGACCCCGCCGCCGGTCTCGCGCTGCTGCGCAAGGCCGTCGCCGACGGGCACGGCAGGGTGCCGCTGACCTCGGACGAGCAGAGCAACTACGGCACGCTCGCCTCGGTCGTCGCGGACAAGGAGGTCGTCGCGCACAACACCGCGGCCGCTGCCCGGATCGACACCGCCGTCACGGGCGTCATGGCCCAGGCGGGGCTGACCTCGGCGGACCTCATTCGCGTGCCCGTCATCTACCGGGTCGACCGGAACATCGACGAGGAGGGCGTCGCCGCCACGCCGCAGGTGCCGAGCAAGCTCGTCGCGATGCTGCCCAGTGCCGTCAACGGCGTCGTGCTGGGGCAGGGGCGCGTGTTGGCGGCCACGCAGTACGGGCCGAAGGTCGGCGGTCGCGACCTCTTCGCGGACGCGGTGAGCGCTGCCTACCGCAAGGCCGGTGTCAACGTCAGCTGGATCGACACGACGATCTATCACGTGCGCGGCGGCGAGATCCACTGCGGCACCAACGTCGTCCGCATCCCCGCGACCCCGTGGTGGAAGCGCTGACGTTGCCGCTGCTCGTCGCGCGACCGGCGTCCGCCTCGGCGGGGCCGGCTCGCGCGGCGTCGCGGCCCGACCTCGGGGGCGGCTCGTCGCCGCCGCGGCACGGCCGATAGGCCCGTAGGAGGTCCGGTCGCCTGAGAGGGGTGTGCTGATGCTGCACGTGTGGGGCGCGGCCCTCGGGCTGCTGCTCGCGGCGACGGTCGCGGTCCAGCCGATGTGGCTCGCGGTGGCGGGGGCGTCGGCCGCGCTGAGCGCGCCTCCCGCGGCGACGGCGCCGACGCTGCCGACGGTGTCGCGCAGCGTCGGGGGCGCCACGAGCACCATCGTCACGCCCCGCACCACGGCGGCGCCGGCACGGGTCGAGGCCGCCGGCGCGGCCCCTGGCGGGTCCGCGGGGACGGCGCAGGTCACGGGGGTCGTCGACGGCGACACCCTGAAGGTGCGGGTCGCCGGACGCACCGAGCGGGTGCGCGTCATCGGGATCGACACCCCCGAGCTCGCCGGGGGCCAGTGCTACGCCCGGCAGGCCGCGAGCGCCATGCAGTCGCTCGTGCAGAGCCGGTCCGTGCGGCTCACCGCCGACCCTTCGCAGGCCGACCGCGACCGGTACGGCCGGCTGTTGCGCCACGTGCACCTGGCGGACGGGCGGTCCGTCGCGCAGGTGCTCATCGCCGGCGGTTTCGGGCGCGAATACACCTACGACACCGCGTATGCCGGGCAGCGCGCCTATCGAGCCGCGCAGGCCGCCGCGCGAACCGCCGGGCGTGGCCTCTGGGGCGCCGGGTGCGCGACGAGCACGCCGGCGCCGGTCGTGGCGACCCCCTCCCCCAGCGGCGTGTGCGCCATCAAGGGCAACATCAACGCCGAGGGCGAGAAGATCTACCACGTGCCCGGCGGGCGCTCCTACGACAAGACGACGATCAGCCCCAGCAAGGGCGAGCGGATGTTCTGTAGCGAGAGCGACGCCCGTGCCGCCGGCTGGCGCGCCGCGCGCGGCTGAACCCGCCCACGAGTGCCGCTCAGCGCGTGACAGCGCCGCGACGCGAGCTTCGACGCGTGATCGTCGTGCAGACCGCCGCCCTCGTGAGCGTGGCGGGCCGATAGAGCTCCGATCGAGCCGACCCACAGCAGGTTCTTTGCGGGATTGCGGATCAGTGCATCGGATTGGCGAGAATCGCGGATCTCCTTGTGCCCCAATGAGCGAGACGACATTGCGCAGTGAAGAACGGACGTCGCGGGGCGCGCTGAAGTGAAGAGAAAGTCGTCGAGATGTTGGACGACCGACCTGGAGGCCACCTACAGTGGCGGCGTCAGGTCGGGGACTGATGAGCTCGCGCCACAGGGGAGGCGAGGGGGACCCGAAGTTTCTGGCGTCACCCGAAAGGCTCTCTCCACATGACCATGCCGCCCGCGCTCGTTCGGAGCACGTCCGTCTCGGCATTGACGATTGCTGCCCTCGTGTCCGCCACCGGAGTCGGCGCCGCCGCGCCCGCGTCACACTCCGTCGTCCCGCCTACAGCGGCTGCGGCGACCCACGCTTCTTCTCCGTCGGTGTCCGCCGCCTCGACTCCGGCGACATACGTGCAGGCCGTTGCGTCGCTGTCCACTCTCGCCACCGCAGGCAAGGCGAAGTGGCGCTCGGGGGCCTGGGTCGGCGGCTACATGAGCGCCCAGCGCGCGAACCGGTGGGGCACGTGGCGCGGCACCGCGAGCGGCGCGACGCCGACCTTCCCGGAGCGGGGCAGCTGGCGCGACATCGAGCGCTCGACGTGGCACATCTCGACGTACAAGGGCTTCCGCGGCCTCCTCGTCTACGGGATGCCGCTGTTGCCGAACGGCTCGAACGCCTCTCACCTGCGCAATGTCGCCGCGGGGAAGCACGATGCGACGTTCCGCAAGGTGGCGCGCGATCTGCGGACCCACGGCCGCGGCGACACCGTCGTGCGCATCGGCTGGGAGGCGAACGGCACGTGGTGGGCCTGGAGCGCCAACGCCTCGCAGGCCAAGGACTACCGCAACGCCTTCCGACGCGCGGCCCAGGTGATGAACAAGGAGACGCCGAGCCTGCGGTTCGCCTTCGACATCAACTGCGGCTCGGTGATGCCGGGCCAGACGAATCGTCTCGACGCGCTGACGAAGCTGTACCCGGGCAACGACGTCGTCGACATCGTCGGGTGCTCGGCCTACGACTGGTCCGAGGCCGGCGCGACGAACGCGGCGCAGTGGCGCCGGGCGCTGCACCCGCCGAACTCCGTCGGTATCGGCGACGTGTCGACGTTCGCCCGCGCGCACGGCAAGCAACTCGGCTTCGGCGAATGGGGCCTGGCCCCGCGTCACCGCAACGGCAACGGCGACAACCCCTTCTTCATCAAGAAGATGCACGAGTTCTTCAGCGGCAATCGCGGCAAGCTCGTCTACGAGTGCTACTTCAACGAGCCCGACTCCTCGATGCGCAATTCCCTGTGGGCCGACGCCCCGCAGAACCCGAAGTCGGGCGCCGTCTACCGCCAGCTCTGGTAACACGTTCGGCCGGACGCAGCCGTGGCGCACGACCCCTCGTGGGTGGTGCGCCACGGCTGTGTCATCACTGCGTCATCACTGCGTCATCACTTGGTGGCGGTGGTCTTGTAGTCGTCGAGGGCCTTGGTGATCTGGCCGAGGGAGAAGCGCGCGTCGGAGAAGCCGGCGATGGTGTTCTTGCCGAACGGGTAGACGTGCTTCTTCTTCACGGCCGGGACCTGCTGATAGAGGCTCGTCTTCTGCAGGGCCTGCATGAAGGAGTTCGGCGCGTCCTTGACATTGGTGTCGATGAAGAGCATGTCGGCGTCCTGCACCGTGGTGAGGATCTTCTCGTTCGACAGGGTGGCCTCCGGCTCCTTCTCGCCGGCGACGGCGGCGTTCGTCGCCTTGGACCACGTGAAGCCCAGCGGCAGCAGGATCGTGCCCTGCATGTTGCCCTGGCCCCACGCGTAGAAGTTGCCCTGCTCGTAGGCGCCGATGACCGAGGTCGTGACGCCCTTGGTGACGTCGGCGTACTTCGTCGCCGCGGCCTTGAGCTCGCCGTCCCAGTCGGTGCGCAGCTTGTCGAACTGCGGTGTCCGGTTGAGGGCGTCGGCGACCTCACCGACCCGGCTCTGCCAGTCCTTGCGCTCCCCGCCGCGCAGGGTGAACTGGTAAACGGGGGCGATCTTGCGCAGCTGGGCGAGGACGTCGTCCTCGGTGACGTTCGTGGCGAGGATGAGGTCGGGCTCCTGCGCCGCGACGGCCTCGACGTCGACCTCGGGGCCGCGGGTGATGACGGGGACGTCCTTGAGCTGCGACCACAGGTGCGCGGGCACGTAGTCCTCACCGTCGTCGCCAGCCTGCCCCGCCGGGCCGCTGCCGACCGGCTTCAGCCCGAGGTCGAGGGCCGCCTGGGTGCCCGCGTAGTGCGTGACGACGACGCGCGAGGGGTTGGCCGGCACCTGCACCTGCGTGCCCTTCGCGTCCGTCACGGTCCGGGTGTCGCCCCCCTGTGACGCCTGCGCGGTCGGCGAGCCGCCGCTGGCTTCGGAGGACGAGGAGCCGCATCCGGCAGCGCCGACGAGGCAGACGACGGTGAGGCCGCCGAGCAGCGTGCGCCGGGCGAGGGATCGCGAGACGGTCATGAGGAGGGGGTTCCTTTCGTTGGGAGATCGGCCGGGGCGGTCGCCCGGCCGGGTGTCACGAGCGCCGGGTCGCGCTCGATCCGTGCCGGGGCACGACGAGGGGGCCGCCGTTGATCGGGTCGTCGATGACGGCCGCGTCGAGGCCGAAGACGTCGGCGATGAGCTCGGCGGTGACGACGTGGGCGGGCTCGCCCTGCGCGACGACCTCGCCGTCCTTCATGACGACGAGGTGCGTGGCGTAGCGGGCGGCGTGGTTGATGTCGTGCAGCACCGCGACGAGCGTCCGCCCCTGGGCGTTGAGCTCGGCGAACAGGTCGAGCAACGCGATCTGGTGGGCGATGTCGAGGAAGGTCGTCGGCTCGTCGAGCAGCAGCAGCTCGGTCTCCTGGGCGAGCGCCATCGCCACCCAGACCCGCTGGCGCTGGCCGCCGGACAGCTCGTCGACGTAGCGCTGGGCGAGCTCGGAGGTGCCGGTCGCGGCGAGGGCGTCCGCGACGGCGGTCGCGTCCTCCTGGGACCATCGGGACAGCAGCGACTGGTGCGGGTAGCG
>JAVTVZ010000204.1:0-4816 GCA_032229625.1 Dermatophilaceae bacterium | reverse complement strand
GCGCGAGATCACCGGCCTCGTCGAGCAGCGCGAGGCGCTGTTGCACGGCATCAAGGAGGGCGTCGTCGCCGTCGACCTCGCCAGGCGCGTGACGATGGTCAACGACCACGCCGCGCGGATGCTGCAGATCCCGCAGCTGTCCACCGGCCGGCACGTCGTCGACGTCGACCCCTCGGGGCGACTGGCGGACATCTTCGGCGGCGACGACGAGAGCGGAGCGGATCCGGCGCGACACCAGACCGACCGGGTGCTGCCGGTGGGGGAGCGGCTCGTCATCCTCAACCGGCGGCCCGTCGTCAGCCGCGGACGGCACATCGGCTGGGTCGCGACGCTGCGTGACCGCACAGAATTGTTGGCGTTGCAGCGCGAGCTGGACCTCAACCGGTCGACGACGCAGGGGTTGCGGGCTCAGGCGCACGAGTTCAGCAACCGCATGCACATCGTCAGCGGGCTCATCGCCCTCGGCGAGTTCGACGGGGTGCGCGCCTACATCCGCCAGATCAGCCAGGACGCGACGACTGCGACGACCGCCGTCGAGGACCGCGTCGGCGACCCCGCGGTCGCCGCGCTGCTCGTGGCCAAGTCCAGCCAGGCCGCCGAGCGCGGCGTGCAGCTCGTCATCGACCCCGCGACCCGTCTCGGGCGGCTGGACGCAGGCCTCGCCGCGGACGTCAACACCGTCATCGGCAACCTGCTCGACAACGCCGTCGACGCGGCGGTCGACGCAGCGGCCGGCGTCGGCTCCGGCCCGGCCCGCGATGCGGCCGCCGGCCAGGCCGCAGGGGCCGCAGGGGCCGCTGCGGGTCTGGCGGGCGAGCGCGGCACGTCGGCGGCGCAGGTGCGCGTCGAGGTCGTCGGCGACGAGGACGTCGTCGTCGTCACGGTGCGCGACACCGGGCCGGGTGTGCAGGAGTCGCTGGGCGACCTCGTCTTCGCGCGCGGCTTCTCGACCAAGGACGCCAAGGACGGCGCCGCCGGCGACCGCGGCATCGGGCTGGCGCTCGTGCGGCTGGTCTGCCGCAACCGTGGCGGCGACGTCGTGGTCCACAACGAGGACGGTGCGGTCTTCGTCGCCGCGCTGCCCGTCGAGCGCCGCGCCCGCGCCGACGGCATCGCGAGTGCCGGTGCTGCCGGGGGCGAGAGAGGGGTGGAGGCATGATCCGGGTGCTCGTCGTCGACGACGACTTCATGGTGGCGGGGTTGCACGCCGGCGTCGTCGCAGCTCAGCCTGGTTTCGAGGTGGCCGGGGTCGCGAGCACCGGCGCGCAGGCCCTCGACCTCGTGCAGGCCGCGCGGCCCGACCTGGTGCTGCGCGACATCTATCTGCCGGACATGACGGGCCTGGAGGTGCTGCGCCGCGTCCGGCACGGGAGCCCTGTCCGCGCCGGCGGCGTCGCCGGCCCCGACGTCATCGTGCTGTCCGCCGCGCGCGACGCCGACGCGCTGCGCCAGGCCCGGCACGCCGGGGTCGTGCAGTACCTCGTCAAGCCGTTCGAGGTCGAGACGCTGCGCGACCGCCTGCGGGAGTATGCGGTCTACCGCGACACGGTCGAGGGTGTCGCCGAGGCCGAGCAGGACGACGTCGACCGGATCTTCTGCACCGTGCCGCGAGCCCGGGTCACGACCCCCAAGGGCATCAGCACCGAGACCATCGACCTCGTCCTGGCCGCGCTGCGCGAGGCCACCCACGACCTGTCGGCCAGCGAGTGCGCCGACGCCATCGGCGTCTCCCGCTCCAGCGCCCGGCGCTATCTGGAGCATCTCGTCGCCGTCGGCCGTGCCCAGGTGCGCCACCGCTACGGCGGCACCGGTCGCCCCGAGCGCCGCTACTCACCGCGCTGACGCCGCCGGCGTGGGGGCCCTGTCCTCAGGCCCGGGGGCTGCGGACCGGGAGGCGCCGGGCCAGCAGGTGGACGGCGACGACGGTCGCTGCGGCGATGAGCGGCCCGGCGACGACCCCGCCGGCGACGAAGGCTCCCGGCGCCCACGCGCTCGCCGCGCCGGCGCTGCCCCGCGTGCTGACGAAGAGCAGCGAGAAGCCCGACGCCGGGCTGAAGGCGAAGAGCGTGCCGAGGACGAGCGGCAGCATCGACAGCGGCAGGGCGAACGTCGCGACCGCGCCGAGCCGCGCGTAGGTCAGCCCGACGACCAGGCCGGTGAGGCTCGCGATGAGCAGCACCAGGAAGAGCCCCCACAGGTAGCCCGCCACCGGCACGTCGGTGCCGGCCACCCCACCGGTGCCGCTGCCCGCGGACCAGCCGAGCAGCCCGTAGACCCAGCGCTCGGCATGCAGCAGGGCGGCCAGCGTCAGCGCGCCCAGCGCGGCGTATCCGAGGGTCGCGGTGACCGCGGCCTTGACGAAGGCGCGGCGCGTCATCCCGGCGACGAGGTGCGGCCCGAGCCACACGACGACGTAGTGGATCGCGACGCCGAAGCCGAACCACGGCGCGGCCTGCTGGGCGAACTGCAGCGCCGACATCGTCGGCGTCATGCTGCGGGAGATGAGCGCGAGCGCGACGACGGCGACGGCGATCGTGGCGAGCAGGAAGCCGCCGAGGATCATCGCGTAGCCGGCGATCTGCCGGCCCGCCATCCGGAGCCAGAGCGGCATCGGGCGTGGCGCCGCCGAGGTCGGCACGGTGGTGGTGGTCATGACGCTCCTTCGCGGGCATCGGGGTGGGTGTCGGGGTGGGCATCCGAGCCGGCGGTGTCGCCGGTCAGGTGGATGAAGAGGTCCTGCAGGGGCGCGGCGCCGACGTCGAGGCCGGCCCGCGTGGCCCGCGCCAGGATCGTCGAGTCGGCCTCGCCGAAGCACGTGATCTGCCGCGTCGGCCCCAGGTCGCGGCTCGCGATGACCGGCAGCTGCGCGGCGACGGCGTCGACCGCCGCGGCCGGGCCGGTGATCGTCAGTCCGCGGCGGCGGACGTCGTCGGCCTCCGCCGACAGCAGCACCCGGCCGCGGTGCAGCACGGTGACGGTCTCCAGGAGGTGCTCGATCTCGCTGATGAGGTGACTGGACAGCACGATCGTGCGCGGATGCTCCGCGAGGTCGGCCAGGAGCAGATCGGTGAAGAGCTGCCGGGTCGGGGCGTCCATCCCGAGGTGCACCTCGTCATACATCGTCAGGGGCGCGCGCGAGGCGAGCCCGATGATCGCGCCGACGGCCGAGCGTTGGCCGCGGGAGAGCTTGTCCGGCTTGGCGTCCGGCCGCAGCCCGAAGTCGCGGACCAGCCGGGTCGCCCACGCATGGTCGAACGACGGCCGGATCGCGGCGTGCAGATCGAGATTCCAGCCGAGCTTCTCGTCGCCGACGACCGTGCCGCTCTCGCGGATGAGGCAGATGCGGGTCGTCAGCTCCTCGTCCTCGAAGGGGTCGCGGCCGCCGACCTCGACGCGGCCGCCACCGGCGGGCAGCAGCGACCCCAGCACGGACAGCAGGGTCGTCTTGCCGGCGCCGTTGCGGCCGAGCAGGCCGTGCACGCGCCCCGCCCCCAGGGCCAGGTCGACCCCGTCGAGGGCGTGGGTCCGGCCGTAGCGCAGCCGCAGCCCCGCCGTCCGTAGGTCGAGTCCCGGGCCCGGGGCGGGCCCGGCGCTCCCCGTGGTGTCGGCTCCCGGGTGGGTCATCGTCGTCATCGTCCTCTCCCTGTCGAGGTGGTCACGTCTGTCGCGCCCGTCGCGTCGTCGAGCGGCGGGTCATCAAGCGGCGGGTCATCGAGCGGCGGGTCGTCGAGGTCGCGCAGGGTCTGTTGCACGTGCTCCCCGAGCTCCGCGGCGCCGATGCCGAGCCGGTGGGCCTCGTGCAGCACCGGATCGAGCCGCTGGGTGAAGAACGTGCCCCGGCGCGCCTCGCGCAGCGCGTGCGTCGCCCCCTGCGCGACGAACATGCCGATGCCGCGGCGCTTGACGAGCACCCCTTCGTCGACGAGCTCGGTGAAGGCCTTCGCGGCGGTCGCCGGGTTGATCCGGTAGGTCGTCGCATACTGCGTGGTCGACATCACCTGATCGCCCTCGCCGAGCGCCCCGGAGAGGATCTCGGCGCGGATCGCCTCGGCGATCTGCACGTAGATGGGTTCGCGCCCGTCGAACATGCTCGACTCCTTCGGTGGTTCATTACATGACTAATGAACCACCGAACCGAAGAGGTGTCAAGAGAGGGTGGGCAGCGCGACGCGCCCGGCCGCGAGGGGTCGCGTCGGGGCGTGGGCCCGATGGGGCCGGGAGGGTCCTCGGGTCAGCCGCGTCGCGTCGGCCCGGTGACGCCGGGCACGGAGCCGTCCTGCGGGATCGGCGGCAGCTTCGCGGTGCGCTCGTCGATGACGGCCGCGGCGTCGCCCTGCTGCTCGGCAGCCTCCTTGGCGGCCTGGCGGGCGGCGTGCTCGGCCTCCTGCTGGCGGCGCTCCTCCTCGGTCGTCAGCTGGCGGGCGCTGAGCAGCTCGTAGAAGCCGAGCGCATTGCCCCAGTTGTCGGAGAAGTTCGCGAACGCCACGACGTCGGGCACGCGCACGACCTCACCGATCGGCACCTGCGCCTCGCGCACCCGCTCGACGGCCACGTCGATGTCCTCGACCTCGAAGCGCACCCGCGCGTTGTTGCCGCCCGGCCGGTCGTGGCCCGTCGACAGCTGCAGCCACGTGCCCGAGCAGATCTGCCACTCCAGGAAGTCGTCCATCGGCGCCGTGTCCGGCCCGCGCCCGAAGACCCGCGTGTAGAAGTCGAGGACGTCGCCGTTGTCGCCCGCGTTGAGGGCGATCGTCATCCCGGAGAGCTGACCCATACGGCCAGGTTAAGGCAGGCGACACCCCGGTTGATCTGGTCG
>JAVTVZ010000203.1:0-4828 GCA_032229625.1 Dermatophilaceae bacterium | reverse complement strand
GCGACGACGGCGCCCTTGTAGATGCGCGGTGTGGTCCGGCGGTCGAGGACGCGCCCGGCGTCGTCGGTCACGGTGTACTGGTATCCGTTCGCCACGCTCGTGGCGCACAGGTGATACATGGACTTCCCCCAAAGTCGTGTGTGTGGTTCCCCAAGCACGGACTCTATCCGCCACTCACGGCCCACCGCGACCCTGACGAGGCGTCAGGGTCGCCGTCCGGGCCGTGCGACTGGACGGCGTGGCCCCGCACGTCTGGCCCCCGCGGCGGGCACGGCCGGCCCCATGGAGGGCCCCCGCGGTGGGCCGCTCACGGCGGCGTCGCGCGCCGCATCCCTGCCTCCAGGCGCGCGACATGCAGTGAGAGGTAGACGATCTCGTCGTCGGACACGCGGGTGTCGAGGCGCAGCTCGAGCAGGGCGGCGATCCGCTGCGCGAGTTGGTAGGCGTCCGGTCGGGCGGCCAGCAGCGTCGCGCCGACGGCGCCGACCTCCCCGTCGAGTTGCGCGTCGAGGCGGGCGCGCGCGAAGAAATACCGCAGGTGCGCCGCGAAGCGCGCCGCGTCGATCGACGACGGGTCGAACGACGGCCCGTAGGCCTGGGCGAGCGTGTCGAAGACCTGCCCGATGAGCGCGGATTGCACGTAGGTCTGCGCCATGCTCGGGCTGCCGGTGACGGTGTGGAAGAGGTGCATCGCCAGCGCGATGGCCTCGCCGTCGGGCAGCGGCGCCGTCAGATGCTCGTTGAGGCGGGCGAGCAGGCGCTCGGCGACGGCGAGTTCGGCCGGATGCAGGTAGGCGACCTCGGCCCGCAGCGGATACGTCATCTCTTCGCCTCGGCAGACGCGCTCGATGGCCTGGTGGACGTGGTCGGCGAAGGCGACGACGGCCAGCGGCGGCAGCCGGGCCCCCAGCTCGGCGACGGCGTCGGCGAAGAGGGTCTCCACGAGCCGCAGCCGCTGCGGCGGGATCTCCGCGATGAGGGCGGCGACGGACTCCGGATTCTCCGCCGGCACGAAGCGCCGCGCGATCTTCGCCTCGTCGACCTGCGCGCCGGGGCGGGCGCCGAAGCCGACGCCGCGCCCGGTGAGCACGACCTCGCGGCTCAGCTCGTCGCGCGCGAGCACGACGTTGTTGTTGAAGACCCGCAGGATCTGCACTGCCTCGTCCCTGTCCGTTATTTGCCGAATGTCTGCTGATTGTCCCTCGGATCGTGCCCGACCGGCGGAGGGGAGGGCCGGAGGGCGCCGACGTGACGCCCTCCGGACCGCACACAGATGTGTGACGTCTCAGCCCTGCAGCGTCGCGCCGTTGCTCGCGATGACGTCGCGATACCACCCGAACGACTTCTTGCGGTAGCGCGCCAGCGACCCGCTGCCGTCGTCGTCGCGGTCGACATAGATGAAGCCGTAGCGCTTGCTCAGCTGCGCCGTCGAGGCGCTGACCAGGTCGATCGGCCCCCAGCTCGTGTAGCCGAGCAGATGCACCCCGTCGGCGATCGCCTCGCGCACCTGCACGAGGTGGTCGTTGAGGTAGGAGATCCGGTAGTCGTCCTGCACCGTCGGCCCGTCGGGCCCGTCGACGAGCTCGTCCTTGGCGCCCAGCCCGTTCTCGACGATGAACAGCGGCTTGCCCCACCGCTCCCAGTAGTCGTTGAGCACGATCCGCAGGCCGACGGGGTCGATCTGCCAGCCCCACTGCGACTCGGGCAGGGTGGGGTTGCGCACGCCCGCGAAGATGTTGCCGGGCCCCGCCTCCGCCTCCGGGTCGGCGCTCGCGCAGATGCTCACGTAATAGCTGAACGACACGAAGTCGACCGTGTGCTGCAGCGTCTGCCGATCCTCGTCGGTGATGGTCAGCTCCACGCCGTCCTCGGCCAGCGTGCGCAGGAAGTAGCCGGGGTATTCGCCGCGGCAGTGCACGTCACCGAAGGTGTAGTTGCTGTGCTCGATGGCGCGGGCCGCGAGCACGTCGGCCGGGTCCGGCGTGAGCGGATAGGTCGGCATCGCGATGACCATGCAGCCGACCTTGAGCTCGGGGTCGACCTCGTGCGCGATCCGCGTGACCGACGCCGAGGCGACGAGCTCGTGGTGGATGGCCTGGTAGAGGTCCTGCTTGGACAGCTGGTCCTTGGGCGTCCAGATGCCGCCGGCCATGAGCGGGGCGTGCAGCACGGCGTTGATCTCGTTGAACGTCAGCCAGTAGGTGACCCGGTCGCCGTAGCGCTCGAAGAGCACCCGGGCGTAACGCTCGAAGAACCCGATCATCGCCCGGTCCGCCCAGCCGTCGTAGGTGCGCGCCAGGTGCAGCGGCGTCTCGTAGTGGCTGATCGTCACCAACGGGGTGATGCCGTGCTTCTCGCACTCGTCCAGCACCCGGTCGTAGAAGGCCAGGCCCTCCTCGTTGGGGGTCTCTTCGTCGCCGCGCGGGAAGATGCGGCTCCACGCGATGGAGAAGCGGAAGACCGTGAAGCCCATCTCGGCGAAGAGCGCGATGTCCTCGGCATACCGGTGGTAGAAGTCGATGCCCTCGTGCTTGAGGTTGTCCGGGGTCGGCTCGGCCGTCGGGGCGGCCATGATGCCGTGCGGCATGACGTCCTGGATGGACAGGCCCTTGCCGTCGGCGTCGTAGGCGCCCTCGAGCTGGTTGGCGGCCGTCGCCCCGCCCCACAGGAAGCCCTGCGGGAAGGTCGCGGTGCCGGTCGTCGGAGTCGTGCTGGTGGTCATCCTGGTGGTCATCGGGGTCCTCACTTGGTGACGATGATGGCGGTCCGGCCGTGGGCGAGGTGCTCGGCGGTGACGATGCCGACCTCGCGCTGGGCAGCGGTGTTGGTGATGAGCATGACGGTCGTCGGGTCGTATCCGGCGGCCTGCACGGCGGCCAGGTCGACCTCGGCGAGCACCTGCCCGACCTCGACGCGGTCGCCCTTGGCGACGTGCGCGGTGAAGCCGGCGCCCTGGAGGTTGACGGTGTCGAGCCCGACGTGGACGAGCACCTCGACCCCGTCGTCGCTGCGGATGCCGTAGGCGTGCCCGGTCTTCATCGCGACGACCACGGTGCCGGCGACGGGGGCGTAGACGGTGCCGGAGTCGGGCACGATCCCCACGCCGGCGCCCATCGACCCGCCGGAGAAGACGGGGTCGGCGACATCCCGCAGGGCGACCAGGCGCCCGTCCATCGGGGCGGCGATGGCGATCTGGGTGCCGGCCGCGGGGATCGGCTCTACGCCGCCGGGCGTCGCGAGGGTGTCGTCGTCGCTGGGGGTCTGGGTGCTGGGGTTCTCGGCGCCGGGGGCCGGCGCGGCGGGCAGGAGCGTCGCGTCGTCGGCGCCGGGCTCGGGGTCCTTGACGCCGAAGAAGAACGTCAGCGTGAAGGCGATGACGACGGCCACGACGATGCTGGCGAAGAAGAGCGGCAGGTTGGGCGTCGCGAGCCAGGCGGGCAGGCCGATGAGCGAGGGGAACGCGAAGGCGTTGTTGCCCGCCCCGGCCATGCCGGCCATGATGCCGCCGACCGCGCCGCCGACGACGCCGAAGTAGAAGGGCAGCTTGCGGGGCAGGTTGATGCCGTAGATCGCGGGCTCGGTGACGCCGGCGAGGAAGCCCGACAGGGTGGCCGGGCCGGCGAGCTTCTTGGTCTCGGCGTCACGGGTGCGCAGCATGACGGCGAAGGTCGCGGCGGCCTGCGCGAGCACGGCACCGACGAGCGGGCCGGCCATGACCGAGAAGCCCTCGGTGAGCTGCTGCAGCATGATCGGCACGAGACCCCAGTGCAGGCCGAAGATCACGAAGACCTGCCACAGGCCGCCGAGCACCGCGCCCGCCGCCCACGGCGCGACCGCGAAGAGCCAGGTCACCGCGCTGGAGATGCCCGCCGCGACGAGGGTCGTCGCCGGGCCGACCGTCAGCAGCACGAGCGGCACCATGACGAGCATGACCACGAGCGGGGTCGTGAAGTTGCGGATCGCGCTGGGCAGCCGCGCGATGAGGAACCGCTCGAGATACCCCTGCAGCCACACCGCGACGATGATCGGCAGCACCGAGCTGACGTAGCTCATCATCACCAGCGGGATGCCGTAGAAGGTCAGCGGCTCGGTCGCGGTGTTGAGCTCGATGATGCTCGGGTAGACGAGGGCGCCGGCGACGGCCATCGCGGTGTAGGCGTTGGCCTTGAAGCGCTTGGCCGCGGTGACCGCGAGCAGCACCGGCAGGAAGTAGATGAGGCTGTCGGACGCGGCGGCGAGCACGACATATCCGGTGGTCTGGTCGCTGATCCAGCCGAGCGTGACGAAGAGCGCGAGGAACGCCTTGTAGAGGCCCGCGCCGGCCAGCGACCACAGGATGGGGTGGAAGATCGAGCTGACGAGCTCGATGAAGCGGTCGAGCAGGTTGCCGCCGGCCCGGGCGGGGGCGTCGCCGCCGTCGCCGGCGTCCTCGAGCCGGTTGGCGATCTGCGCGTAGACGTGGGGCACGTCGTTGCCGATGACGACCTGGTATTGCCCGCCCGAGTGGACGACGGTGACGACGCCCGCCATCGCCGTGATGCGCTCGGTCTGGGCCTTGCTCTCGTCGCGCAACTCCATGCGCAGGCGGGTCGCACAGTGCCGCGCCCCCGCGATGTTGCCGGTGCCGCCGACGGCATCCACGATGTCGTCGGCCAGGGTGGCGAAGTCGACCGCCATCGAATCCTCCTCGATCCGTGCGTGACTCGGCCGCGCAGCAGTGCGCGGGCACAAAAAAAGACCCAGGTCACCACGAGCGTGGTGTCCCAGGTCTTGCCTCGTGCGGTGCCCTCGTCAGGCCCTCGGAGTCACAATCCTCGACGCGGACCAG
>JAVTVZ010000202.1:0-31200 GCA_032229625.1 Dermatophilaceae bacterium | reverse complement strand
CGGTGCGTCACCGTCGCCCGGTAGCGGGAAGACGTAGGACAGCAGCTCCGCGTCGGCCGCGGCGATCGCCAGGGCGTGCACGGCCCGGATGGCGATCGCCGCGTCGAGCGCGATCGGCGGCACGATGACGACGGCGCCGACCGCGCCGCTCTGATCGACCGCGCCGCTCTGATCGACCGCGCCGCTCTGATCGACTGCGCCGCTCTGATCGACCGGGCTGATCACACCGGCCGCGCGGCCGCGAGGCTCGCGGATCCGCACGGGGACGGGTCCGCCCGGGGCCTGCAGCCAGCCGCTGCAGGCCTCGTGGCTCACCCCCGGCTCCCCGTCGGGTCCGGGGCGGCCGCCACCGATTGCTCCGGGGGCTGCTCCTGGAGGGTGTCCTGCGCGCCGGCACGGTCGGCCTCGACCGTCCGGGCCAAGACCCCCAGGCTTGCGGCGAAGGTGAAGAGCATGGACTCGGCCTCGCTGCACGTGCCGACGCGGGCGCAGTGCGCGGCTCGGGCGAGCACGCCGTCGGTGTCGAGCAGGTCCCGCGGCGCAGCGGCCATGAGCTGTGTGAGCTGCTCGAACGCCGCCGGGTCCCGCAGCACGAAACGCACGTCGACGCGGAATGCCGCCTTGGCGAAGTCGAGCTCGGCGAGGGCGGGGTTCGCTGCCGCGAGCCGGCGCAGCACCCGCCGCACGGGCTGCTTGCCGCCGCCGATCGCGACGAAGTCGCCGGGGGAGTGGGTCAGCGCGAGGTCCGCGACGCCGCGGGCCAGATACGGCGGACGCAGCTCGACGGACTCCTCCATCCACGCGTGATCGCCCTGGACCGTCAGGAGGTAGGCGCCGAGCAGATCACGCAGATCGTCCCCGCGCCGGGCCAGCAGCGGATCACGCGCCGGCGTCTCGGCACCGGAGCCTTCGCCGCCGGAGGTCTCGACGCCGGAGGTCCTGGCATGGGACGGCGAGGCGTTGGAGCCCGAGGCGTCGGCCGTCGTCAACGCGTCGCTCAGCATCGCGGCGACCGGCCGCAGCAGGTCGCCGCGCCCGGTCGGGGTGCCCGAGGCCAGCCGCACGAGCGAGCGCCAGTATCCCCGGGCCCACCGCGGGCCGCGCTCGGCGTCGAACTCCGGCTCCCCGAAGGCGCCCCAGTCCAGCTCGGAGACGGGCCCGAAGCGCCCGGCCCGCGCGGCCAGGATCCGGTAGGAGTCGTACCCGGCGAAGAGTTCGTCGGCGCCCTCTCCGGAGAGCACCGCGCGGATGCCCTCGCGGCGGGCGCGACGGGCCAGGGCGCTCATGCCGACGGGGCCGAGCCGCACGAGCGGCACGCGACGCGTCGAGACATACCGCTGCAGCACCTCGACGACCTCCGCGGGCGTCAGCGTGTGTTGGATGAGCTCCAGGCCGCAGGCCCGGGCGACCTGCCGCTGACGGGCGCCGACGACCTCGTCGCCCTCGAGCACGAGCCCGACCCCGGTGCGCACGCCCATGCCGGCGGCGAGGGTCGCGATGATCGTCGAGTCGATCCCGCCGCTGACCAGGCACGACACCGGCGTCGTCGAGCGCAGCCGGTCGCGCACGGCGACTCCCAGCGCGATCTCGAGCTGCTCGGCGAGCGCCTCCGCGGCAGCCTCGTCGGGCGCCGGCGCACTCGCGGCGTCCGCGGCGTCCGCGTCGTCGATCTCGGGGAACGCCCCGGCGGCCCAGCTCTCGCGACGCCACGTGCCGTCGCCGGCGGCGACGATGAGCTCGCCGGGCGCGACCTGGCTGACCCCCGCGACGGCCGTCGAGCCGTCCGTCGGCGCCCAGGTCGTGAGCACCCCGCGCAGCCCGCGCAGCGACAGGCCCCACGGCGCGTCGGCCAGGGCCATGAGCGACGCCAGGTTCGAGGCGAGCGCGACGCCGCCGGTGACGGGCGCGACATACAGCGGGGCGATCCCGAACCGGTCGCGCACGGCGACATACGGCTCGCCCGCGCGCGTCCGCAGCACCGCCGCGAACTGCCCGTCGATCGCCGCGAAGAATCCCGGCCCTTCGGCGCGCAGCCCGCGGACCAGCACCTCGATCTCCGAGGCGCCCGGCGCGCCGAGCCGCTCCTGCAGCGCGGCGAGGTTGAACAGCTCGCCGTTGAAGACGCCGAAACCTCCCGCGCCGTCGGTGAACGGCTGGGTGGCCGCCCCCTCCTCCCAGTGGATGAGCCGGGAGGAGGCGACGATCGCCTCGTCGCTGCGATGCCACGCCGTCTCGTCGGGCCCGCGCCGCGCGAGGGCCTCCTCGACGCGCGCGACCCGCGCGTGCCTGCCGGGGGCGGCCTGCGCGGCCCGCACGGCCTGCGGGCCGATGACGACCGCGAAGCCGCACACGTCAGATCCGTTCGTACAGCTCGCGGATCGCCGCCAGGTTGCGGAAGTCGTCGGCCTGCGCGTCGTCGAAGGCCTCCTCCTGACCGGTCGCCTCGATGAGCGCCTCGAGGATCGCGACGATCGACAACGAGTCGAGCATGCCGTCCTTGGGCAGGTCGTCGCTGGCGCGCACCTGCGCGGCGTCGAACGCGTAGAAGACGTTGTCCAGCAGGTCGGCCTCGACGGTGGTCCAGTCGGGTTTCATGTGTCCTTGCCTCGTGTCGGTGTGGATGTCGGTGTCGGTGTCGGTGTCGCTGGGGGACAGGTCGGTCGCGCCGGCGGCGCTCACGGGCGCAGGCTCCGCGTCCGCTGGTAGCGCAGCGACGCGGCGAGGCCGGACGCCGCCTGGCGCAGCGCGCGGGCGTTCCACCCCGGCGCGGACGGCAGGGCCTCTTCGATGAGTTCGTCACTGGGGGCGGCGTCCCCGTCGCCCACCAAGCGGCGCAGCACGTCCGCCGGCAGCGCGTAGTAGTAGTCCTCCTGCGTCTGCGTCAGCGCGTAGGTGTCCGTCGTCGGCGTCCGGTCGATGATCTGCTGCGGCACCCCGAGCTCGCGGGCGAAGTCGTAGACCTGCGGCTTCGTCAGGTCGCCGATCGCGCAGATGTCGGCGGCGTCGTCGCCGTACTTGACGACGAAACCGGTGTCGAGCTCGTCGCCGTTGCTCGCGCCGACCACCGCATACCCCAGCGCCTCGGCCTCGGCGTAGGCGAAGAGCATGCGGGTGCGCTGCTTGCGGTTCTGGTAGGCGATGAGCGCCCGCAGGTCATCGACCGACAGCCGCAGGGTCTTCTCCGGGTTGCCGTGGCGCGGGCCGATCGCGACCTCGTAGACGAGGGCGCCGAGGCGGCGGGCGACGTTCGTCGCGGCGTTGACCGAGTAGGCGTGCGTCGTCGGGTCGTAGCCGGGCTCGTACCGCTGGATGAGCTCGGTGATGCCCGCGATCGGCTGCTGCGCCTCGATGGTCGCGGCGATCGAGCGCTCCAGCAGACGCACCCCGGCGCTCGCGGCGGCGGCCTCGACGAAGGCCTTCGTGTCCGGCCCCGTCGAGCTGTCCGGAAGGTACAGCGCGACGACGTTGTCCGCCCCCAGGGCCTTCGCGCACAGATGCACGACGACCGAGGAGTCGATGCCCCCCGACAGCTGCACGAGTGCCCCGCGTCGTGCGAGTCGGTGCACCTGCTCGGTGATCCAGTCGCAGCGCTCCTGCACAGTGCTCACTTGCCACTCTCCTTCAGAGTCAGACGGTCTACGTATTTCAGGTCGAACAGTGCTGCCAGCGAGCCGAACTCGCCGTGCAGCGCGCGCCGGATCGGCGTGGTGCTGCGCGGGGCGGGCCCGTCGGGCACCATCTCGATGACGGGCACGGCGTCGCCGCCGGTGCGGGTCGGTCGGCTGCCGACGTTGACGAGCAGCGGTCGGGCCACGTCCTGCACGATCGACAGGACGCGCCGGATATCGACCTTTGTGCCGGCGACGTTGACGATGTGGTCGGCGCGGCCCTCATGACGCAGCAGGCCGTCCGCGGTGCGCCCGCCCAGGTCGCCGGTGCGCACGGCCTGCCGCGAGCCGGCGAAGTCCGCGACGGCCTCGTAGGGCGGACGCAGGCAGGCGCTCATCGCGTGGTCGCTGCGCGCGAGCAGCTGCCCGTCCTCGCCGACGTCGAGCCCGACACCGGGGATCGGGCGCCCGATGAGCCCCTCGGTGAAGTCCGCCGGCCGGCCGTCCCACGTCGCCAGGCGCGGGCCCATCTCGGCCTGCCCGTACATGTTCGTCAGCCGCATGCCGGGGAAGCGCCTGGCCAGCGCGGCGGCCGAGGCCCCCGACAGGCGCCCGCCCGCGATGAAGAGCCGCGCGAGCCGGTCGCTGGGCAGATCGCAGGCGAGCAGCAGCGGCGTGTGCTGCGGCAACGCGTAGATCGCCAGCGGGCGGTCGTCGCCGGCGGCGAGCTGCGCCAGACCCGGCAGCCCCCAGTCGGTCGTCGTGAACGTCACCGGCACCCGGCTGAGCAGGTGGCTGTTGACGATGCTCAACCCGTAGGCGAAGCGCATCGGCGGCAACGCCGCGTAGATGTGCTCCTCACCGAGCTCGAGCACCTCGCTCACCGCCCGGGCGTGTGAGAGCACCTGGCTGCGGCGGTAGATGACGCACTTGGGCGAGCCCGTCGACCCGGACGTGTGGTAGGCCAGCAGCGGCTCCGACCAGGCCGGCTCCGTCGCCGAAGCGGGCGGGTCGGCCTCGGTGGGCACGACGGCGGCGTGGTCGTCGGTGATCTCCTCCAGGTCCGTGACCAGCAGCGACCCCGGCGCGAGACCACGCACCGCGGCGACGACGGCGTCGAGGCCGTCGAAGGCGGCCTTCGGGCGCACGAGGATCGACGCGCCCGCGTGGAAGGCGTCGATGTAGCGGGTCAGCGCGGGCCCGACGGCGGGATCGGTGTGCTGCACGTCGGCCACCTGTGGGCGCGCCGCGACCGGCTGGCTCCACACATCAGTGTGCGATTCGCCGGCCGATGTCCGTGTGGGCGCCGGGCGCGCGGGGGTGTGGGCGGTCACGACGACGCCTGGCCGCGGTCGAGGCCGGTGACCGCGTCGATCCTGGTGCGCAGCAGCGCCAGCGTGGCCTGCTGGCCGCGGTGGGCGAAGAGGCTGTGGTCGATGGTCGGGTCGTTGATCACGCCGATGCTCATGCCGCGCTTCTGCGCGCGGCGCACGGAGCGGCGGCCGCCCTTGCCGACGAAGATGCGGTGGTCGTGCGTGCCGTACAGCAACGTCAGGCCCACCCGGCGCGGCACCTGCCGCAGCAGCGGCTCGGCGAGGTCGAGCGGCACGTCGTGACGCAGGGCCGAGCGCAGCCGCGGGTAGCGGATCGCCAGCTCGGTCGACAGGGTGTCGCCCAGCGTCTGCAGTCGCTCGCGCGGGGAGCGACGGGCGCGCGGTGCGCCCGTCTCCTGCTCGTCGTCGGAGCCCTCGGAGCCGTCGGTGCTGTCCGCACTGTCGGCGGCGCCGGCGCGCTCGGCCGACTCCTGCCCGTGGTAGTGCGCGTAGAACGCCTCGGTGTAGACGCCCGGGTCGGGCGCCCAGTGGACGACGTTGACGCCGAGGATCTCGCGCAACTGCGCGGCGTGTCCGGCTCCGGTGGCGCGCAACATCGCCCAGGCGCCGGCGCACACGCCGACGCCGATGATCGGCAGCCCCTCGCGGGCCAGCTCGGCGCTCGCCGCCGCGATCGAGGTGACGGCCGACTCGACATACGGGCGCGGCTCGGGGGCCAGCGCGGGGTCGGCGTCGTCACCGATCTCGCTGCGGTCGGCGCGCAGGCTGACGACGCCGTCGGCGGCCAGCGTGCGCGCGGCGGTGGACCAGAAGGACCCCGGCCCGGCCTTGACCTCCGAGCCCATCGCGGTGAAGAGCACCGCCGCCCGCGAGGGAACGTCAAAGGATTGTGTGCGGATCGCGGGCAGTCGCTGCGGCCCGACCTCGACGAGGGTCTCGGTGACGGTGACCTGCTCGCCGCGCGGGTCGCGGACGCGGAGCGTCGCGGTCGGCTCGACGCTCCAGCGCGGCAGGACGACGGGCTCGCCGACGGGCAGCTGGGCGAGCACCTCCTCGATCGAGGTCAGCGGCACGTGCGAGAAGTAGGGCGCGCCCAGGGCCAGGCGCATCCCGGCGCGCGGGTCCGCCTCCTTGCGCAGCACGTCGGCCGGCGTGCCCTCGCCGTCGGCCCCGTCGAGGCCCGTCGTCTCCAGCTGGGCGCGCGTCGGGGCCTTGAGGGTGCGGATGCCGGCGACCTGCGCCGGGGTGAGCAGTGCGCCGTCGAGCTCGACGCCCTCGTCGGCCAGCGGCACGGGCACCGAGGAGCGGCGGATGAGGGAGTGGTTGCGCACGAAGGCGGCGCCGGTCACCGGCTCCCAATAGAGGCGTCGCCCCGGGCCCGAGCGCGGGGTCGCGGCCAGGATGCTCGCGCCGAGCCGCAGCCCGACGACGTGCACGGGCGCCTGCGGCCCCACGAGCGAGCGAGCGTGCCCGGTGACGGCGGTCAGGTCCTGCACCCACGCGGTCGCGGGGTCCTCGCTCGCCTCGAGGGCGAAGGAGTCGCCGTCGCCGGACCACGCGAAGGTGTAGGCGACGAAGCCGGCGTCGCGGGCGGCGGCCGCCAGTGCGCGGGTCGTGCGGAAGGACACGACGGCCTCGCGGTCGAAGGAGCCGGCGATGACGACGGCGCCCCGGGCGATGCGCCCGTCCGGCTCGTCGACGCGGACGCTGAGCATCCGCTCGCCCGAGCGCCGCTCGGACGTCGACGAATCGGACCCCGACGAATCGGACGCCGACGAATCGGACGCCGACGAATCAAACGCCGACGGATCCGGCGCCGACGGATTCGACCCCGAGGGCAGCCACGTGAAGCGTCGATGCGCGATGCGCGCTGCGCGGCGCCGCTGCGACAGATCGGTGACGGCCCCGCTCGAGGTGCCCCGCCCGTGACCGACCGCAGCGATCGGCGACGAGCCGAGCTGCGCAGTCGAGTCGTGTGCCATGTCGACCGACATGCCTATCCCCCTGTGAATGCGTCCGTGCGCAGGTCAGAGGGGGCTCCTCCGAGAGTCCCGGGCCCCATCGGGATATCTCTCCGACCGGTCGCCGTCGGCGTGACCGTCCCCCTGACCGCAACTGCAATTGACCAGGTGAGAAGCCTAACAACGGTCTGTGTGGCTGTGGGTGCGCTCGCCGCACATCGCTGCGAGGACGGGGTCTGTGCCGTCGGCTGCCGCATCGGGGGTGAACCGGGCGCACGCGGCGGCGGCGAAGCCTGTCGGTGGTGACACCTAGGCTTGTCGCGCACCTCGCACCGGGGTGCCTGGGCACCTGTCTGCCCGGGCCTCTGCGCACGCCCGTACCTCGTCGGAAGTCACTGCCCTCATGTCGCTGTCCCGGCTCCTGCCGGCCCTGGTCCACGACCGGGCGCTGGCCCGCCTGCTCGAATTCGCCGCGGAGCCCCGCAGCGCGCCCTTCGTCGATGTCACGGTCGCCGACGGCGCCCGCCCGGCCGTGCTCAGCTCGCTCGTCGAGCCGCTGCGGGGGACGGCCGAGCCGGCCGACCCGGTCGGGCACCAGAGCGCCCCGCGGCCCGTCGTGCTGGCGGTCGTCGCGACGAACCGGGCCGCCGAAGACCTCGTCGACGCGCTGTCGGCCTATCTGCCGGCGCACGAGGTGGCGAATTTCCCCAGCTGGGAGACGCTGCCGCACGAGCGGCTCTCGCCCCGCAGCGACACCGTCGGGCGGCGCCTGGCGGTGTTGCGCCGTCTCGCGCACCCGGGTCCGCCGGGAGCCGAGGACGGGCCGCTGTCGATCGTCGTCGCGCCCGTGCGCTCGCTGCTGCAGCCGATCGCCCGCGGCCTGGGGGACCTGACGCCCGTCGCGCTGGAGGTCGGGCACGACTACCCGCTGGAGCACGTCGTCGAGGCGCTCGCCGGGGCCGCCTACACGCGCACCGACCTCGTCGAGCGGCGCGGCGAATTCGCCGTCCGCGGCGGGGTGCTCGACGTCTTCCCCCCGACGATGGACCACCCGCTGCGGGTGGAGTTCTTCGGCGACGAGGTCGAGGAGATCCGGCCCTTCAAGATCGCCGACCAGCGCTCCCTGACCGCCGCCGACCTCGGCGCCGCGCTGCCGACGACCCTGTGGGCGCCGCCCTGCCGGGAGATCCTGCTCACCGAGCCCGTCCGCGCCCGCGCGCGCGACCTCGCCGCGCAGCTGCCCGGCGTCGCCGACATGCTCGCCAAGCTCGCCGAGGGCATCGCGGTCGAGGGCATGGAGTCGCTCGGCCCGGCCCTCGTCGACGGGATGGAGTCGCTGCTCGACGTCCTGCCCGACGGCTCGCCGACCGTGCTGCTCGACCCCGAGCGGGTGCGCACCCGCGCCCACGACCTCGTCACCACGAGTGAGGAATTCCTCGAGGCGAGCTGGTCGAACGCCGCCGCGGGCAACGCGATCCCCGTCGACCTGCGCGGCCTGCTCGGCGAGGGCAGCTACCGGACCCTGGCCCAGGTGCGCGCCCACGCCCGAGAGGCCGGCGTGCCCTGGTGGTCCCTGAGCCCCTTCGCGCACGCCCCGACCGACCTGGCCGGCGACGACCCGGCCGGCGACGCGACCGGGCCCTCGGCGCTGCTGCCCGAGGGCGGCGACGACGCCGACACCCTCTACCTGCGATCGGACACGGCGCCGATCACGCCCTACCGCGGAGACACCGACGCCGCCCTGAGCGACGTCGGGCGCTGGGTCACCGACGGGCAGATCGTCGCGCTCGTCACCGCCGGCGCCGGCCTGGGCAAGCGGGCCGGTGAGGTGCTCGCCGACCGCGGCGTCCCCTTCCGCCTCACCCCCGACGCCGAGCCGGAGGCGGGCGTCGTGCAGGTGACGAGCGCGACCGCCGGGCACGGGTTCGTCGCGCCCGCCGCCGGTCTGGTCGTGGTCACCGAGGCCGACCTCATCGAGGGCAGCGGCGCCGCGGCCGGCTCCACCCGCGACATGCGGCGGATGCCCTCGCGGCGACGCAACCAGGTCGACCCGCTGTCGCTGCGCCCCGGCGACCACGTCGTCCACGAGCAGCACGGCGTCGGGCGCTTCGTGCAGATGATGCAGCGCACCGTCCAGGGCGCCACCCGCGAATACCTCGTGCTCGAATACGCCGCGAGCAAGCGGAGCCAGCCCGGCGACCGGCTCTTCGTGCCGACCGACCAGCTCGACCAGGTGACCCGCTACGTCGGCGGCGAGGCCCCGACGCTCAACAAGCTCGGCGGCTCCGACTGGGCCCAGACCAAGTCGCGGGCCCGCAAGGCCGTCAAGCAGATCGCCGGCGAGCTCATCCGCCTCTACAGCGCGCGGATGGCGACGAAGGGCCGCGCCTTCGGCCCCGACACCCCGTGGCAGCGCGAGCTCGAGGACGCGTTCGCATACATCGAGACCCCCGATCAGCTCTCCAGCATCGAAGAGGTCAAGGCCGACATGGAGAAGGAGGTCCCCATGGACCGCCTGATCTGCGGCGACGTCGGCTACGGCAAGACCGAGATCGCGGTGCGGGCCGCCTTCAAGGCGATCCAGGACGGCACGCAGGTCGCGGTGCTCGTGCCGACGACGCTGCTCGTGCAGCAGCACTACCAGACCTTCACCGAGCGGTATGCGCAGTTCCCCGTGACGGTCAAGGCGCTCTCGCGCTTCCAGACCGACAAAGAGGCCCAGGAGGTCATCGACGGGCTCGCCGCCGGCAGCGTCGACCTCGTCATCGGCACCCACCGCCTCCTGCAGCCCAGCGTCCGCTTCAAGCAGCTCGGGCTCGTCGTCGTCGACGAGGAGCAGCGCTTCGGCGTCGAGCACAAGGAGCAGCTCAAGGCGATGCGCACCAACGTCGACGTGCTCGCCATGTCGGCCACCCCGATCCCGCGCACCCTGGAGATGGCCGTCACCGGCATCCGCGAGATGTCGACCCTGGCGACCCCACCGGAGGAGCGACACCCCGTCCTGACGTATGTCGGGGCCTACGACGAGAAGCAGATCACCGCCGCGATCCGGCGCGAACTCATGCGCGAGGGGCAGGTCTTCTTCGTGCACAACAAGGTGAGCAGCATCGAGCGCGTCGCCTCCCGGATCCGCGAGCTCGTGCCCGAGGCCCGCGTCGCCACCGCCCACGGCAAGATGGGCGAGCACCGGCTCGAGCAGGTCGTCCTGGACTTCTGGGAGAAGCGCTTCGACGTGCTCGTCTGCACGACGATCATCGAGACCGGCCTGGACATCTCCAACGCCAACACGTTGATCCTCGACCGCGCCGACACCTTCGGGCTCTCCCAGCTGCACCAGCTGCGCGGCCGGGTCGGGCGAGGCCGCGAGCGCGCCTACTCCTACTTCCTGTATCCGCCCGACAAGCCGCTCACCGAGACCGCGCACGACCGGCTCGCGACGATCGCCAGCCACACCGACCTCGGCGCCGGCATGCAGGTCGCGATGAAGGACCTCGAGATCCGCGGCGCCGGCAACCTGCTCGGCGGCGAACAATCCGGCCACATCGCCGGTGTCGGATTCGACCTGTATGTGCGGCTCGTCGGTGAGGCCGTCGCCGACTACCGCGGCGAGGGCGACAAGGCGCCCGTCGAGGTGAAGATCGAGCTGCCCGTCGACGCGCACCTGCCGCACGACTACGTGCCGGGGGAGCGGCTGCGCCTGGAGGCCTACAAGAAGCTCGCCGCCGTCGAGGACGAGGCGGCGCTGGAGGAGATCCGCGCCGAGCTGCTCGACCGCTACGGCGCGATGCCCGAGCCGGTCGAGGTGCTCTTCGAGGTCGCGCGGCTGCGCACGATCGCCCGCGCCGCCGGCGTCGCCGACATCGGCATCCAGGGCAACCACATCCGTTTCGCCCCCGTCGAGCTGCGCGAATCCCAACAGCTGCGGCTGCAGCGGCTCTACAAGGGCACGCTCGTCAAGCCCGCGATCCGCCAGATCCTCGTGCCCGCGCCCAAGACCGCGCCCGTGGGGGGCCGGCCCCTGCGCGACCGCGACATCCTCGAATGGGCCGCGACCGTGCTGCGGGAGGTGCTGCTGGCGTGAGCGCCGGGCTGCGCCGGGTCGGGCTCGTCGTCGCGGCGGCGGCGCTGACCCTCGCTGCCGCGGTCCCGTATGTCGACCTCGCCGGGCCCGTGCCGATGATCCAGGCGCTCGCGCCCGTCGCCGGGCTCGGCCTGCTCGTCCTGGGCATCGGGCTCTGCGGCGCGGCCGTCGTCGGCCGCCTCGGGCCGGGGCGCAGCGTCCGTACCGGCAGCCCCCTGCCCGAGGGGCTTCGTCTCGTCGAGCGCCCTGCGCCGCCGGCCGGGCGTGTCCTGTCGCTCGCCGGGGCGGCCACGGTGCTGTCGGCCGCGCTCCTGCTGTGGCCCGTCGTCGCGCCGCCGGCGTCCGACCCCGCGGATACGCCGACCGCCGACGCGTCCGGGGTGTCCGGCGCGTCTGCCGCTCCGTCGGCATCCGAGTCCGCCTCCGACGCCTCCGACGCCCCCGACGCCCCCGACGCGGCCGACGCCCCCGACGCGGCCGTCGGGGCGCTGTCGGTGCTGACCCTCAACACCGAATACGGGCAGGCGAGTGCGCCGCGGGTCCTCGACCTCGTCCGAGACCGGCAGGTCGACGTGCTCGTGCTGCTGGAGGTGACCCCCGAGCACTGGGCGGCGCTGCGACGCGCGGGGCTCTCGACGCTGCTCCCGCATGCCGTCGGCACGCTGCGCACCGACGCGGGCGGCTCCGTCATCGCCGCCCGCGAGCCCCTGACCTGCCCGCACGCGCCGCGGCGCCGCTGCGAGGTGCGCGGGGGCGCCGGGCGCGGCGCCGCCCCGGACGACCCGACGCAGCGGCCGAGCATCTTCGACCAGCCCAGCGCCGCGCTGCCCGACGGCACACTGATCCGTGCGGTCCACCCGTGGCCTCCGCGGACCCACCCGCAGCGCTGGCGCGTCGAGCAGCAGGACCTGCACGACTGGATCGACGCCCGCACCGAGCCGCGGCTCGTGCTCGCCGGTGACTACAACTCCGGGCCGGTCCACCCGGCCTTCCGGGCGCTGGCCGCCGGCTTCGACCGCGCGCCCACCCGGATGCCGGCCCGCGGGCTGCCGTGGCCGCGGACCTGGCCCCGCGAGCTGGCCGTGCCGCCCTTCGTCGCCATCGACCACGTCCTGACCCGAGGCCGCGGCGTCGCCGACGAAGCCGTCCTCGACGTGCCCGGCAGCGACCACGCCGCGGTCTGGGCGCGCCTGGAGCCCGCCTCCGGCTGAGCGGATCGGCGCCGCCGCGCCGCCGGCACGGCCCGCCGGCCGCGTGACGTGCGACACGTCGCGGCGGACCGCGGGGTCTGCGGCGCTGTCGACACGGCGACCCACGCGGGGCCGTGGGATCCGCCGGCCGGTGCGAATCGGCCTGACGTCATGGTGACTTCGCGGCGCCGGGCCGCCCGACGCCGCCGCCGGGCGGGCCGCGGCACGCCCCTGACCCCCACCCGACACCCCGGGATGCCCCGGGGATCGTTGGATGCATCGAGCACCCCCGGAGCAGGTCGGGCGGCCTACCCTGAGCCTGACCTGGACGAGCGTCCGGGAGTGGTGGGTGTCGGGGGACGCCCGCCACCGGTCGGCGGGGGGCCGGCGCGCGCAGACTCCCGCGCGGGAGTCCGGGGTGCAGGACGGGAGAGGGCATGGCGATCATGGCGGGGCGTCCGGCAGGCGGCGCGGATCTCGACGACACACATCTGTGTGCTGAGCGCGGCCCCCAGGTCGCGTCGCAGACGCGATCGCCGAGCGCTGCGATCGTCCCGACACCGAGACCGACACCGACACCGGCACCGGCACCGGCACCGACGTCGATACCGACGCCCTCGCCGACACCGACCGCGGGCGACGCCGCGCGACCGGCCCACGCGCCCGACACCGGTCGCCGGAGCGGGTGGTATGCGGCCTACCTGCGACGACTCATCCCGCTGGACATCGCGGTCGCGGTGCTCGCCGCGCTCGCGGGCGCGCTCATCCGGACCGGCGACGGCACCTCCTACCTCTGGCTCGTGCCGGTCGTCGTCGTGGCGTGGCTCGGGCTGCTGGCCGCCTCCGACGCCTACGGCCGGCGGCGCCTGACGATCGGCGCCTACCAGCTGCGCGTCGTCGGCCGGGCCGCGACGGTCGGGGTCGCGCTCGTCGCCGTCCTGGCCTACCTGACCCGCATCGCCCCGGCGCGCGGCTACCTGCTGCTCGTCGTGCCGCTGCTCGTCGTCGGCAGCGCCGGCGCGCGTCTGGCGCTGCGCACCTGGCTGCGGCGGCGGCGCGGCGCCGGCCGCCTGCTGCAGACCGCCGTCATCGTCGGGCGTGCGGACTCGGCCGCGGCGCTCGTGACGAGCCTGCGCTCCGACGCCTCCCAGGGGCTGCGCCCGATCGCGGTCTGCGCCATCACCGCGAGCGACGCGCACCTGGACTCGCCCGCGCCCTGCTCGCACGTCATCGACGCGCGCGCCATCGACGCGCGCGCCATCGACGTGCGCTCGACCGATGCCCGAACTACCGACGTGTGCCCTGCCGACGGGTGCCCCGCCGAGGCGTGCGCCGTCGACGCGCTGCCCGTCGATCACATCGCAGGCGTCCCTGTGCTCGGCGAGCCGGATGCGGTGCTCGACGTCGTCGACGCGACCGCCGCCGAGGTCGTCGTCGTCGCGGCGCACCCCGACCTGTCGGGGCCGGTGCTGCGCCGCCTGACGTGGGCGCTGGAGGAGCGCGGCGTCGAACTCGTCGTCTCGCCCGGCCTGCTCGACGTCGCCGGGCCGCGGCTGTCGATCCGCCCCTCGGCGCACCTGTCGCTGCTGCACGTCGAGCGTCCCGCCGGCACCCGCGCCCACGACGTCGCCAAGGGCGTCTTCGACCGCCTCTGGGCGGCCGCGCTGCTCGTCGTGCTCGCCCCCGTGCTCCTGGGCGCGGCGCTCGCCGTGCGCCTCGGCGACCTCGGCGACCTCGGCGCCGGTGCAGGCCGCGGTGCGGTCCTCTTCCGCCAGCAGCGGGTCGGGGTGCGGGGCGAGCCCTTCACGATGTACAAGTTCCGCACGATGGTCCCCGACGCCGAGTCGCGCCTCGAGGCGTTGCTGGCGACGACACCGTCCGGCGAGGTCCTCTTCAAGATGGTCCGGGACCCGCGGATCACCCGCGTCGGGGCCGTCCTGCGGCGCTACTCGATCGACGAACTGCCGCAGCTGCTCAACGTGCTGCGCGGCGACATGTCGCTGGTCGGGCCGCGACCACCGCTGCCACGCGAGGTCGCGCAGTACGAGCCCGACGCGCTGCGGCGCCTGCGGGTGCGCCCCGGCATGACCGGCCTGTGGCAGGTCAGCGGCCGCAGCGACCTGTCGTGGGAGCAGTCGTTGCGCCTGGACCTGCACTACGTCGACAACTGGTCACCGCTGGGCGACCTGCACATCCTCGTGCGCACCCTCAGCGCCGTCCTACGCGGCTCCGGCGCCTACTGACCCCCGGTCCGGCCGGCGCAGGGCCCCGGTCCCGGCCGGCGCAGGGCCCCGTGCCCCGACCGGCGCCGCGGCCCGCGAGACTGGGGCCATGCGCGGCATCATCCTCGCCGGTGGGACCGGCTCTCGTCTGCACCCGATCACGCAGGGCATCAGCAAGCAGCTGGTGCCGGTCTACGACAAGCCGATGATCTACTACCCGTTGACGACGCTGCTGCTGGCGGGCGTGCGCGACGTGCTGGTCATCACGACGCCGCATGAGGCGCAGGGTTTCCAACGGCTGCTGGGCGACGGCTCGCAGTTCGGGATCGCGATCACCTATGCCCAGCAGCCGTCGCCGGACGGGTTGGCGCAGGCGTTCACCATCGGCGCCGACTTCATCGCCCGTGACGAGGTCGCGCTCGTGCTCGGCGACAACATCTTCTACGGCGCCGGCCTGGGCACCCAGCTGCAGCGCCTGCGCGGCCTCGACGGCGGCGTCGTCTTCGCCTACCAGGTCGCGGACCCCACGGCCTACGGCGTCGTCGAATTCGACGAGCAGGGCCAGGTGCGCTCCATCGAGGAGAAGCCGACCGCCCCCCGATCCCGGTATGCCGTGCCGGGCCTCTACTTCTACGACAACGACGTCGTGCAGATCGCCGCGGACCTGCGCCCCTCTCCGCGCGGTGAGCTCGAGATCACCGACGTCAACCGCACGTATCTGGATCAGGGCCGGCTGCGCGTCAGCGTGCTCGAGCGGGGCACCGCCTGGCTCGACACCGGCACGTTCGACTCCCTGCACGACGCCGGCGACTTCGTGCGCACCATCCAGGCCCGCCAAGGCCTGCAGATCGGCTGCCCCGAGGAGGCCGCCTGGCGGATGGGCTTCCTCGACGACGACGGCCTGGCCGCGCGGGCCGACGCCCTGGCCAAGTCCGGCTACGGCACCTACCTGCGAGCGCTGCTCGACGACCGGTCCTGAGGTGGCCCGAGGCGGCGCGCCCCTAGCGTCGTCTCGCTATGCGATCTCGCGGAGTCTCGCCATGCGACCGATTCCGGCCCGTGGTCGTGAAATTTGTTGTGGCGCAAGTGACCTCGCCGGGTCGAGGGTCAGTCGCGGCGCCACCGCCGCCGGAACTGCGGGCACGAGCACGCGGAGCAGTCCGTGCCGCGGCGATAGTGCTGATGAGCGGCGCGGCAGTGGCCGCACCGGCAGTCGCCCGACTGCCGGAGCTCCCGGAGCCTGTCGGTGAATTTCACTGCCGCGTAGCCCAACTCGGCGAGGCCTCGCGAGACTTTGCGCCGACTTTTCGGTGCCGGATCGGTGCGTCGAGGGCTAGGGTGGGAGGCGTCACGCGCTGGACACCAGTCTTGGACATCCGAATTCGGGGTGGATGACCCAGGCCGTCCGGCGCAGGGGAGGGACGACGCGGCGTGGCGCCGTCAACAGGGGAGTTCCGACACCATCGGTGTCCTTTGACCTCCGATTTCCGCGCCGGGATCCGCGCATCACCGTGGGTCGTCGGCGAGGGACTCTCATGTTCGCGCCCTCCGATTGTCGGCCCACTCCTAGGCAAGGATCCCGTGATGCGCACCACCAGCGCCCCTTCCGTCTCCGTCGTCGTGCCCACGCTCAACGAAGCTCGCAACCTGGAACTGGTGCTGCCGCAGCTACCGAAGGACGCCGAGATCGTCGTCGTCGACGGGCACTCCACCGACGACACGATCGCGACCGCGCGGCGCCTGCGCCCCGACGCGGTGATCGTGCGCCAGACCCGCTCGGGCAAGGGTAATGCGCTCGTGTGCGGCTTCGAGGCAGCGACGGGCGATGTCATCGTGATGTTCGACGCCGACTGCTCCGCCGACCCCGCCGAGATCCCCGCCTTCGTCGACGCGCTCGTCGCCGGCGCGGACTTCGCGAAGGGCTCGCGGTGCCGCCCCGGCGGCGGCAGCGAGGACCTGACGCTCATCCGGGGCCTGGGCAACCGCGGCCTCAACCTGCTGACCAACCTCATCCTGCGCACCGCCTACACCGACCTGTGCTACGGCTACAACGCCTTCTGGGCCGACATCCTGCCCTCGCTGCGGCTGCCGCACACGACGGTCGCCGAGCCCGGCCGCGACGGGCGGGTCTGGGGCGACGGCTTCGAGATCGAGACGCTGCTGACCTGCCGCGTCGCCGCCGCGGGCCTGGCCGTCACCGAGGTGCCCAGCGTCGAGCGGGCCCGGGTGCACGGCGTGAGCAACCTCAACGCGATCAGCGACGGCCTGCGCGTGCTGCGCACGATCCTCGTCGAGCGGCGCGGCGCCGAGCGCGTCAAGGCGCTGCCCGCGTCACCGGGCTCCCGGCAGGAGACCCCCGTCGAGCCGCTCAGCGCCTGACGGCCGCCCGCCGGTGCGCTGTCCCGCTCCGTCGGGGTCAGTGCCCGGTGCCGCGCTCGCGACGCAGGGCGGCGAGCGTGCCGCGCGCGTAGCCGACGCACGTGACCGCGAGCCCGAGCGCCACACACAGGCCCCGACGCGGGTCCGCGGACACCAGCCCCCGCGCGAATTCGACCGGCAAGACCCTTGTCGCGTAGGAGGATTCGGACGACAGCGCGGCCGATGAGCGGGTCAGGCGCGACAGTGCCGCCTTCGTCAGGCCCTCGCCGTAACAGCGCGAGGTGAAGTAGCGCAGCGTCGCCCGCTGCGGCGTCACGTGGTGGCGCACGCGCGCCGCCGGGTCGTAGAGGACGACCGCCCCCGGGGTCGCCGCGGTGACCCGGATATATAGGTCGGTCTCCTCACCCCCGAGCGGAGTCGTGCCGACCCGCCCCATCGAGGGGTTGAAGCCGCCGACGGCCAGCGCCTGCTCGCGCCGCACGCTCATGTTGGCGCCGATGACGTTGCGCACCGCGGTCCGTGTCGTCGGCAGGCCCGTGTAGCTGCACCCGACGACCCAGTCGAACGCCGCCGGCCACCACGTCGGGCGCGCGCCGCCGGGCCAGTCCGGCTCGATGAAGCCGCCCGCGCCGACGACGAGCCGACCCGGCGCGGCCGAGGGTGTCTCGCCGCCGCCTGCGCTGTCGCTGTCGGTGTGGCTGTCGGTGTCGCGGTAGCAGTCCACGAGCCGCGCGGACCAGTCCGGCGCCGCCGCGGCATCGTCGTCGAGGAACGCCACGATCTGCCCCGTCGCCGCGGCCAGCCCGGTGTTGCGCCCGTCGGACAGGCCCTGGCGACCCGCGTTGGCCAGGATCGTCACGCCCTGCGGCCAGCGCCCGCGGCACGCCGCGAGCAGCTCCTCGTTGTGGTCGACGACGACGACGATCTGGGCCGGCGGATGCACCTGGCCGCGCAGCGACTCCACCGCCGCGACCGTGTCGTCCCAGCGCGCCATCGTGTAGCAGCACACGACCGCCGTCAGCGACGCCGACGGCGTGAGGTCGCTCGTCCGGTCCGTCCGGCTCGTCCGGTCCGTCTCGTCCGTCATGACGTCGGGTGCCCGGTCCGTCGACGCGCGGGTGCCGGGGGAGGTGGGGGCATCGGCGGACATGCGGCTCCGTTCGGGTCGAGGACGCCTCGCACCCTACCGGCGGCGAGAGGGGCGCGGGGTCGGTGCGCGACGCCGTAGGGTGGCCCGAAGGCGCAGGAGTCGGTGCCGCAATCGACTTGGGGGACAATCAACTACGTCATGTGGGCCGACGGGGTGGTGCGCCCGGCGGGCGAGTTTGGGCCGCGAGCGGCGCGGCGTGCGCGAGAGGCCGGTCGCGGTGTGGCGGCGCACACAGGTGGGCAGAGGCGTGGGCAGCCGGGACGAGGGCGGCATCCGGGCACGGACCTGCCGGACGAGGGGGCGAGGAATGGTCGGCGAACGGATGGACGTGCCGACACGCCGGTGGTCACCGGCGTGTCTGTTCGCGCAGTGGTTCGGCGACCGCGCGAGGAGGGCCCGTGAAGCCGCCGGGTCGAGCGGACCTGGCGCGCGGAGCGGACCGAGCGGACCGAGCGGACCGAGCGGGCCGAGCGGGCCGAGCGGGCCGAGCGGGTCGCAGGGGTCCGGTCGGCGAGGTGGGTCGCCGGGGCGCCGGCCCGAGCGTCTGCGGCGGCTGCTGCGTCGGCACTCGCGGCTGCTGCTCGGCGCGGCGAGTGTGCTGCTCGTCGTGCTCGCCGCCGTGACCTCGCTGCTCGTGGCGCACACGCCCGGGCCGCCTGCGGGGCCGGATCACCCGCTGGCGTTCGAGGACGACTTCGACAGCGGTGCGCTCGACCCGTCGCGGTGGACCGACCGGCGCGGCACGGCGCCGCACACCTACGGCTCGCCGTTCAACCCCGACCTCGAGGACACGTTCTTCGTGCCCGGCCAGGTGCGGGTCGCCGAGGGCACCCTGGCGCTGCAGGCCCGGCCGCAGCAGGTGCGCGACCCGCTCGGCGGCGCCGGCTACGGGCACGTCTCGGGCGTCGTGCACACCGGCGCGCACTTCTCCTTCACCTACGGGTATGTCGAGGCGCGGCTGCAGGTGCCGGCGCAGGACGGCTACTGGCCGGCCTTCTGGATGCTGCCCGCGCCCGTCGACGCCCAGTGGCCGCCGGAGATCGACATCGCCGAATTCTCCGGCACCATCGGCGGGGCTGCGCGCCCGACGTTCAACGTGCACTGGCGTGACGCGAGCGGGCAACCGGCCCAGGCGGGTTCGGCGCCGTACGGCGACCCGGGTGTCGGCTACGGAGGGTCGTGGCACACCTACGGGCTGTCGTGGGAGCCGGGCCGGCTGCAGGTCTACCTCGACGGGGTGCCCGGGCCGGTCGTGCAGGGCGCGCACGTGCCCTCGCAGCCGATGTACATCGTGCTCGGCATGGGCGTCGAGCGCGGGCATCGGCCCGCTCCCGCGGCGCTGCTCGTCGACCACGTGCGGGTCTGGACGAGCGAGCCCCGGCGCTGACCCACCGCACGGACCCACAGCACGGACCCACGGCACGGACCCACGGCACTGACTGCGGACACCGACCGGGCACGTACCGGGCACGGACCGGGCACGTACCGGGCACGGACCGGGCGCGCCGCTCGGCGGACGGGCGGTGCGGCTCAGCGCGCGGGGGTCCGCTCCCACGCGCGGACCCCCGCGGGCGTGGCGTAGATCGTCGTGCCCGCCGCGCCGTCGGGGTCGCTCAGCGCGGTCCAGCCGCGCTGCTCGAGCAGCCGCCCGAGGGTGTCGAGTCCGTCGGGCGGCAGCGTGCCGTACTGCTGCGCGTAGGCCCGCATGGGCGCCGCCACGACGACGTAGACCGGCTCGTCCAGCGGCATCGCGGCCGCGGTGAGCCGGTCGACGGGAGCGGCGTCCAGCCCGGCGGTCGTGACGAATTCGTGCTGCAGGCCCCAGACCTGCGCGCCGAGGGTGTCGGCGCGGGCCTGCCCGACGTAGTGCCACGTCACCTCTTGGGGGAATCCCACGGTGGGCGTCGCGATGAGCCCGCGCTCGCCGGCGGCCGCCTCGAGCCGGACCGCCGAGCGCACGTCCTGCGGGGTGAACAGCCCGGCATACCACCCACCGAGCGAGCCCTGCAGCGACAGCAGCGCCACGGTCAGGGTCGCGACGCCGGCGGCGGCGATCCGCGGCCCGGTGCTCCGGCGCGGCGCGACGGCATCGCCCTGGAGGAGGCGCGCCAGGCCGGGCGCGAGGATCAGCGCGACCCCCGGCAGCGAGTAGAGGTAGATCCGGTAGATCGCCTCGCCGCCGTAGCCGGTGGCGAGCAGCACGAGCGGGGAGAACGCGATGCCGGCGGCCATGAGCCCCTCGCGCCGCCGCAGGCGCGGAAGGACGACCAGGGCGGCGCCGCCCCAGAGCAGGACCGCGAGGACGGTGACGACCTGGCTCGTCAGGGCCTGCCCGGGGCTGACGGGTGAGGCGATGTTGCCGGTCGAATTCGCGAGCACGTCCAGCGAGACGCCCGGGTTGTTGGCGAGCAGCGCGGGCAGGTTGACGGCGACCATGACGGCCCAGATCGCCACGAGCGCGGCGACCACACGCACGGGCACCAGGCGCAGCACCGCCAACCCGACGGCGACGACGACCAGCCAGACGGGCGTCAGCTGATGCGCCCACGTGACGGCGGTGAAGACGACGATCGCCACCGTCAGCCCGGCGCGCCGGTGCCGCGGGTCGCGGGCCGCGAGCAGCGCGGCGATGACGACGAGCCCGAGCAGGAAGGCGAACGACTGCGGCGCGAGGTAGTCCTGCCCGACCCAGTCGGCGATCTCCACGAGCAGCACCGCGACGATCCCGCCCCAGCGTCCCAGGCCCGCGGCGCGCGCCAGGGCGTAGCCGACGAGCAGCAGCGCGAGGTGATGCCCGATCGGATAGAGGGCCGCCAGCTCGACGCGCGACAGCGTCGAGGTCTGCGTCAGCCACGACCACAGCGCCAGCGCGCCGGGCCAGTTGGAATAGACGTCGACGTCACGCGCCAGCGTGCCCGCGTGGGTGAACCAGTCCATGACGCCCAGGTGCCGATAGGTCCACGCATAGAGCGGGGCGTCGGTGCCCAGGTAGGTCACGCCTCGGCGCGCCAGCACGAGCGCGACGAGCGTCACCCAGGCGGCCCACCGGCTGCGGGCCCGCACCGCGACGAGCACGGCGACGACCGACAGCACGACCCCCGCGACGAACTGCGGCACCTGCGCCCCGAGCCCGTAGGAGGAGTAGGTCGAGGCGCGCACCGCGGGCATCGAGGCGAGCGTCACGCCCAGGCCTGTCGCCGCGACGATGAGCGCCGTGACCGCGAGGGCGCGCGACGGGCCCGCAGGCGTCGGGCGGGGCGTCGGGCCGGGCGTCGGGCCGGGTGCCGGGTCGGGTGTCGAGTCGGCGCCCGCCCGGGTGTCGAGACCGTCGGGGGAGCGGCTGCCCCCCGCGGCGTCGTCGGGGTACGGCGCGTCGAGGTCCGGCGCGTCGAGGTCCGGAGCGTCGTGCTCGGCGGGCGGCTCCGGTCGGTCCTGCCGGCCGTAGGCCCGCGCGTAGGTGTGCCGCGGCCACGCCAGGGCGACGGCGCCGACGACGCCGCTGCCGATCAGCGCCCAGGCGGTCGCGCGTGGCGCCGTGAGGCCGAGCGCGAGCTGGGCGCTGACCAGCAACGACACCAGACCGAGGCCCACCGCGGGCACCGCGACGACGGCCAGCGACCGCGGCAGCCGTCCCGCGAGGCCGACGACGAGAGCCCCGGGCGCCGTCGCCGCCGAGACCAGCAGGGCGAGAGCGGAGACGGCCGGGATCGCCGCGGCGGACAGCTCCGAGCCAGGGAGGTGCGGCGCCACGGCGGCGACGACCTGCGGCAGGAACAGTCCGAGAGCGCCGAGTGCCGCGCCGAGCAGGCCGACGGCCGCGAGGGTCCGGCGACGCCCGGCGTCCGCTCGGGCCGCGGCTCGCGCCTGACTCTGGCCCCCGAGGGCTGTGGCGCCGGCGGGAGCGCCGTGTGAGGCGGCAGTGTCGCCCCCGGTGTCGCCCCCGGTGTCGCCCCCGGTGACGTCCTCGATGCCCGCGGGGTCGCCCTCGGGGTCGCCCTCGGTGAGGCCACGGTGCGGCTCGCCCGGTGCGGCTCCGGTGGCGGCCTGCCTGTGCGGGTGCCCGACGGATCCGATGATGTCCTCCCCAGGTCGCTGTGCCGGCTCCGCGCGACCCGGTCGCCCCGCGTGCCACCACACACATCTGTGTGTGGACCACCCCCGCAGCGGCCGCGTCCCGACCGCGACGAAGAGCGGCCGAGGCGCGAATTGTCATCCGCTGCAATGATAGACGGCCGTCCAAGGTATTCGTCGGTCTCGCTCGTCGGGCAGCCCCGCGCGCGGTCACGCCGGCCCGGACGGCCCTAGCATGGGTGGGTTCCGCGGCCCCGCGGGTCCACCCCCGAGCCGGAGGAGGAGTGTGGCGCCCGCACCCCTGGCCACCCCGTTGCCGACGCCGCTGCCGACGCCGCTGGCCGTCGTCGTGCTCGCGCACGACCGCCCCGCGACGCTGCACCGGCTTGTCGCGGCCCTGGACCCCTACCCGGTCTTCCTGCACGTCGACGCGGCGACCGACGAGGCCACCCACGCGGCGCTGACCGCCGGTCTGCCCGACCGGGTCCGGCTGCTGCCGCGGCTGCGCACCGGCTGGGCGAGCGTCGGCCTCGTCGCCGCCGAACTCACCGGCTACCGCGCGGCCCTCGAGCAGACCCGCGCCGGGCACGTCGCGCTGCTGTCGGGCACCGACTATCCGATCCGCTCCGCCGCCGACATCGCCGCACGCCTCGCGCAGGCGGGCGAGCGATCGCTCGTGTCCTTCCACGACCTGCCGTATGCGCGCTGGGGTCTGCTGCGCGGCTACGACCGGTTCGTCTTCCGGCAGCGGCCGTGGCGGCGGCACCGGTTGCTCAGCCCGGTCCCGCGGCGCTGGCCGGCGGATGTGCGCCCCGCCGGTGGATCGCAGATGAAGGTGCTGTCGCGCCGGCACGCCCGGCGGCTCGTCGACGCGCTGCGCACCCGGGCGGACCTGCGCCGCTACTTCGAGGGCGTGTGGATCCCCGACGAGGTGCTCGTGCCCTCGATCCTGACGAGCCCGGCCTTCTCGCCGGACTGGGCGGGTGAGGTGGCGGCGGGGGAGCCGTGGTTCATGGACTGGGGCGAGGGTGCCCAGCAGAGCCCGCGTTGGCTCGGAGCCGCCGACTTCGCCGCGATCGCGGCCGCCGCGGGGCGCGCCGACGGGCCGCTCTTCGCGCGCAAGTTCGGCGCCGACGCCGGCCCGCTGCTCGACCGCATCGACATCCAGCTGCGCGGCGTCGACACCCAGCCGCGCGGCGTGGCGACCGAGCTGCGCGAGACCGACCGCGGCGGGGGCGTCCGATGAGCGAGGCGGGGCCGGGAGCGGTCGGCGGCCGGCCGGGACTGCCGCCCGGGCCCGGGCCCGGGCCCGGGCCCGAGCCCGTGCCCGAGCCGGCGGCCGGGACCGGCGACGAGCGCGGCGGCCAGAGCGACCTCTTCGGCCGCGGCATGCTCTTCGTGCTCGTGTGGTCGATGCAGACGGTCGTCGCGACCGTCGTCTCACCGATCCTCGCGCGGCTGCTGTCGCTGCCGGAGTTCGGCTCGCTCGCCGCGGCGATCGCACTCTTTCAGCTGCTCAGCCTGCTCGCGATCTTCGGGCTCGATCAGGCGCTGGAGATGCAGCGCGTCGAGGACCGCGACGACGACACCCGGGCCCGCGGCCTGCTCGCGGCCGGCATCGTCTACGCGGCCGTCGTCACGCTCGCCGCGGGGGTGACCAGCGGGTGGTGGGCCCCGGCGCTCGGCTTCTCCTCCGGCGGCGGGATCGTGCTCGTCACGCTGCTGTGGACGGCGCCGGGGGCCGCCGTGCTCATGATCGAGTCGCTGTTGCAGGCCGAGGATCGGCTCGGCCCCTTCACCGTCGTCAGCCTGTGCTCGACGGTCGGTGGGCAGGTCTTCGGCATGGCGTTGCTGCTGCTCGTGGAGCGGACCGCGATCGTCTACGCGTGGGGCGGGGTCATCGGGCAGTTCCTCGCCGTCGCCCTCGGTCTGGTGTGGACCCGGCCTCGGTGGCGCGGCATCTGGGACGTGCCCTCGATCCGGCGCGCGCTGGCCCTGGGGGTGCCGCTGGTCTTCGCGGGGCTGTCGCAATTCATCCTCAGCGCCGGCGACCGGTTCATCATCCAGCGCTGGCTGGGGGAGTCCCAGACCGCCCGCTATCAGGTCGCGTTCACGGTCGGCAACGTCATGTCGCTGGTCCTGATGTTCCTCAACCGGGCCTGGCTGCCGCGGCTGAAGAGCATCGAGGACGAAGCGGCGCGCTGGCACGTCATCGCCGTCTCCCGCGACGGGCTCTACTGGCTGCTCGGCTTCGCGATCCTCGGGGTGAGCGTCGCCGCGCCCGCTCTGCTGCGGGTCTTCGCGCCGGCGAGCTACGACCTGGAGCCGCTGAGTCTGATCGTCGTCCTCGTCGCGGTCGGCGCGATCCCGACAGCCGCCGGCGGCGCGACCGGCCGGATGCTCATCACGCTGCGGGTGTCGCGCCCGCTGGCCTGGGCGGCGCTCGCCGCCCTCGTCACCAAGATCGTCGTCACCGTCGCGCTGCTCGCACCCCTGGGGCTCGCGGGCGCCGCCCTCGGCACGCTCGTCGCCGTCGCCGTGCAGGCCCTCGTCCTGCGGTATGCCGTGAGTCGCCACTACCGGTTCGAGCGGTCCTCGCGCTCCAGCCTGGCCGTGCTCACGGTGTGCCTCGCGCTCGCGGCCGCGTCGCTGCTGCTGCCCCAGACGACGGGGTGGCTCATCGCCCGGTTCGGCGCGGCGACGCTGTGCCTCGTGCCGTTCGCCGCGTCGCTGCGCGCGCTGCAGCAAGGCCGCGAACCCCTGCGCCGCCGCTGACCTCACCTCTGCGCGCCCGGTGCTCGGCCCGTGGCGCCGGCCTCGCCCCCGCTCGGCGTTGCGTGTGCAGTCCGCGGTTGCGGTTGTTGTCGCGACGCTGAGCTGTCGGCGCGTCCGTGAGCGGGTGGGCGTTTGGGGGCTACTGCCCGCGGCGAGCGGCGCGGGCCCGAGCGGTGATCGTGGCCGCCGCGCGCCTCGCGGAGGCTCGGGCGGTCGCGCCGACGCGGGTCGCCGCGGGGCCGTAACGCAGCCGCAGGTAGGTCGGCGGCCCCGACCAGGTGGCGCGGTGCTCGACGGCGAGGATGTCGACGCCGATCTCGTCGGCGTGGTCCCGCTCGGCGTCGCCACGGGGGCGCGCGTCGCGTCCCTCCTCGGCGCGCGCGTCGGGCGCCGACGTCGAGGCGTCGGGGCGAGGGGGCGCGGCGGCGAGCGGTGAGCGGTAGGCGGCCAGGGGACCGAGGACCGCGGACGGGTGCCGCAGCGCGCGCGAGGCGACGACGCCGAGCCCGCGCGCCAGGGGTCCGGGGGTGAGCAGCGTCTTCGTCGCCCACGCAGAGAAGCCGCGACCGTAGCCGACGGCCTGGGCGACGAGCGCGTCGACGTCGTCGCGGTGCCGGTGCCACACGAGGGCGCTCGGCTCGTAGGCCAGGGCGTGACCGGCGAGGACGACCCGGAAGAAGAGGTCGATGTCCTCCCCGCCCTTGGTCGCGGTGCCGGCGCCGAGGTGGGTGTCGAAGCCACCCAGGGCGGCGAGCACGTCGGCGCGCGCGGCGAAGTTCGCGCCCGCGCCGTAGCTGCCGACCTGGAAGGGGAAGAGCGGCAGGTCGGCGGGCGGCTCGGCGAGCCGGAAGACCCGGGGCGCGACGACGCGGTTCCACCCGATCCGGGCGTCGAACCACCCCTGCGCCGGTGTCGCCAGCTCGCCGGTGGCGACGAACCCGGTGACGCACGCGCAGTCCGGCCCCGCGGCGGCGATCCCGCGCGCGAGGCCGGCCAGCCAGTCGCGGTCGACGACGACATCGTCGTCGGTGAAGGCGATCCAGTCGGTGCTCGCGGCCGCGACCCCGGCGTTGCGGGCCGTCGACAGCCCCGGCGTCGGCTCCGTGAGCAGAGTGACCCGCGGGTCCGCGAGGCGGGCGAGGACCAGGCGCGTCGCGTCGGTCGTCGGGGCGTTGTCGACGACGATCACCTGCAGCTGCGGGTAGTCCTGCGCGAGCACGCTGGTCAGCGCCGCGCGCAGCGCCTCCGGGCGCTCGCGGGTGCACAGCACGACCGTCATCGGCGGACCCTCGATCGGTCTGCCCAGCGGCCTGTCGACCGTCCTGTCGAGCGGCCTGTCCACCGCCCTGTCGAGCGGCCTGTCCACCGCCCTGTCGAGCGGCCTGTCGAGCGGCCTGTCGGGCGGGCCCGGCTGCCGCCGCTGCGGGGACTCGGCGACGACGCGCGCGACCTCCCGCTCCAGCTCGCCGCGCGCGACGCCCCCATTCTGCACACTGATGTGTGCGATGCCGTAGAGCCGATCGTCGCCTCGCACGAGCAGCCGCGCGCCGCGATAGCCCTGCGCCCCGTCCAGCGGCACCCTGTCGCCGGAGCCGGAGCCGGAGCCGGAGCCGGAGCCGGAGCCGGAGCCGCGAGGCCGCACACGCACCTCGCCGATCCAGCGGGCCCCGGGCCACACGGGCGGCGCGGCGGCGTCGAAGACGGGCCCGCTGACGTCGCCGACGTTCAGGGGGCCGGTCGCCTCGTGCGTCGGCCGCCCGCCGGGGGGCGAGGCTGGGGGCGGGGCGCCGGTGGGGTCGGGCCGTGACGGGGGCGCCTGGGTGGTCGACATGCCCCGAGCCTGCCAGTCGCGGCCGCCTGCGGTGGCCCGGTCCGGCGCGTTGTCGATGATGAGTTGGCTTGCGGTGGGCGCAAGTTCGCAAAGCGGAACCGTCGTGGGGTGCCCTCGACCGCGACTACAGTGGGCGCGGGGACGGGAGATGGCATGACGGTGAAGGTGTCGGTGTGCGTGCCCACCTACCAGGGGGAGGACCACCTGCGCGAGGCGCTGGACTCCGCGCTCGCGCAGGAGGGCGTCGACTTCGAGGTCGTCGTGCTCGACAACGCGAGCACCGACGGCACCGCGCAGATCCTCGCGGGCTACCGGGATCCGCGGCTGCGCGTCGTGCGCAGTGAGCGCACGGTGCCGCTGACGGCCAACTTCGCCGCCGCGATCGCCGCCTCCCGCGGCGCGCACGTCAAAGTGTTGTGTGACGACGACACCCTGCTGCCCGGCGCGCTGGCCGCCCAGTCGCGGCTCCTGACCGAGCACCCCGACGTCAGCGTGGTCGCCTCGCGTCGCCTCTTCGTCGACGACGAGGGTCGTCAGGTCGGGCCGGTGGGCCTGCGCGGCTTCCTCGGCCGGCATACCGGCCGTGAGGTGGCGCGGCGCTTCGTGCGGTGGGGCATCAATCCGATCGGCGAGCCGGCCGGGGTGATGTTCCGCCGCGCCGACTACGAGCGCAGCGGCGGTTGGGGGCAGGACCTGACCTATCCGAGCGACCTCGTGACGTGGCTGCGGCTGCTGCGCTGCGGCGACCTGCTCGGCCAGCCGCAGGCCTACGCGTCGTTCCGGCTCGGCGCTGCCGCGCACTCCCAGACCCACGAGGATCGCAACCTCGCGGAGAATCGCGAACTCATGCGCCGCCTCGCCGCCGACCCCGCGTGGGGGCTGGGCTGGGCCGACCGGGGCATGTCGGCGGTGGTGTCGCGCGCGACGTGGACGGCGTGGGGGCTGCGGCGCCGCCGGATGTTCCGACGGGTGCCGCAGCCCCCGGGCGCAGGTCCGTGTGCGTCAGCCGCGCTGCCAGACGCGCAGGTAGTCGACGAGCATCGAGCCCGCCGGGGGTGAATAGCCCTTGCGGACGCCCGAGCTGAGCACGACATACATCGGGGAGTTCGTCACCGACGAGCTCGCATAGGACGGGCCGGGCTTGCCGTCGATGAAGGCCTGCAGCTTGCCCTTCTCCCACAGCAGCCCGTAGGTGTGCCAGGAGCCGGCGTAGCTCTTGCCTGCGTCGCCGTACCACTTCCAATTGGACTGCTGGTGATTGCCCGCGGCGTCCTTGTAGTGGTAATTGAAGTGCGGCTTGTAGAGCCCGTCCGGGGTGTCGTCGGGAATGATCTCGGCAATGTCGATCTCCGGCGGCCAGTCCTTGTCGACCGGCGTCGGCAACATCCAGAAGGCCGGCCACAGACCGGGCGTGTCGGGCACCCAGATGCGGGCCTCGACGAAGCCGTGCGTGAACGCGAATCCCTTGCCCGTGTGGGCGATCCCCGCGGTATACGGGTAGGTCGTCGTGTAGGGCGCGGACGAGTTCTGCACCGTGATCGGCGTCTTGTCCCACGAGAGGCGCAGGCTGCCGTCCTTGACGGTGGCGCGCGAGGGGTCGAACGCGTAGTTGTCGAGCGCGGCGTTGAACGGGTGCCCGTAGGTGTAGGGCTCCAGGCCGCGGTGCGCCGTCCACACCGACCGGTTCAGCGACGTGCCCGAGAACTCGTCGGCCATCGCGACCCGCCACGTGCCCGACACGCCCTGGGGCGCAGGAGCGCTCGGCGTCGTGGGTGTGGGCGTGGTGGTGGGAGTGGGAGTGGGCGTCGTCGGCTTCGGGGTGGTGGTCGGGGTCGGCGTCGGCGCGGGCGTCGAGGAGCTCACCGGGGTCACCACGATCGCCGAGACTACGGCGTTGTCGACGGCGGCGGAGAAGCCGAGGTCGAGCTGCCCGTCGGTGACGCCCACGCGCACGGTGCGGTCGTAGGCGGTGCGCGGCCCGACGGCCTTGACGATGTCGATGCCGGTGAGCACGCGCTTGCCCTCGGCGTCGACGTGGAAGACGCGCTTGCCGGCCGCGGTGAAATAACCCTCGCGCATCTTCAGCGTCACGTCGTAGGTGCCGTTGGGCACGGCCCGTCGCCACGCACTGGGCGCGACGTATTCGGGGCGGTAGAGGACGTCCTCGCCGGTGCCCTTGATGTCGGTGCCGCGGGCGATGACCGAGTCGGTGTACCAGCCGCCGGTGAAGCCGGTGCGGGCCTCGTACGTGGTGCCGTCGGCGGCCTTCGTCGCGGTCGGGAAGACCGACATCCGGTAGGTCGAGGAGGTCGCCGGGGTCGTCCCGGTGCTGCTCAGCGGCGTGATCTGGAGCGCGGAGACGAGCGCGACGTCGGCGGTCGCGGAGAAGCCGAGGTCGAGCGTGCCGTCGGTGACGGTCGTGTCGAAGGACCGGTCGTAGGCGCGGTCCTTGCCGACGGCCTTGACGATGTCGACGCCCGACAGGGCACGGCGGCCCTCGGCGTCGACGTCGAAGACCCGCTGCCCGGCCTTCGTCCACCAGAACTCGCGCATCTTCAGCGTCACGCGGTAGGTGCCGGCGGGCACGGCCGCCGCGTAGCGGCTCATGCCGACGAGCTCGTGCCGGTAGAGCGCCTGGTCGCTCGTGCCGGCGATCTGCATCGACGCGTCGTAGGACTGGGCGTAGCGGCCGCCGGTGAAGCCGGTGCGGGCGCGCCAGGTCTGGCCGGCGGAGTCGGTGACCGCGGCGGGCGCGGTGCTCACGCGCAGCGGCGACGCGACGGTGGCGGCGGTGGCTGCGGTGGTGGTGGTGGCGGCGGTGGCGGGGTCGGTGGCCAGGGCGGCGGGGAGGCCGGCGGCGAGCAGCATGCCGACGACGGCGCAGGGCGGGACGGCCCTCGCGATTTTCTCGGAGCGCATCAGGGACCTTGTCGGGAGAGGGTGGGGGACGCCGCTCCTATCGACTCCGCCCGTGGCCCGTGAAGCGATTCGCAGGTATCGCGGCCGGTGCGGGGCTTTGCCCGGACCGGATCCGCGCTTTACCGATCCTTGAATTGCGCTGCTCTCGCCGGGAATTGGACCCGGGTGTGGGACCGGTCACGCGGTGCGGCCCGGTCGGGGGTCTCAGCGATAGAGCGCGACGTAGTCGACGAGCAGCTGCGCGGGGAAGGTCGTCTCCGGCGGCGGGGTGCCCGGCCACGAGCCGCCGACGGCGAGGTTGAGGACGAGGTGCATCGGCTTGTCGAAGACCCATTCGTTGCCCGCGCCGATGTCCGCCCGGGCGACGCGCAGGTTGACCTGCCCGTCGACGGAGAATTCCAGCCCGTCGGGGGTCCAGTCCATCGCGTAGACGTGGAAGTCCTCGGCGTAGCTGCGGCCCGGCGCGAGGCGGGCGGCGCCGGTCAGCCCCGCGCGCACATACCCGGGGCCGTGCACCGAGGACCACACCTCGTCGGGCCAGCTGCCGACGAATTCCATGATGTCCAGCTCGCCGCACTGCGGATATCCCGCGGTGCGGATGTTGTCGCCGAGCATCCAGAATGCCGGCCACAGCCCCGCGCCGTGCGGCACCTTGATCCGCGCCTCGACGCGCCCTGACGTGGCGGTGACCTTGCCCTCGGTCGTCAGGCGCGCGGAGGTGTAGGTGCACGGGCCGTACCAGCAGTCCCGCAACCCGTCGTCGGGCTTGGCGCTAATGACGAGCCGGCCCGCGCCGTCGAGCGCTGCGTTGTCCGTGCCGGTCGTGTAGTACTGCAGCTCCTCGTTGCCCCAGCCGTAGCCGCCCTCCTGCTGGTTCCAATAGCGCGCGTCGACGCCGGAGCCGGCCGGGCCGGTGAAGTCGTCGCGCCACACGACGGTCCGCTTCGCAGGCTTCACCTTGGGTCCCTTCGCTCGGGCGACGGTCGTGGCGACGGCCCGCGTCGCGGTCGTCGGGGTCGTCTTCGTCGGGGTCGTCTTCTTCGGAGTCGTCTTCTTCGGAGCGGTCTTCTTGGCAGTGCTCTTCTTCGGCGTGCTCTTCGTGGAGGCTGTCTTCTTGGCGGCTGCCGTCTTCGCGGCTGCCGTCTTCGGGGCTGCCTTCGTCGGCGCCGGCTTCGTGGTCGCGGCGGGCCGGGCGGAGGCGAGCGCGGACGAGGCCGAGGTGGTCGAGCCTACGGACCGGGCGGCCGTCGAGGCGGCCGAGGGCGCCCCCGACATCGTCGCCGACAGGGCGGCGGACAGTGCCACCGCCAGGGCCGCCGTCGTGGCCGTGCGTCGCTTCGTCATGGTGTCCCCCTCGTGATCGGGGGTCTATTCGGACGCGGCGGCGGCCAACTGAGAGGGCCTCGTCAGAGGCGCTGCGCCGGTGATGAACTCGGGCCCGCGTCGCCCCGGGTGATCCGGGCGGGGGGTTGCCGCGGTCAGACCAATGTTGGGATGCGTCTGCTTGTGTCCGTCTGTGATGTCTCTCACGACGCCGAGGGAGGTGCTCCGGCCCGGCGATCTCGGGGGCGTCGCGTCGCAGGGCATCGCCGCAGGTCAACGTCCGACGGCGCAACAAATGCCGGTCCGGGGCTCCGCGGGTGGTCGTGTGACCCCGCCCTCATCGCCTCGTCCACCGC
>JAVTVZ010000201.1:18330-31415 GCA_032229625.1 Dermatophilaceae bacterium | reverse complement strand
GCACCGGACCCTGACTCGACACCCAGGCTCCACCACCCCGACCCCACGCTCCGTAGCGGTCCGCAGACAGAGCGGGTGAGACGCCCCGGATCGCGTGGGCGAGAACGCCGACGACCGAGGGGCGAGACACGCAGGGGCCGGGGCGCGACTCCCAGGCAGCTCACAGCAGCGCGCCGTCGCCCAGCCCGGCCGCCGCGCAGGCGAAGGTGCCGACCGCAGCGGCCGATCGGCCTAGCATCGTGAGGAACCGGCACGACGATGTGCCGGTCGCGCCGCACTACCGTGAGGGTGATACGTCGATATGTCCGCATCGCTGGAAGAGTCTCGGCAGGATCGCATCGAGCAGGCCGCCGCGCTGGCCGACCGCTCCGTCGATCGACCACGTGAGCTCCTGGCGCGGTACTACCGCCACCTCAGTGGGGACGACCTGCTCGACCGCCGCCCCGAGGATCTCGTCGGCGCGGCGCTGTCGCATCGGGCGCTGGCGATGGATCGCCTCCCCGGGCAGACCAAGGTGCGGGTCTTCACCCCCTCGGTCGAGCAGGAGGGCTGGGCGACCGGCCACACGGTCATCGAGATCGTCACCGACGACATGCCCTTCCTCGTCGACTCGGTCAGCGCCGAGCTCGACCGGCAGGGGCGGGCGGTGCACCTGCTCGTCCACCCCCAGCTCGTCGTGCGTCGCAGCGCGCAGGGGCGCCTGCTCGAGGTGCTCGACGTCGACGTGGACTCGGTCGACGGGGCCGCCGGCGAGGCCACCCAGTCCACCGATCCGGTCACGCCGGTGCCGGCCGAGCTCGCGGCCGACGGTGGCGACGACTCCGTCGTGTGCGTCGAGTCGTGGATGCACGTGCAGATCGACCGCGAATCCGACCTGCCCGACCGCGAGTACATCGCGGCGCGCCTGGAGTCGGTGCTCGCCGACGTGCGGGTCTGCGGGCAGGACTGGCCGCCGATGTGCGAGCGGGCCCGCGAGATCGTCGCCGAGGTCCAGCAGTCGCCGCCGCCGACGGTCGACGAGGCGCAGCTCGCCGACGGCAAGGCCCTGTTGGAATGGATGGCCGACGGCCATTTCATCTTCCTCGGCTTCCGCGAATACCGGTTGGAGCGGCGCGGCGACGACGAATACCTCACGACGGTCCCGGGCAGCGGCCTGGGCTTGCTGCGCACGGACGGCGGCGAGCCGGTCTCGACCAAGCTGCCGCCCGCGGCGGCCGCCAAGGCGCGCGAGCAGAAGCTGTGCATCGTCACGAAGGCCAACTCGCGCTCCCCGGTGCACCGCAACGTCTACCTCGACTACGTCGGGATCAAGAGTTTCGACGCCCAGGGTGAGGTCGTGGGGGAGCGGCGCTTCCTCGGGCTCTTCACGGCGAGCGCCTACACCTCCTCGGTGTCGGTCGTGCCCTACATCGACAGCAAGGTCGACGCGGTGCTCGCGGCCTCGCGCTTCGCGCACGACAGCCACCTGGCCAAGGACCTGCTCGGGGTGCTGGAGAATTTCCCCCGCGACGAGCTCTTCCAGGCCGACGTCGCCCAGCTCACCGACACCGCCCTGGCGGTCGTGCACCTGCGCCAGCGCCGCCGCACCCGGCTCTTCCTGCGCCGCGACGACTACGGGCGCTTCATGTCGTGCCTGGTCTTCCTGCCGCGCGACCGCTACAACACCGCCGTGCGGCTGCGCATGGAGCGCATCCTGCGCGAGGCCTACGGGGTGAGCCCGGACGACCCGGAAGGCGTCGAATACACCACGCGCGTCTCGGAGTCGACGCTGGCGCGGCTGCACTTCGTCGTGCGGCTGCCCGCGGGCTCCGACGCCGACGCCGTGGACGTCGTGGACCTCGAGCGGCGGCTCATCGACGCGGCCCGCACGTGGGCCGAGGACCTCGCGGAGGCGGCCGGCGCCGAATACGGCGAGGAGCACGCGGCGCGGATCCTGCGCCGCTACGGGCAGTCCTTCCCCGAGGCGTTCAAGGAGGACTTCCACCCCCGCGTCGCCGTCGCCGACCTCGCGCACATCGAGCAGTTGGAGGACGAGGGCGACTTCCGGCTCAACCTCTACCACGTGCCCGGGGCGCCCGAGGGGGAGCGGCGGCTCAAGCTGTATCGCCGCGGCCCGGTCTCACTGTCCTCGATGCTGCCGTATTTCACCGACATGGGCGTCGTCGTCACCGACGAGCGGCCCTACGAGCTGCGCCGCAGCGACGGGGTGCCGCTGCACGTCTACGACTTCGGGCTGCGCGCCGAGGACGAGCGCAGCTGGACGCGGGGCCCCGACGGGATGCGCGACGCCTTCCAGGACGCGATCGAGGCCGTCTGGGAGGGCCGCGCCGAATCCGACGGCTTCAACGCGCTCGTGCTCGCCGCGGGTCTGACGTGGCGTCAGGTCGTCATCGTGCGCACGGTCGCGAAGTATCTGCGTCAGGCCGGCACGACCTTCAGCAACGCCTACATCGAGAGCACGCTGCTGCACAACGCCTCGATCGCGCGGCTGCTCGTCGAGCTCTTCGAGGCCCGCTTCGACCCCGACCGGGTCACCGGCTCCCAGGCCGAGCAGAAGGTCGCCCGCCGGGTCGCCGTCGAGACCGGCCGGCAGGCGATCCTGCACGCCCTCGACGACGTGAGCAGCCTCGACGAGGACCGGATCATCCGCTCGTTCCTGCAGGTCATCCTCTCGACGCTGCGCACGAACTTCTACATGCTCGACGAGCAGGGGCAGCCGCGCCCCACGGTGTGTCTCAAGCTGGACCCGCCGTCGATCCCGTGGCTGCCGGACCCCAAGCCGATGTTCGAGATCTGGGTCTACGGTCCCCGCGTCGAGGGCGTGCACCTGCGCTTCGGCTCCGTCGCCCGCGGCGGATTGCGCTGGAGCGACCGTCGCGAGGACTTCCGCACGGAGATCCTCGGCCTCGTCAAGGCCCAGATGGTCAAGAACGCCGTCATCGTCCCCACGGGCAGCAAGGGCGGCTTCTACGCCAAGCAGCTGCCCGACCCGGCGGACCGCGAGGCGTGGATGGCCGAGGGGATCGCGGCGTACAAGCTCTTCATCTCCTCGCTGCTGGACGTCACCGACAACCGCGTCGGCAGCGAGATCGTCGCCCCGCCGCGGGTCGTGCGTCACGACGAGGACGACCCCTACCTCGTCGTCGCGGCCGACAAGGGCACGGCGAGCTTCTCCGACATCGCCAACGGGGTCGCGCAGTCCTACGGCTTCTGGCTCGACGACGCCTTCGCCTCCGGCGGCAGCGCCGGCTACGACCACAAGGGCATGGGCATCACCGCCCGCGGCGCGTGGGAGTCGGTGAAGCGGCACTTCCGCGAGCTCGGCGTCGACACCCAGACGCAGGACTTCACGGCCGTCGGCATCGGCGACATGAGCGGCGACGTCTTCGGCAACGGCATGCTGCTCTCCGAGCACATCCGGCTCGTCGCGGCCTTCGACCACCGGCACATCTTCATCGACCCCGAGCCCGACGCCGCGCCCTCGTATGCCGAGCGGCGTCGCCTCTTCGAGCTGCCGCGCAGCTCGTGGGCCGACTACGACACCTCGCTCATCAGCGCCGGCGGCGGGGTCTTCCCGCGCACGGCGAAGTCGATCCAGCTGACCGACGAGATCCGCGCGGCCCTGGGCCTGGCCCCGGACGTGCGCTCGCTGACCCCCGCCGAGCTCATCCAGGCCGTGCTGCTCGCGCCGGTGGATCTGCTGTGGAACGGCGGCATCGGCACCTACGTCAAGGCCTCGACGCAGACCGACGCCCAGATCGGGGACCGCGCCAACGACGCGATCCGCATCGACGGCAAGCGGCTGCGGGTCAAGGTCGTCGGCGAGGGCGGCAACCTCGGCTGCAGCCAGCTCGGGCGCATCGAGGCGGCGCTGGCGGGCGTGCGGATCAACACCGACGCCATCGACAACTCCGCCGGCGTCGACACCTCCGACCACGAGGTGAACATCAAGATCATGCTGACCGGGCTGGTCCGGGCCGACGACCTCACCCGCAAGCAGCGCGACGAGCTGCTCGCCTCGATGACCCAGGACGTCGGCCTGGCGGTGCTGCGCGACAACTACGAGCAGAACGTCCTGCTCGGCAACGCCGCCGCGCAGAGCGTCGCGATGGCGCCGCTGCACGAGCGCTTCATGCACTGGCTCACCGAGCGCGGCGAGCTCGACCGAGACCTCGAATTCCTGCCCGACGACGCGACGCTGGAGGCCCGCCTCGAGCACGGCATCGGCCTGACGCCGCCGGAATTCTCGGTGCTCGTCGCCTACGCCAAGCTCGCGCTCAAGGCCGACCTCGCCGACAGCGGCATCGCCGACGAGCCGTGGTTCACCCGGCCGCTCGCGGACTACTTCCCCGAGCCGATCCGCGCCCGGTATGCCGAGGCGCTCGCCGACCATCCGCTGCGCCGCGAGATCATCGTCAACTCCGTCGCCAACTCGATCGTCAACCGCGGGGGCATCACCTTCGTCTATCGGGCGATGGACGAGGTCGGGGCGAGCGCCGAGCAGGTCGCGCGCGCCTTCGTCGTGGCCCGGGAGGTCTTCGACCTCTCGTCGTTCGTCGCGTCGGTCGAGGCGCTGGACAACGAGGTGCCGACGAGCGTGCAGACGAAGGCCTACCTGGAGTTCCGTCGGCTCATGGACCGGGCGGTCCGCTGGTTCCTGCAGAACAGGCCCGCGCGCCTGGACGTCGCCGCCGAGATCGACCGCTTCGCGCCGCACATCGCCGCGGTCCGTGACGAGATCGAGGAGCTGCTGCAGGGCAACGAGCTGGAGCGGATGCAGTCGTCGGCGCAGCGGTTGGTCGACGAGGGATTCCCCGCCGAGCTGGCCGCGACGACCGCCGCGCTGCTCGACGTCTACTCCGGCCTCGACATCATCGAGCTCGCCTCCGACCTGTCCCGACCGGTCGGTGAGGTCGCGCAGCTGTATTTCGCGATCTCGGAGCACTTCGACATCGACGACCGGCTGCTGCAGGTCACGGGGCTGCCGCGGGCCGACCGCTGGGACTCCCTGGCCCGCGGCGCGATGCGCGACGACCTCTACTCGGTGCTGGAGGTGCTCACCCGGACCGTGCTGGAGCAGACCGACGACGCGCCCCCGGAGCAGCGGCTCGCGCAGTGGCTCGCCGAGAACGCCGACACCCTCGCGCGCACCCGCAAGGCGCTCTCGGGGCTCTCGGAGCTCACCGAGCCGAGCCTGGCGTCGCTGTCGGTGGCGCTGCGCACCCTGCGCAGCGTCGTGCGGGCGGGCAGCGCGACGACCTGACACGGCCCGGCGGATCGACCCGCCTGCCCGCGCCACGCGGTGCGGGTAGGCGGGTCGCCGCAGGTCACGTACCCTGCACACGTGGCGACCATCCAAGACGTGCTCGCGCGGGCGCGGCACCTGCACGCCCAGGACGTCGACTGGCTCCACCTGCTCGTCGGGGACTGGCAGCTGATCTCGGACCTGTCCTTCTCCGACCTCGTCCTGTGGGTGCGGGTCGACGAGGGCGCGGCCGACCCCGATCACGCCGTCGGCGGCTCGCAGTGGGTCGTGGCCACGCACGTGCGGCCCAACACCGGCCCCCTCGTCTTCTTCGACGACATCATCGGCTCACGCGCCGGCAGCGACCGCCGCGCGCTGCTCGACCGCTGCGTCGACCAGCACCGCATCATCAAGGCCTCCGCGGTGCCCCAGCACGACGACGAGTCGACGGTGCGGCAGGAGGCCATCCCCGTCGTGCGGGCCGGGCGGGTGCTGGCCGTCATGACCCGCCACCACAGCTCCGCCTCCCGCGTGCCGAGCCGGCTCGAGCTGACCTACCTCTCGCTGGCGTCCCAGCTGACGGAGATGATCGCCCGCGGGGAGTTCCCCATGGTCGGCACGCCGACCGGGCAGCGCCGCGGCGCCCCGCGCGTCGGCGACGGGGTCGTGCACCTGGACATCGAGGGGGTCATCACCTACGCGAGCCCGAACGCGATCTCGGCGCTGCACCGCATCGGCCACCCCGGTGAGCTCGTCGGCGCGTCGCTGAGCGAGGTCGTCGCCGAGGTGCTCGAGGACCACTCGGTGCTCGACGAGTCGCTCGTGCTCGTGCTCACCGGCAAGGCGCCGTGGCGCAGCGAGGTCGACGCCCGCGGCGCCAGCCTGAGCCTGCGGGCGATCCCGCTGACGAGCCGCGGCCAGCGCATCGGCGCGCTCGTGCTGCTGCGGGACGTCAGCGAGATCCGGCGTCGCGAGCGCGAACTCATCACCAAGGACGCGACGATCCGCGAGATCCACCACCGGGTGAAGAACAACCTGCAGACCGTCGCGGCCCTGCTGCGGCTGCAGAGCCGACGCGTCGACGACCGTAGCGCCAAGGCCGCCCTGGAGGAGGCGGGGCGCCGGATCGCGACGATCGCGCTCGTGCACGACACCCTGAGCCGCACGATCGACGAGGACGTCGAATTCGACGACGTGCTGACCCGGGCTCTCAATGCGGTCGTCGAGGTCGCCACCGACGGGCCGCCGGTGGACTGGGAGCTGACCGGCACCTTCGGCCGGGTCGGCGCGGAGGACGCGACGGCGCTGGCGATGATCATCACCGAGCTCGTGCAGAACGCCGCGGAGCACGGCCTCGCCGACCGCGGCGGGCACGTCGTCATCGACGCCCAGCGCGGGATCAAGCGGCGGCTGGCCGTGACGGTCACCGACGACGGCGCGGGTCTGCCGCAGGGATTTCGGCCCGGCCGCTCCGGGTTGGGCACGCAGATCGTCAGCGCACTCGTGGAGGATCTGCGCGGGCGGATCAGCTGGGAGCGCGCCGTGCCGAGCGGCACGCGGGTGTCCTTCTCCGCCCGGCTGCGCCGCAGCCGCCCGAGCGCGGGGGCGACCGACCTCCTCGACGGCTGAGCGCTCGTCGCGACCGCGATGCTCGTCGCGATCGGATGCCTGTCGCCCCGGAGGCTCGGCGCCGGCGCAGGTAATGGGCCGGGCGTGCGGTGCTGGTCTGCGCGCGCGCATGGGAGACGGTCGGCAGACCGTGAGTCTGCCGACCGTCGAGGTGGTGGGGCGCTGCGGCCCGGATGCTGAGGTGCAGTGCTGCGGCGGGTGCCGCGAGGCTGCGCGCGGCCGCGTCAGCTGGCGCGGCGAGCCCGGGCGTTGCGGCGCTTGAGCGCGCGGCGCTCGTCCTCGGACAGACCGCCCCAGACGCCGGCGTCCTGGCCGGACTCGAGCGCCCACTTCAGGCAGGTCTCCTGGACCTCGCAGCGCCGGCAGACCGCCTTGGCCTCCTCGATCTGCAGCAGGGCGGGGCCGGTGTTGCCGATCGGGAAGAAGAGCTCGGGGTCCTCGTCCAAGCACGCAGCGCGATTGCGCCAATCCATCGGGTTTGCTCCTTGCTATCGGTGTCGGCCCCCACGGATCACGACTCGGGGCTGACGTCTACGGTTCACACCACTCGGATGGTCGATGCGGCGGGTCATCCTGCCGGATCGCACCACGACGCGGGTGTTGTGGACATGTCCCGTTGCGTCGTCGTCGCTCCCCCGGTGCACTTGTCGAAGGCACCCGCTGCGCCTCGGGTATGTCGGTACCTTCAACTACGACGACGCTGTCGATGTTCCTAGCCTCACAGAGGCCGACGGAGCCGGGCAAGGTGTTAAGGATAGTTTGCGCATCGCGTCGACTGTGACCTCTATCACATTTCGACGGTCGAATCGTATCCGTGCAGGCCAGGGGCGTGCGCCGGACGGGCCCCGACGAGGGGGCGGAGAGCCGTCGATGAGCCCCCGCCGGGGTCCGACGCGCCCATGGGCCCCGCCGCGACCCGGATCCGAGCGGCCACCGCCCCACCGCCACGCCACCGCCACGCGCCCGCCACGCACCCGCCACGCGGCCGTCGGCCCGCCGGTCGAGCCGGGTCCGGGCAAGTGTGCGCGGACTGAAGGGTGCGTGGGCCGGGCCGAGCCGGTAGCGTGAACCTACGTTGCCGTAAGTTCGTGTCCCCGATCCCGTGTCCCCGATCCCGTATCCGCGATCCCGATGGATCCCGACGCCCGTCCCTGCTCGGCCCCGTGACCTGGTCATCGGCCCCGGCGGGCGGCGATCGTCGGACCCTGCGCCCGGAGGTGCCCCGCGTGTCGTCCACACCGTTGCCCGTCGTCATCCAAGGGGGGATGGGCGTCGCCGTGTCCTCGTGGTGGATGGCCGCGAGCGTGGCCCGGCAGGGCCAGCTCGGGATCGTGTCGGGCACCGCGCTCGACGCGGTGCTCGCCCGCAACCTCCAGGACGGCGACCCGGACGGACACGCGCGCCGCGCGCTGGCGCACTTCCCCGATCAGGCGATGGCCGGGCGCATCCTGGACCGCTACTTCAAGGAGGGCGGCCGCGGCGGCGCGCCCTACCGGCCCAACCCGACGCTGACCATCGACCCCAACCAGGCGGCCGTCGAGCTGTCCGTCGTCGGCAACTTCGTCGAGGTGTGGCTCGCCAAGGAGGGCCACGACGGCCTCGTCGGCATCAACTTCCTCGAGAAGATCCAGATGGCGACCCCGACCGCGGCGCTCGGCGCGATCCTCGCCGACGTCGACTACGTGCTCATGGGCGCCGGCATCCCGCGCGAGATCCCGCGGCTGCTCACCGACCTGGCCGCCGGGCGCCCCGGCGGCATCACGATCGACGTCGCCGGCGGCACGCAGCGCTACACCTCGACGGTCGACCCCGTCGCCGTCATGGGCGACGCGCTGCCGGCGACGCTGCGGCGCCCGCAGTTCCTCGCGATCGTCTCGCTGCACTCGCTGGCGTCCTACCTCTACCGCGACGAGGACATCCGCCCCGAGGGCTTCGTCGTCGAGGGTCCGCCCGCCGGGGGCCACTCGGCCCCGCCGCGCGGCAAGATGCAGCTCGACGACGACGGGGAGCCGATCTACGGCGCGCGCGACCTGCCCGACCTGAGCAAGATCGCCGACCTCGGCCTGCCCTTCTGGCTCGCCGGTGCCTACAGCAGCCCCGACAAGGTCGCCGAGGCGCTGGCCACCGGCGCGACCGGCGTGCAGTGCGGCACGATCTTCGCCCTGTCCACCGACTCCGGCCTGACGCAGGCCGTGCGCGAGCAGCTGCTCGACCGCCTGCGCCGCGGCGCCCTGTCGGTCCGCAACGACCCCCTGGCCTCGCCGACCGGATTCCCCTTCAAAGTCGCCCGCCTGCCCGGGACGATGTCGGTGCCGGAGGTCTACGAGGCCCGGCCGCGCCTGTGCGACCTGTCCTACCTGCGCACGCCCTACGAGCGGGCCAACGGCACCGTCGGCTATCGCTGCGCCTCCGAGCCCGAGGACGCCTACGTCAAGAAGGGCGGGCGTCTGGAGGACACGATCGGGCGCAAGTGCCTGTGCAACGGCCTCATGGCCAACATCGGCATCGGCCAGGAGCGCAAGGACGGGTATGTCGAGCTGCCCGCCGTCACCCTCGGCCAGGACCTCGAGGGCCCCGCCGAGCTGATCGAGCGCTACCCGCAGGGCTGGAGCGCCGCGCAGGCCGTCGAGTGGCTCCTGTCCGGAGCCGCCTCCGGTCGTCGCCCCGAGGACGCCGCCACTGCCTGACCCGCGTCGACGTCGCGACCCGGTGCGCCCAGGTCGGTGAGTTAGCGTGCCCCCATGAGACTGTTCGGTCGCCGCACCCGCCGACAGGTCCTGCGCACCGCAGCGCTGGGAGTGGCTGCCGGCGGCGTCGCTCAGCTCGCCGCTGCGACCGCGGTCCTCACCGTCGACGAGATCCGCAAACGCCGATGCACCCCGGCCGCCGGCTTCCCCAGCGCCCCGCCGCGCGACGTCGAGGTCGCGGGCAACCGCGTGACGACCTACACCAACGGGGTGGACCTATACGCCGACATGCTCGCGGCCATCGAGGGGGCGCAGCAGTCGGTCTTCTTCGAGTTCTTCATCTGGAAGGCCGACCGGATCGGCACGCGCTTCAAGGAGGCGCTCATCGCGGCCGCGGAGCGCGGCGTGCAGGTCTTCGTCATCTACGACGGCTTCGCCAACCTCGTCGTGCCGCCCTCCTTCTACCGGCTGCCCGAGACGATCCACGTGCTGCGCTTCCCCGTCGTGCGCTGGGGGATGCTGCGCATGGACATGCGCCACTTCGGGCGGGACCACCGCAAGATCGTCGTCGTCGACGGCGAGGTCGGCTTCGTCGGCGGCTACAACATCGGTGACCTCTACGCCAGCGAGTGGCGCGACACGCACCTGCGGGTCGAGGGCGCCGCGGTGTGGGAGCTGACCGACGCGTTCGTCGACTTCTGGAACGAATACCGCCACAGCGCGCGGCATCCCGAGCTGCCGGACCTGGGCGCCAAGGAGTGGAACAGCCAGATCAAGGCGGCGCGCAACGCGCCGAGCCGCATGCTCTTCCCCGTGCGCGGGCTCTATCTGGACGCCATCGAGCGCGCGGGGCACTCCATCTACATCACGCAGGGGTATTTCATCCCCGACAACGAGATCCTCACCGGCCTGCTCAAGGCCGCCGACCGCGGCGTCGACGTGCGCGTCATCATCCCCGAGTTCTCCAACCACGTCATCGCCGACTGGGTCGCCCGCGGCTACTTCTCCGAGCTGCTCGCCGGCGGCGTCACGCTGTGGCTCTATCGCGACGCGATGGTGCACGCCAAGACCGCGACCGTCGACGGCGTCTGGAGCACCGTCGGCACGGCGAACATCGACCGACTGTCGATGACCGGCAACTACGAGGTCAACCTCGCGCTCTACAGCGACGACATGGCACAGAAGATGCGCGAGATCTTCGAGATGGACCTCGGCAACTGCCGCCAGCTCACCCTCGAGGAGTGGGAGCAGCGCGGCCGGCTGCCGCGCATCGCCGAGCGGCTGCTCGCGCCGCTGCACCCCCTCATGTAGGTCCGCGCCGTTCTGCTCAGGTGAGCGCCGGTCGCGCCGACTTCGCATCTACCGGGGGCTCGACTCCCGGCGATGCCCGGGAGCCAGGTCCCCAGGGGGTGACGGACGCACCCGAAGGCCACCGAGGAAGGTCGCATGGATCCACTTGCCGGTCCGCGCGCCAGCGTGACGCGCTGGTGCTGGGCTCTCGTGCGCCCGAGATCCTCGACGGCCCTCATCGCGACCTACGCCGCCGGATACGCGCTCGCGGCGGTCCTCGGGCGGCTCACCGTGCCGCCGGGGACTCACCTCGCGCTGATCTGGCCGGCCGCCGGGGTCGCCTTCCTGTGGCTCGTCGCGATCATCCAGCGGCACGGGCTGCGCAGCAGGCAGTATGCCGCGAGCGTCGCGCTCGTCGTCGGCACCTCCCTGGTGCTCAACGCGATCTCCGGGCTCGTGCCGGCCGGCAACCTCGGCGTCAGCCTCGCCAACGCCGTGCAGGCCACGGTCGCCGCCACCCTCTACCTGCGGATCGCGGGCCGCGGGCTCTTCGACGAGCGCCGTCACCTCACCGCGCTGCTCATCGCCGCCGTCGCCGGGGCCGTGACCGCCATCCCCGTCGGGCCGGTGCCGCAGGTGCTGCTCGGCGCGCCCTGGTGGGTCATCGCGGCGTGGGTGCTGCGCAACGTCTCGGGCATCTTCATCGTCGCGATCCTCGGGCTGCGCCTCATGCGCCGCCACCCCGTGGACCTGCCTCGGCAGACGCTGCGGCAGGCCCTGCTGCTGCTCGTCGCGACCGTCGTCGTCGTCTGGGTCGCCTTCTGGGTCATCCCGAGCGTGCCGCTGAGCTTCCTCTTCGTCTCGATGGTCATCTGGGTCGCCGCGACCCGCACCGTCAACGAGACCGTCGTGCACGTGCTGTCTCTCTCGCTCGCCTCGATCCTGCTGACCCTGGCCGACATCGGCCCCTTCGCGAGCCACCCCATGGAGGCGCGCGCGGGGCTGGGGCAGGGGCTCTCGCTCGTGCTGTGCCTCACCGCGTTGAGCATCGTGCTGGGCCGCGAGGAGCAGGCCCGCCTCGTCAGCCGGATCCGGGCCTCCGAGGAGGCGACCATCGCCCAGGCCGTGCTCATGGATCGCATCATCGGCACCATGGACGACGGGCTCGTCGTCTTCACCCAGGACGGCGGGGTGCTCCTGGCCAACGACGCCGCGCGCCACATGCTGCACTGGTCGCCGCAGGACCCCGACCTCGAGATCGCGTCGCTGGCCCTGCTGTCCACCGGTGATCCGGGCGAGCCGGGTGTCGTCGACGACGTGCTCGCCGGGCGGCAGCCCGACCCGGTCGACATCCTCCCCGCCCACCCGGCCGGCGAGGCCCCGCGGGTGCTGTCGGCGCGCGCGGTCGGCTGCCAGGGCGAGGAGGGGGTCATGCAGGTCGTCGTCGTGCTCCTCGACGTCACCGAGCAGCGCCGCCGCACCGCCGAACTCACGAGCTTCGCCGGGGTCATCGCCCACGACCTGCTCAACCCGCTCGGCGCGGTCGAGGGCTGGACGGAGATGCTCGCCGAGGAGATCGAGGAGGCCCACCCCGGGCTCGGCGCCGAGGCGCTGACCCGCATCAGCGGATCGAGCACCCGCATGCGCGGCATCATCGCCGGGTTGCTCAGCTACAGCGTGGCGCGCGAGGGCGAGCTGAGCGTCTCCGACTTCGCCGTCGAGGACGTCGGTCGCGAGATCGCCGACGCCCGCGTGAGTGCGGCGCTGGCCACCGGCGGGCGGGTGCCGCGCGTCGTCGTCGACGCCCCCGAGCGGGTGCGCGCGGACCGGGCACTCATCGCCCAGGTCATCGACAACCTCGTCGGCAACTCCGCGAAATACACGCAGGAGGGCGCGGTCCCGCAGATCGAGGTGCGCTCGGCGCCGGCCGTGCAGGGCTGGGTCACCGTGACCGTCGCCGACCGCGGCATCGGGCTGCCGCCGGGGCAGGAGGAGGCGGTCTTCGCGGAGTTCCACCGCGTGCCCGAGCACCGCGGCCTCTATCTGGGGACCGGGCTGGGGCTGTCGATCTGTCGCCGCGTCGTCGAGCGCCACGGTGGCCGGATCAGCGCCCACCGCCGCGACGGGGGCGGGTCGGTCTTCGTGCTCACCCTGCCCGCTGCGCCGGTCGCTCAGCCGGCGGGGGAGTCGGTCGGCGCGGGGCCCGTCACCGGCGCGACCGACCGCTCCGGCGC
>JAVTVZ010000201.1:0-18230 GCA_032229625.1 Dermatophilaceae bacterium | reverse complement strand
CGGGGGAGTCGGTCGGCGCGGGGCCCGTCACCGGCGCGACCGACCGCTCCGGCGCCGAGGGCACCGACCGCACCGGCACAGACGGCTCCGGCACCGACCGCTCCGGTATCGACGCGCGCGGCACCGTACGATCCGGCGCCGACCGCGTCGGCGCCGACCGGTCGGCCGACCTCACCGCGGTCTGCTCCGAGCAGGCGCACGCCCAGGCGGTCGCGGTCGCGGCCGTCGCCGACGCCGTCCGGGCTGCCGAGCGTGGTGGCGCCCCACGTGGTGGTGTCGATCGTGGTGGTGTCGATCGTGCTGGTGCCGATCGTGCTGGTGCCGATCGTGGTGGTATCGATCGTGTCGCCGAGCTGGGAGCGCGCCCGGGCCCGCGACACCTGACGCACGCGCACCCGAGCCGGCCCGCTCCGGCGGCCGTCAGCGGTGACGATGAGACGTCCCGCGCACCCGGTGAGTAGGCTTGACCCTCGTGGCTGTCGACTTCGCATCTGAGATCAAGGACCTGCGCCAGACGATGGCGTCCGTGCGGGAGGTGACCGACCTCGACCGGCTGCGCGCCTCGATCGCCCAGCTGGAGCAGGACGCGGCGGCCCCCGACCTGTGGGACGACCAGGAGCGGGCCCAGCAGGTGACGAGCAATCTGTCCCGCGCCAACGCCGAGCTCGACCGGATCGTCGGCATGGACGCGCGGATCGACGACCTCGAGGTGCTCGTCGAGATGGGGCAGGAGGAGAGCGACGCCGACACCCTGGCGGAGGCCGAGCGCGAGCTCGGCGCGGTCCGCAAGGCCGTCGGTGAGCTCGAGGTCCGCACGCTGCTCGCCGGTGAGTACGACCCGCGCGAGGCCGTCGTGACGATCCGCTCCGGCGCCGGCGGCGTCGACGCCGCCGACTTCGCCGAGATGCTGCTGCGGATGTATCTGCGCTGGGCCGAGCGGCACGGCTACTCGACGAAGGTCATGGACACCTCCTACGCCGAGGAGGCGGGGCTGAAATCGGCGACCTTCGAGGTCAACGTGCCGTACGCCTACGGGCACCTGGCCGTCGAGGCCGGCACCCACCGGCTCGTGCGGATCAGCCCTTTCGACAACCAGGGCCGCCGCCAGACGTCGTTCGCGGCGGTCGAGGTCGTGCCGCTCATCGAGCAGACCGACCACATCGAGATCCCCGACAACGAGCTGAAGATCGACGTCTTCCGCTCCTCGGGCCCCGGCGGGCAGAGCGTCAACACGACCGACTCCGCGGTGCGGATGACGCACATTCCCACCGGGATCGTCGTCTCGATGCAGAACGAGAAGAGCCAGATCCAGAACCGCGCGGCCGCCCTGCGGGTCCTGCAGTCCCGGCTGCTGCTGGCCAAGCGGGCCGAGGAGGCCGCGGCCAAGAAGGAGCTCGCGGGCGACGTCAAGGCCAGCTGGGGCGACCAGATGCGGTCCTACGTGCTGCACCCCTACCAGATGGTCAAGGACCTGCGCACCGAGCACGAGGTCGGCAACACCTCGGCCGTCTTCGACGGCGACATCGACGCCTTCATCGAGAGCGGCATCCGGTGGAAGCTCTCCTCGGAGCGGGACGCCTGATGGGACTCTTCGACTCCAGCACGGCCGCGCAGGTGCGCGCCCTGCAGCGCCGCGTCGACGCCCTCGAGGCGACGCTGACCGAGGTGTGTCGCCGCGCCGGCATCGACCCGGCGACACTGCCCGACCCGCGGCGCCCGGACCCGGACGTCGTCGCGCTCGCCCGTGAGGGCAAGACGATCGCCGCGATCAAGCTCTATCGCGAGCGGACCGGCGCCGGGCTCCTCGAGGCCAAGGAGGTCGTCGAGGGTCTCTGAGGCGCTCGGCCCCTGAGGCGCTTCGCCGACGGCCGGCCACGCGGCGCGCACCCGCGCCCTCATGATTCCCCACACGATGCCCAACAACCCACATGATTCCCCACACGATGCCCAACAAGACGGCGGCCGGTGACCCTCGAGGGTCACCGGCCGCCGTGCGTCGACGAGGGGGTCTACGCGTCGCCGTCCCACTCCAGGAGCACCTGGCCGGACTGCACCGCGTCACCGACGGAGACCGCGACGTGGCCGACCGTGCCGTCGTGCGGGGCCGTCACCTCGGTCTCCATCTTCATCGCCTCGAGCACCAGCACCGTGTCGCCGGCGGCGACCGAGTCGCCCGGCTGCACGAGGATCTTCACGACCGTGCCCGCGAGGTTGGCGGTCAGGGCGTTGGAGGAGGTGGCGGGCGCCTTCGCGGCGACCGGGGTCGGGCTGTAGGCCGACGAGCCGCCGATGAGAATCGCGCCCAGCTGGGGCTTCTCCTCCTCGACCTCCACGTCGACGTCGTAGACGGTGCCGTTGACCGTCACCTTGAGTTTCATATCCGTCCTTGCTGCCAGAGAGTGTGCGTCGATGTGGTCGGTCAGGCCCGCATGGCGTGCGACTGCTGAAGGGTCGCGCGGCCCTGCGCGCTCCACGCGGAGCCACCGGAGCCACGGCGCAGGCGCACCTGCTTGACCGTCGCCCGCTTGCCCAGGTAGGCCGCGACGGCCGCCGAGATCGCCAGGACCACGTCGGGTCCGAGCTCGGCCGCGCGGACGGTCGCCAGCTCGTCCTCGAGCTGGTCGACCCGCTCGACGAGGGCCGCGACCTGGGCCTGCAGCGCCGCGAAGTCGGCTGCGGAGAGCGTGATGTCGGCGCTCACAGCGGGATCAGCCCGTGCTTCTTGGCCGGCCGCAGCTCGCGCTTGTTGGCCAGGTTCTCCAGCGCCGACGCGACATACTTGCGCGTCTCGGCAGGCTCGATGATCGCGTCGACCAGACCGCGGGAGGCCGCGACATACGGCGTCGCGAACGCCTCCTTGTAGGTCTGCACGAGCTCGGCGCGCTTGCTCTCCGGGTCGTCGGCCTCGGCGATCTCGCGGCGGAAGACGACGCCCGCCGCGCCCTCGGCGCCCATGACGGCGATCTCCGCGCTCGGCCAGGCATAGACGCGGTCCGCGCCCAGGTCCTTGCCGCACATCGCCAGGTAGGCGCCGCCGTAGGCCTTGCGCAGGACGACCGTGATCTTCGGGACCGTCGCCGAGGAGTAGGCGAAGAGCATCTTGGCGCCGTGGCGGATGATGCCGCCGTACTCCTGCGTCACGCCCGGCAGGAAGCCCGGCACGTCGACGAGCGTGAGCAGCGGGATGTTGAAGGCGTTGCAGAAGCGGATGAACCGCGCGCCCTTGTCGCTGGAGTCGATGTCGAGCACCCCGGACATGTAGGCCGGCTGGTTGGCGATGACGCCGACCGTGCGGCCCGTGACGCGGGCGAACCCGACGACGAGCGACTGCGCGAAGCCCGCCTGGACCTCCAGGAAGTCGGCGTCGTCGACGATGCCGGCGATGACCTCGCGCACGTCGTACGCCTTCTTGGAGTCCTCGGGGATGACCTCGTTGAGCGCCGGGTTGGGCTCGACCGAGGTGTTGCCCTCGAGGATCGGTGGCTCGTCGGTGTTGTTGCTCGGCAGGAAGCTCAGCAGCTTCTGGCAGATGAGGATCGCCTGCTCGTCGTCGTCGGCGACGAAGTGCACGACACCGGAGCGGGCCATGTGCGCGTCGGGGCCGCCGAGCTCCTCGGCGGTGACCTGCTCGCCGGTGACCTGCTTGATGACGTCGGGGCCGGTGATGAACATCCGGGCGCCCTTGGTCTGGATGATGAAGTCCGTCAGCGCGGGGGAGTAGGCCGCGCCGCCCGCGCACGGGCCGGCGATGATCGAGATCTGCGGGACCGCGCCGGAGAGCGCAACATTCTCGAAGAAGACCTTGCCGTAGCCGGAGAGGCTGTCGATGCCCTCCTGGACCCGGGCGCCGCCGGAGTCGTTGATGAAGACGAACGGCGTGCCGTTGATCAGCGCCGACCGCAGCGTGTTGGCGACCTTCACCGAGTGCATCTCACCGGCCGAGCCGCCGGCGACCGAGAAGTCCTGGCTGGCCAGGTGGATGGGCCGCCCGAACACCGACGCCGCGCCGGTGACGACACCGTCGGCCGGCATGTCGGCCTTGTCCATCCCGAAGAGCGTCGTGCGGTTGCGGATGAACGCGCCGCTCTCCTCGAAGCTGCCCTTGTCGACCAGCTTCTCGACGCGCTCGCGCGCCGTGAGCTTGCCCTGCTCGTGTTGCTTGGCGTGGCGCTTCTCGCCACCGCCCGCCTCGACCTGCGCGCGCTTGGTGTGCAACTCCTCGATGCGCTCGCTCATGGTCGGCTGCTTGTGAGCCATGTCTGCCTTTCGTTGCTTCCGGTGCGCGCGCTCAGGCGGGCTGGACGGCGACGGAGTGGTCCTTGCCGTCGATGCTGATCGTGTACTTGATGGGCATACGCACCGGGCCCGAGCCCGTGTCGCCCGCGGCGGCGAGCTTCTCGGCCTCCAGCTCGGCGGGGTCGCGGCCGACGTTCTTGGGGCCCTGGGGGCGCTCGACGAAGAACTTCGGCGCGACCTTGGGGAACATCGCGTGCGTCAGCACGTCTTCGTCGGTGCCGTCGAAGCCCTCGAGCTCGGCGGCCTCCGTGCGCAGCTGGTCCCACTCCGGGGGGATCAGGTCGGCCGGGCGCACCGTGATCGGCTCCTTGCCGGTCTGGGCCTTGGCCTTCTCGACGACCTCCGGGTTCATCTCGCCCAGCGTCAGGCCGTAGTAGCCGAGCATGAGGTCGGCGAACTCGGCGGTGAGCACCTTGTACCGGCCCATCAGCACGTTGAAGACGGCCTGCGTGCCGACGATCTGGCTGCTCGGCGTCACCAGCGGCGGGTAGCCCGCGTCCTGGCGGACCCGCGGCACCTCTTCGAGCACCTCGCGGAGCTTGTCGCCGGCGCCCTGCTGCTTGAGCTGGGACTCCATGTTGGAGATCATGCCGCCGGGGATCTGGGAGTCGAAGATGTCGGTCTCGACCGAGAAGCTCGACATGAACTGGCTGTAGCGCGGCTTGATCGCCGCGAAGTGCTGCTTGACCCGGTCGAGGAGGACCTTGTCGAGGTCGGCGACATAGCCGGTGCCCTCGAGCATCTCCACGAGCGACTCCGTCGGGTTGTGGCCCGGGCCCAGCGACATCGAGCTGATCGCGGTGTCGACGACGTCGGCGCCGCCCTCGATGGCCTTCATCAGCGACACGAGCGTCACGCCGGTCGTGGAGTGGCAGTGCACGTTGACCTGCAGACCCGTCTCGTCCTTGATCGCCTTGACGATGTCGTAGGCCGGCTGCGGCTTGAGCAGCGCCGCCATGTCCTTGAGCGCGATCGAGTCGGCGCCCATGTCCTGCAGCTGCTTGGCGAGCTGCACGTACCCCTCGACGGTGTGCAGCGGCGAGGTCGTGTAGCAGACCGTGCCCTGCGCGTGCTTGCCGGACTTCTTCACCGCGGCCATCGCACGCTCGAGGTTGCGGGGGTCGTTCAACGCGTCGAAGACGCGGAAGACGTCCATGCCGTTCTCCGCGGCCTTCTCCACGAAGTGGTCGACGACGTCGTCGCCGTAGTGCCGGTAACCCAGCAGGTTCTGACCGCGCAGCAGCATCTGCAGGCGCGAGTTGGGCAGGAGCTTGCGGAAGGTCCGCAGCCGCTCCCACGGGTCTTCGTTGAGGAAGCGGATGCAGGCGTCGAAGGTGGCTCCACCCCAACACTCGACGCTCCAATACCCCGCTTGGTCGATATCCGGGCACGCGTCGACCATGTCTTCCATCGCCATACGGGTGGCCATGAGGCTCTGGTGGGCGTCGCGCAGCGCTAGCTCTGTCACGCCGATCTGTCGGGCTGAACTCATGGGCCCCACCCTTGCAGGTTCTGAGCGCCCGTGGCAGAGGACGAAGGTCATCGCGACCGGCGTGTCCGAAGATCGGACCGGTGCCGCCCGCCCGGGCGCGGCCCGGCGCGCGGGCACCCGGTGACGACGTACCCTGGTCGCCGGGGGGAGGGGCGCCACGCGCGCCGGCTCGGGGGAGTCATGGGACCACACGTCACACGAGAAAGACCGTGATGATCCGCTTCGAGAACGTCACCAAGTCGTACGCCCGCAGCGCCCGCCCGGCGCTCGAGGGCATCGATCTGGAGATCCCGCAGGGGCAGTTCGCCTACCTCGTCGGCGTCTCCGGGTCGGGCAAGTCGACCGTCATCCGGCTGCTGCTGCGCGAGGACCGCGCCACCAGCGGCCGCATCGTCGTCGCCGGTCGGGACCTGAGCCGCATCAAGCGCCGCGAGGTGCCTCGGCTGCGTCGCGACCTCGGTGTCGTCTTCCAGGACTTCCGGTTGCTGCCCGACAAGACCGTCTACGACAACGTCGCCTACGTGCTGCACGTCCTCGGTATGAAGCGGGCGCGCGTGCACGAGCGCGTGCCGGCGACGCTGCAGCGGGTCGGCCTCGGTGAGCTGTCCAAGCGCTATCCGCACGAGCTGTCCGGCGGTGAGCAGCAGCGCGTCGCGATCGCCCGGGCGCTGGTGAAGAACCCCCGGATCCTGCTGGCCGACGAGCCGACCGGCAACCTCGATCCCGGCACGAGCCTGGAGATCGTCTCGCTGCTGTCGGCGATCAACGAGACGGGCACGACCGTCGTCATGGCCACCCACGACGACAGCATCGTCAACGACCTGCGCCACCGCGTCATCGAGCTGCACGCCGGGCGCATCGTGCGCGACGAGATGGACGGCGCCTACTCCGCGCCGCGGCCCGCGATCGAGGACGCCGACGCCGGCGACGACGGGCAGCGCGGACCGACGACGGGGTCGCTGGTCATCTCGGCCGCCCTCGCCCAGAGCCGCTCCATGCGTCCCCACAGCGAGCCCGTCGATTGGCCTCCGGGGCCGTCGACGTCGTCGGGGTCGTCCAAGCCGTCGGGGTCGCCCAAGCCGTCCAAGCCGTCGGGGTCGTCCAAGCCGTCGGGGTCGTCGAAGCCTGCGAAGGCCGCGCCGTCCTCGCGGCCGTCGGCCGAAGGCCCGGTCGCCGGCTCGTCCCGCCCGGCGGTCGCGCAGGTGCGGCGATGATGCGCCCCGGCTTCCTGGCCGCCGAGGTCGGCACCGGCCTGCGGCGCAGCGCGTCGATGGCGGCCGCGGTCGTCGTCGTGACGATGGTCTCGCTCTTCTTCCTCGGCCTGGGGCTGCTCTCCGGCCGGCAGGTCGACGCCGCGAAGGGCTACTGGTACGACCGGGTCGAGGTCTCGATCTTCCTGTGCACCGCCAAGTCCAACGAGCCCTCGTGCACCGACGGTGCCGTGACGGCCGCGCAGCGGGACTCCGTCGCCACGGTGCTGCAGTCGATGCGTCCGATCGTGGCGACGTATGAATACGAGACGCAGGAGCAGGCCTACGCGCGCTTCCGCGAGCAGTTCGCCAACAACCCGACCTTCGCCGAGACGCCGAAGGAGGCGATCCCCGCGGCGTTCCGGGTCAAGCTCGCCGACGCGCAGGACTACCACGTCGTGGCGACCGCCGTCAGCGGGCTGCCGGGGGTCGCGACCGTCAAGGACATCCGTGAGGTGCTCGAGCCGCTCTTCAACGCCCTCGAGCTGCTCAAACGGGCCGCGTGGGGGCTGGCCGCGGTGATGCTGGCGTGCTCGGTGTTGCTGGTGTCCACGACGATCCGGCAGGTCGCCTGGAGCCGTCGCCGCGAGACGTCGATCAAGCGGATCGTCGGGGCTTCCGCGGCGGCGATCCGCCTGCCCTTCCTCATCGAGACGCTGCTGGCCGGCACGCTCGGCGTCGCGCTGGCCGTCGGGTCGCTGTGGGCGCTGACGAACTACGGGATCAGTGCCCTCGGGGAGCGCTTCCGCGACTTCGCGTGGGTGAGCACCGGCGACGTCTGGGCCGTCACACCGCTGCTCGCCGCGGTCGCGCTCGCGCTGACGATCGTCGCCTCCTGGGGGGCGCTCACCCGCTACGTGCGGGTCTGAGGCGGGCCGGCGCCCCGCGAGGACGGCGACCCACGACCGATCTGGCTCGGACCCCACGCTCGTGCGTGGGGTCCGAGCGCCCTAGGCTGCGGGCACCGATCGCCGCCGCCGACAGCAACGACGCGACGCCGGTGCCCTCCGCGCGGGGGTGCCCGCCCCGCCCGCCCGACGCGACGGCACGCCCGAGCGGACGGAGAGCGCGATGGTCGTGCAGTGGTGGGGCATCATCCCTTTCGTCGTGATGCTGCTGAGCATCGCGATCCTCCCGCTCGTGCCGGCCGCCGCCCATCACTGGGAGCGGCCCCGCAACCAACTGATCCTGGCTCTCGTGCTCGGGCTGCCGGTCGCCGCGTGGTTCGTGCTCGGCGGCGACTCCGCCGCGGTCGTCCACGCCCTCGTCGAATACGCGCAGTTCATCGCGCTGCTGTTCGCGCTCTTCGTCGTCTCCGGGGGCATCTTCCTCGCCGGCGACCTCGCGGCGACGCCGCGGACCAACACGATCTTCCTCGCCGCGGGCGGGGTCCTCGCCTCGTTCATCGGCACGACCGGCGCCGCGATGCTGCTCATCCGCCCGATCCTGAACACCAATTCGGAGCGGCGCCGCAAGGCGCACACCGTGATCTTCACGATCCTCATCGTCGCCAACTGCGGTGGGCTGCTGACGCCGCTGGGCGACCCGCCGCTCTTCCTCGGATTCCTGCGCGGCGTGCCCTTCGAGTGGACGCTGCAGCTCTTCCCCGAGTGGCTCTTCGTCAACGCCATGCTGCTGCTGGCGCATTTTGCGCTCGACCGGCGTGAATACGCGCGCGAGGATCCGCAGGACGTCATGCTCGACCGGGTCGTGGCCAACACGCGCCTGTCGGTGCGGGGCAAGAGCAACTTCGTCTTCCTCGCCGCGATCGTCGCCTCCGTCGCGTTCGTGCCGTCGATCGACCTGCACGCCATCGAGGAGGGTCACGCGAGCCTGGCCGCGTGGGTGCCGTGGCGCGAGCTCGTCATGGTCGGCGCGGCGCTGGCGTCGCTGCGCTTCGGGGATCGGCGGGCGCGGTATGTCGAGAACGAATTCACGTGGGCGCCGATCCTCGAGGTCGCCGCGATCTTCGTCGGCATCTTCCTGACGATGATCCCGGCGCTGAAGTACCTGGCCCAGGTCGCGCCGTCGCTGCCGCTGGACCGGGTCACCTTCTTCGTCTTCACCGGGGGCCTGTCCGCCGTGCTGGACAACGCGCCGACCTACGTGACGTTCTTCGAGATGGCGGCTCAGCTGCCCGGCGATCCACGGGTCGCGGGCGTGCCCGAGGTCTACCTCGTCTCGATCAGCCTCGGCGCCGTCTTCTGCGGCGCGATCACCTACATCGGCAACGGGCCGAATTTCATGGTCAAGGCCGTCGCCGAGCGCTCGGGCTGCATCATGCCGTCCTTCGGCGGGTATGTCGTGTGGACGTTCCGCTACCTCGTGCCGGTGCTCGTCGCGATGGTGTTGATCTTCATCGCCGAGCCGGTGTGGGCCCGGGTCGCGGGCTTCGCGTTGGCCGCCGTGCTCATCGGCGTCAACATCACCGGCATGCGCGGTGGCGTGCGGGCGACGCCAGAGGGTCGCTGACGCGCGAGCGCGGCCAGGGTCTGTCGCAGGGACGATTCAGCATTCGATGACGTTGACGGCGAGGCCGCCGCGGCTCGTCTCCTTGTACTTGGACTTCATGTCGGCGCCGGTCTGGCGCATCGTGCGGATCGCCTGGTCGAGGCTGACGCGGTGGCTGCCGTCGCCGAGCATCGCCAGGCGGGCGGCGTTGATCGCCTTCATCGACGCGATCGCGTTGCGCTCGATGCAGGGCACCTGCACGAGGCCGCCGACCGGGTCGCACGTCAGGCCCAGGTTGTGCTCGATGCCGATCTCCGCGGCATTCTCGATCTGCTCCGGCGTGCCGCCCAGCACGGCGCACATGCCTGCTGCGGCCATCGAGCACGCCGAGCCGACCTCACCCTGACAGCCGACCTCCGCCCCGGAGATCGACGCGCACTGCTTGAAGATGATGCCGATCGCGCCCGCCGTCAGCAGGAAGTCGATGACCCCGTCGTCGTCGGCGCCCTCGACGAACCGCGTGTAGAAGTGCAACACCGCCGGCACGATGCCCGCCGCGCCGTTCGTCGGGGCCGTGACGACCCGGCCGCCGGACGCGTTCTCCTCGTTGACCGCCAACGCGTAGAGGTTCACCCATTCCATCGCCCACAACGGGTCCTTGACGTCGCCGCGCAGCCGCCGTGTCGCCTCCTCCTGATCGCGCAGCGACCGGCGCATCGCCGGTGCCCGTCGCCGCACCTGCAGCCCACCGGGCAGCAGCTCCTCGGTGCGGGTGCAGCCGTTTTCCACACACTCCTGCATGACGTCCCAGATCCGCAGCAGCGCCGCCCGCGTCTGCGCCCGCGGCCGGAACGCGTCCTCGTTGGCCATCATCAGCTCGGCGATGGAGCGCCCCGAGATGCGGCACGCCTCCATGAGCTCGGGCGCAGTGTCGAACGGCGCCGGCAACTGCGCCTCCTCGCCGGGCAGCGCATCGGCCTCGACGTTGCCCGGGTCGACGACGAAACCGCCACCGACCGAGTAGTACTCGCGCGACGCGAGCGTCTGCCCCGCCGCGTCGTAGGCGACGAAGCGCATCCCGTTGGGGTGGCCCGGCAGGCTCTTGCGCAGATGCAGCACGAGGTCGGTGTCCGGGTCGAAGTCGATCCGGTGCTCGTGCAGCAACACCAGCTCGCCCGCCGCGCGGATCGCCTCGACCCGCTCGACGGCACGGTCGACGTCGACGGTCTCGGGATCCTCGCCCTCCAACCCCAGCAGCACCGCCCGGTCCGACCCGTGGCCGCGGCCCGTCGCGCCGAGCGAGCCGAAGAGCTCGACCGTGACCCGCGCCGTCGCCCCCAGGTGCCCGTCACGGCGCAGCGCGGAGGCGAAGCGCAGCCCCGCCCGCATCGGCCCCACCGTGTGCGACGACGACGGGCCGATGCCGATCGAAAAGAGGTCGAGGACCGAGAGCGTCATCAGCGTGCCCCGCCCATCGCGGCGGCCCCGGTCACTGCGACGGCGTCGTCACGGGTCATCGTCTCAGCCATGTCGCTCGGCTCCTTCGGCGTAGAGGACGGCCCGCGCGACCCCCTCCCGACGCCCCGACCCTCCCGCGACGCGAGGAATCGGCTGCCGATGTGGTCGCGGCCATCGCGGACCAGTGCTAGAGCGAAGCTACGCTCCGATGCCGGACTGCGGTAGAGCGACGCGACACGTCCCGGAGGGCTCGCGGATCGACTCCAGCGCGGTGGAGCAGGTCGCCGGCAGCCCGACGAGCGGGGGTGTCCGGGGACGGGTCCTTCGACGGCCCGCCGGTAGGCTGGTCGACCCGGCGGCGAATTCTGTGCTCTCGCAGGTAAATTCCTGGTAATGACGGCCTGTTGGGCGATGCGTTCGATCCGTCCACGACCTACCGTTCGGGGGCATGAGCACCCCTGGCTCGTCCCCCTCGCGCGTGCCCGCCCCCCTCGCGCCCGCCCCTGTCTCGAGGCCTGCTGAGGCACCGACGCCCGACGCTGCGCCCCGCGATCGCGCGCGCGTCGGCCGGCTCCCGCGGATCCTCGCGCTGTCCGCGGTCATCGGGGCGCTGTGCGTGCCGACGGCCGCGCCGGCCCACGCCCGCCCCGTCGACCCCGAGGCCCGGCGCGACCGGGTGAGCGCGCAGATCGCCGAATCCCGCGCCGACCTCGCCGACCTGTCCGCCGCCTCGGCCCGCGCGCTCGCCGCGCTGCGCCGCACCCAGAGCGCGCTGCCGGCCGCCCGCGCCGCGCTGCGCGACGCCCAGGCCGACGCCGCGCAGGCCCGCGCCCAGGCCGCGGAGGTCGCCACGCACCTGCGCGCCGCGCGGGCCCGTGAGGCCGCCGGCCTCGCCGCCCTGCGCCGCAACGCGGTCGCGACGCAGGCGGCCGCCGACGAGCGCGACGACTTGGCCCGGATCGCCTACGAGAGTGGGGGATCGGGTGACCTCATCGCGCTCTTCGACGTCGGGTCGGCGGTCGACCTGGCCCAGCGCGCGCATGTCATCGAAGAAGTCGGCGCGCACCACAGCGGGGTCGTGCAGGACCTGCGGGCGGCCCGCGTCCAGCGGCTCGTCGAGCAGGCCAAGCTCGAGGGCGCGCGGCGCGAGATCTCCCAGCTGCTCCTGCGGGCCCAGGCCGCGTCCGCGCGGGCCACCTCGGCCGCCTCTGCCGCCGCCACCCGATCCGCGCAGCTCGCGGCGCTCGCCGACCGGCAGCGCAGCGAGCAGGCCGCCGTCGAGGGGCAGAAGGACAAGGAGGCCGCGCGGCTGGCCTCGCTCGAGGCCGAGTCGGGCCGCCTGTCGGCGCTGCTGCGGGCCCGCGCCCAGCAGCAGGCCCGCATCTGGGCACAGACCGGGCGCACCGCGAGCACCCGCTCGGGAGGCTCGTCGGCGCGCACGACGTCGCAGGCGTCCTCGCGCTCGGAGGCGTCCGCGCGCCCGTCGCGCTCGGCCCGGTCCGCCCCGGCGTCCACCGGCGGCGTGCTCGGGCGGCCGACGACCGCCCCGGTGACGAGCACCTACGGGATGCGGATGCACCCGATCCTGGGCTACGCGCGACTGCACGCGGGCACCGACTACGGCACGGGCTGCGGCGCGCCCGTCTATGCCGCCGCCGACGGTCAGGTCGTGCGGGCCGGGTGGGCCGGGGGATACGGCAACCAGGTCGTCCTCGCCCACGACGGGCCCCTGGCGACCAGCTACAGCCACCTGACCTCCATCGCCACCTCCATCGCCGTCGACGGCGGCTGGGTGCGGCGCGGGCAGCTCGTCGGCCACTCCGGCACGACCGGCCTGTCCACCGGCTGCCATCTGCACTTCGAGGTGCGCGTCAACGGCTCGCCCGTCGACTCCCGGCGCTACTTCTGAGGGGCCCGTCGGGCCGCTGACCTCGGGCCGGACGCGCGCCGGGCAAGGCTGTCGGTGTCGCCAGGTACGGTGGAAACCGACACCGGGGAGGGCAGATCCATGGCCAAGGAGCGCGGCACCAACGTCGTCGCACGCAACCGCAAGGCGCGCCACGACTATCTCATCGAGGACACGGTCGAGGCCGGCCTCGTGCTGTGGGGCACCGAGGTGAAGTCGCTGCGCGCCGGGCGCGCGAGCCTCGTCGACGGCTTCGCGACGATCGAGCGCGGCGAGGCGTGGCTCGAGGGCGTCCACATCCCCGAATACAGCCAGGGCACGTGGACCAATCACTCCGCGCGTCGCAAGCGCAAGCTGCTCATGCACCGCAGCGAGATCGACAAGCTCGGCGTGAAGTCCCGGGAGGCGGGCCACACGCTCGTGCCGCTGAGCCTGTATTTCAAGGACGGCCGCGCCAAGGTCGAGCTCGCCCTGGCCAAGGGCAAGCGCGAATACGACAAGCGACACGCGCTGCGCGAGCGGCAGGACCGCCGCGAGGCCGAGCGCGCCATGTCCCATCGGATGGAGCGGTAGGTCGTGGCGCGCACCGACATCTCGCCCCGCCCCCGCGCGGCCGTCAGGCCGCGCGGTCTCGTCACGCTCCTGACGCTGCTGCTCGGCGTCGCGCTGCTGCTCGTGTCGCCGTCGCGGGCGAGCGCCAGCGTGATCGGCCCGGGCACGGGGGAGCGGATGGGGTCCGCGGCGCCCGGCGCCACGCCTGCGCCCGACCCCACCGACCTGCTGAACGCCGGCACCCCCGGCGAGGCGGGTGGGACCGAGACCGCCCAGGAGCGCATCCGCGACTACGACGTGAAGTACGAGTTGCAGCCCGACGGCACGCTGCTCGGGACCGACACGATCGCCTACAGCTTCCCCGCGGGGCAGGATCGCCGCGGCATCTTCGTCTACTGGCCCGTCCGCATCCAGCAGGACGCCGACCACTACCGGCTGTACCCGATCGAGGTGACCGGCGTCTCCAGCCCGACCGGCGCACCGACGACCTACGAGACGTCGGACGACGGGCAGGTCTACACCGTGCGCATCGGTGACAAGGACGAGTACGTCGAGGGCACCGAGCAGACCTACGTCATCACCTACGAGGTCAAGGGGACCGTCAACGGCTTCCCCGACCACCAGGAGCTCTACGTCAACCCCATCGGCTTCCGGTCGCAGGTGCCGATCGAGCGGGCCCGGGTCACCGTGACGGCCCCGCAGGCGGCCCAGGACGTCGGGTGCTCCGCGGGGGCCTACGGCACGCGGGCCCCGGAGCGCTGCGAGGCCTCCTCCAGCGGCACGACGGCGACCTTCACGGCGACCGGTCTCGCCCCGGGCGAGGGCCTGACGATCGCCGGGCGGTATCCGGCGGGGACGGTCTCGAACGCCGAGCCGATCATCCGCACCGGTGACGCGCAGGACGGCGGCGGGCTCGGCGAAGTGCTCCCGCAGCCGGTCTCGACGGCGCTGAGCATCGGCGGCTACGCCGGCGGCGCCCTCATCCCGGCGCTCGTCGCCCTCGTGATGGGGCTGCTCGTGGCGCGCCGCGGCCGCGACGAGCGCTACGCGGGCCTGACGCCCGGGCTGGCTCCCGCCGACGGCGCCGAGGGCACGGTGGTCCGCGGCTCCGCCGGGCCGGTCGCCGTGCGCTTCACCCCGCCCGACGGCGGCACCCCGGGCCTCATCGGCACCCTCATCGACGAGTCCGCCGACACCAAGGACGTCTCGGCGACCGTCGTCGATCTGGCCGTGCGCGGCTACCTGACGATCGAGGAGGTCGACACGGGCCGCCGCAGCAAGGCGGACTGGCGCCTCGTGCGGGCGCAGGACCCGCCGGCCGGCGAGCTGCTGCCCTACCAGCGCACGGTCCTGAACGGGCTCTTCCGCCGCGGCGACGACGTCCGGCTCTCGGAGCTGAAGAATCACTTCAGCTCGACCCTGGCGCTGGCCAAGAAGGACATGTATCGCGAGGTCGTCGACCGAGGCTGGTTCCGGCAGTCGCCCGAGGCGATCCGCCACCTGTGGATGGGCTGGGCGTTCGCGATCGCCGTGGTCGGCGCCGTCGTCCTGTTCTTCGCCGGCCTGGCGTCGGTGTCGATCGACAACGCCTCCGGCATCGGCGTGGCGATCCCCAGCGGGGTGGTCCTCGGCGTCGGCATCCTCGTCGCCGCCGTCGTCGTCTTCGTCCTCGGGCAGCGGATGCCCGCCCGGACCGCCCGCGGCAGCGCGATCCAGGCGCAGGCCCTGGGCTATCGGCAATATCTGGAGACGGCCGAGGCCCATCAGATCCGCTTCGAGGAGGCCCAGTCGATCTTCAGCCGCGGCCTGCCGTATGCGATCGTCTTCGGCTGCGCGGAGCGGTGGGCGGAGGTCTTCCACGACGTCGCCGAGGCCGCGCAGGCGCAGGGCTACGCGCTGGACATGCCGAGTTGGTATCTGTTCTACGGCCTGCACGCCGGGTCGTTCGACTTCGGCTCGATCGCCTCGAGCATGGACGACTTCTCGACCGTCGCCGCGGGCACCTTCGCCGCGACCCCCGGCTCGTCGGGTCAGAGCGCGTTCGGCGGCAGCGGTGGCAGCTTCGGCGGGGGTGGCGGCTTCTCCGGCGGTGGCGGCTTCGGCGGGGGCGGCGTCGGCTCCTGGTAGGGGGGCCCGGGGGACCATGGGCCTGACAGCGCGGCGACGCGGATGAAAGCATGACCCCAACGCACCCGGTCGAGCACGAGACGAAGGAATGGGCACATGAACATGCTGGATGAGGACATCGTGCAGAGCCTGTCGGTCGACGAGTCCTGGGAGCTGCTCGAGTCGCATCGGTTCGGTCGGCTGGCCTTCGCCGTCGCCAACGATCCCGAGATCGTCCCGATCAACTACTGCGTGGCCGACCGCAAGCTGTACTTCCGCACCGCGGAGGGCAGCAAGCTGCTCGGCGTGACGATCAACAACCAGATCGCCTTCGAGATCGACGAGATGCGCGACGGTGCGGCAGTCAGTGTCATCGTCAAGGGCGAGGCCCGCGAGTTGCAGACCTCGGCCGAGATCGAATTCGCCGAGGGCCTGGATCTGCGCACGTGGGTGCCCAGCCGCAAGGTCCACTTCCTCGAGATCACCGTGACCGAGCTGTCCGGTCGGCGCTTCGCCCTCGACGACTCCGCCGACTGACCCGCCCGACCGACCCCCGCCGCTGCGCCCGAGCGGCCGAGGTGTCGACGCGTGCCCGGTGAGGCCACCCCTCGGGAATGGCGTCGTCGCCCCCGTCGTTGTGGGGGTAGCCTGTGATGCCGGGCCGCGCGCCCGGCATCGCCCTGCGGCAGGCGCCGCAGGAGTTGACAACTGGACAGTGTGAACGCATGAGTCGCCCCCACGGGGGTGATCGGTTTCGACGTTGATCGTCGTTCCAGGGGAAGCGGGTCGAGGATGCAGGGTTATCTCGTCAACGCTCCCTGCAAAACCATAGGTGCCGATTCCAAGCGCACCGACTTCGCCCTCGCCGCCTGAGCGAGCCTCGAAGTCCGTCAGCCTGAGTTCGCTGCCGACTCAGTCCCTGGCGTCAGCTAGGTAGCTTGCTGCGTCACCATGTCGGGGGGTGACGCGGGACTCTTACTCGACTGGGCCCGTCGGTGGACGTGTGCGTGCGAGCGCCGGGGCCGAGAAAATCCATAGCGCACTGCACCCGGAGAAGCCCTGGCTCGGTATCAGCGGACGCGGGTTCGATTCCCGCCACCTCCACACCTGCGACTCACGCCTCACACGACCTCGCCGACCTGTCGGCACGCGCAAGGGCCGCCTCGATCGAGGCGGCCCTTGTGTCGTGTCCGGGCGTGCGTCGTGTCCGGCAGCGAGCCGGCGTCACGGCGGACGGTCGGGTCAGCGGTGCGTCAGACGATCGCGCCGTTCTCGTCGGGGAAGTCGACGCCGGGGGTGCCGCCGCGGCGAGGCTGACGCTCAGCGCCGGTCCCGGGCTGCGGGGTCGCGGGCTGCTGGGTCTGCGCCTGCGCGACCTGGGCGCGCACGGACTCCATGTCCAGGCCCCGGGCCTGGGTGATGACATCTTCGAGCACCTCGCCGGGCAGCGCGCCCGCCTGCGCGAAGACCGGAATGCCCTCGCGGATGACCATGATCGTCGGGATCGACGTGATCTGCGCGGCCGCGGCCAGACCCTGCTCTGCCTCCGTGTCGACCTTGGCGAACGTGATGTCGGGGTGACGGCCCGAGACCTCCTCGTAGACGGGCGCGAACTGGCGGCACGGGCCGCACCAGGACGCCCAGAAGTCGATGAGGACGATGTCGGAGCCCTGGATGACGCTCTCGAAGTTGGCTTCGGTCAGCTCGGTCGTGGTCATGCTGTGTCGAACAGCCGCGGCGGGCGCCTGATTCCCCGTCGCGACATCCCCAGCGCGACGCCCCGCCCGGCGAGGGGCGCGCACGCGTGACGCACACCCGTGACGCACATCCACGGGGAACCACGGGGGAGGGGCAGGGCCGAGGATGGTAGACTTGCCGCACTGCGGGCGTGGTCAGGTGTCAATGCAGGCCTGTCCGATGCGGTGCGCCGGGCCCTCGCGGGCCCGTGCGATACCGCTACCAGCCACGTCGCGCGTCCCACCACAGTCCGCACCTCAGGCCCTCATCTGTCGGGTCGAGGCCACGATGTGCCCCGCGAAGTCCCGCCGCACCAGCGGTGGCCGCAGCACGCCGATCGCGCGGACAGGCCCCCGCAGGGGGCGTCCCGGGTCGACGACGACTCCCGGGGCACCAGGGGATCAGACGCCACACACCGGTGGCGCAAGAGGCTCGTTCTCGACGGACATCGACCGGATATGGACTCCGGATCGGTGCCAGGACGTGCCTTGTCGAGATACGAGCAGTGAAGAGAGTTGGCACGTCATGAGCACACGTCACCCCGCCGCGGGCGCCGGCAAGAAGCCGCGCTGGAGCGCGGCCCGCAAGAAGTCCGCCGCCGGGCCCCAGCGCCCGCCGCGCGCCGGACGGGACGACCGCCGCGACCGCGGCGCCTGGTCCCCCGAATCCCCGAGCCAGGGCGCGCCCGCGCGCGCCCGCCACGACCGTGACGGCGCCGACCGGCCCGCGCGCCGCGACGACCGTGACGACCGGCGCTCCTACGGCCGGGACCGCGACGACCGCTCCGGCGCCGGGCGTGGCCGCGACGACCGCCGTTCGTACGGCAACGACGACCGTCGCCCCTACAGCCGGGATGACCGTCGTCCCTACAGCCGCGACGACCGTCGCCCGTACAGCCGCGACGACCGTCGCCCGTACGGCAATGACGACCGTCGTCCCTACAGCCGCGACGACCGTCGCCCGTACAGCCGCGACGACCGTC
>JAVTVZ010000200.1:18341-31629 GCA_032229625.1 Dermatophilaceae bacterium | reverse complement strand
GCGTGCGGTCACGTGGTGTCGCTGCGGAGCGCCCCGAGGTGGCCGGGACTGCCTCTAGGTGTCCGGAAGCGCCCCGACGTCGGGTCAGGGCGGCGGGCGCGGCGCCGCGCTGGGACGCGGTGCCCTGCCCGTATCCCGCGGGGGTCCTGCCGCTGCTCGTTGCGTCAGTGGACGCCGACTGCCGGGGCCGGCGCCGCCTGCACCGCCGTTCGCGCGCCGGCGCAACCCGCCCGACAACCAGCAGCGGACGAACTCATCCACACGCTCCAGACCCCGTAGCCGAGGGCACTGAGCCATGTGACCCGACTCAGGCCTCAGCCCCCCGGGGGTGATCGGAGATCGGCCGCCACGAGTGATTCCGCACGAGCGATTCCGCCGGCCGGATCCTGCCGGACCTCCCCCGTGACGACCGGCGCGTGCCCCCACCGGCCGCGACGGCGAGATCCGGGCCACACGCGACGAGCGGCAGCACCGGGCATCGGTGCTGCCGCTCATCATGGCCCGCCATGGAGGCCTCGCGTCGGTCGCCGCGTGAGCGCGGCGTCGTCTCAGTGGCCCGTCTCAGTGGCTCATCTCAGTGCCAGAACTCAGTGGCCGCGATCGATCCACTCCTGGCGATGCGGCGCCTCCGCCCCGATCGTCGTGGAATCACCGTGCCCGGTGAGCACGAGCGTCTCGCTCGGCAGCGTGAGCAGCCGCGCGCTGATCGAGTCGATGATCGTGCCGAAGTCGCTGAACGAGCGACCCGTGGCGCCCGGGCCGCCGCTGAAGAGCGTGTCGCCGCTGAAGAGCGTCGCCAACGCCGGCGCGTGGAAGCACGACGCCCCCGGCGCATGCCCCGGCGTGTGCAGCACCCGCAGGTCGACCCCGCCGATCGCGAACGTCTGCCCGTCGTGCAGTGCCTCCTCCGGCGGCCCGTCGTAGACGCGCTCGTAGAGGAACCAGTCGTCCGGGTGCAGGTAGCGCGGCGCGCCGGTGGCCTCGTGCAGGGCGCCCGCGGCACGGATGTGGTCGTCGTGGCCGTGGGTCAGCAGGATGCCGGTGACCCGCCGCCCGCCGACGGCGACCAGGATCGCCTCCGCGTCGTGGGCCGCGTCGATGACGAGGCACTCCTGATCGTCCCCGAGGACGTAGACGTTGTTGTCGACCTCCCACGTGCCGCCGTCGAGGCTGAAGGTGCCGCTGGTGACGACGACGTCGACCCGCGCCCCCTCGACCTGCGCCGGGGTGAGCACGCGCTGGGCGTCTGCGCTCATGGCTCCTCCTTCACTCACTGCGCCGCGTCGGGCAGCACCACGACGGAGCGCAGCACCTGCCCGCCGTGCATCTTCTCGAAGGCCGCCTCGACGTCCTCGATGCCGATGCGCTCGGTGACGAACGCGTCGAGGTCGAGCCGACCCTGGTTGTAGAGCTCGACGAGCATCGGGAAGTCCCGGCTGGGCAGGCAGTCGCCGTACCAGCTGCTCTTGAGCGCGCCGCCGCGGCCGAAGACCTCGATCATCGGCAGCGTCACCTGCAGGTCCGGGGTCGGCACGCCGACGAGCACGACCCGGCCGGCGAGGTCGCGCGCGTAGAAGGCCTGCTCGTAGGTCTGCGGCCGCCCGACCGCCTCGACGACGACGTCGGCGCCGTGGCCGCCGGTGAGCTCGCGGATGCGCTCGACCGGATCCTCGGCCCCGGCGTCGACGGTGTGCGTCGCACCGAAGTGGCGGGCCCATTCCAGCTTCTTGGGGTCGAGGTCGACCGCGATGATCGTCGTCGCGCCGGCGATCGCGGCGCCCGCGATGGCCGCGTTGCCGACACCACCGCAGCCGAAGACCGCGATCGACTCGCCGCGACGGACGCCGCCGGTGTTGACCGCCGCACCGAAGCCGGCCATGATCCCGCAGCCGATGAGCCCGACGGCGGCCGGGTCGGAGGCCGGGACCTTCGTGCACTGTCCGGCCGCGACGAGGGTCTTCTCGGCGAAGGCGCCGATGCCCAGCGCCGGGGAGAGCTCCGTGCCGTCGGTCAGGGTCATCTTCTGGGTCGCGTTGTGCGTGTTGAAGCAGTATTGCGGCTCGCCCTTGGCGCAGGCGCGGCACTGGCCGCAGACCGCGCGCCAGTTGAGGACGACGAAGTCGCCCGGTGCGACGTCGGTGACGCCCTCGCCGACGGCCTCGACGACACCGGCGGCCTCGTGGCCGAGCAGGAAGGGGAAGTCGTCGTTGATGCCGCCCTCCCGGTAGTGCAGGTCGGTGTGGCAGACGCCGCACGCCTGGATCGCGACGACGGCCTCACCGGGGCCGGGGTCGGGCACCACGATGTCGACGAGCTCGACGGGAGCCTTCTTGGTGCGGGCGATGACGCCCTTGACGGTGCTGGGCACGAGGCCTCCTGGAGTATCGACGGGAGTATCGACGGGGGGATCGACACGGCGGGCGTCGCCCCGCATCGGGCGACGATCGGGCCTGCCTCTCCCGGGATGACGCGGGATGTCACTGATGCTCGACGGCTGCCAGGCTAACCGGTCGATCGACCGACGTGGCCGGGCCGGGCCGGCGGCACGTCAGCCGCGGGCGAGGAGCAGCGCGGTGGACAGGGCGGCGATCCCCTCGCCGCGGCCCGTCAGGCCGAGCCCGTCGGACGTCGTGCCGCTGATCGACACCGGCGCACCGCACGCCCGCCCGAGCACCGCCTGGGCCTCGGCCCGGCGCGTGCCGACCTTCGGCCGATTGCCGACGACCTGGATCGAGACGTTGACGATGTCGTATCCCGCCGCCCGCACGATCCGGGCCGCCTCGGCCAGCAGCGTCACGCCCGAGGCGCCGGCCCACTGCGGCCGGCCCGTGCCGAAGTGCGCACCCAGGTCACCCAGGCCCGCGGCCCCGAAGAGCGCGTCGCACGCCGCGTGCGCCGCGACATCGGCATCGGAGTGCCCCTCCAGCCCCGGCTCGCCCGGCCACAGCAGGCCGCCGATCCACAGCGGCCGGCCCTCGCGGGGATGGGCGAAGCCGTGCACGTCCGTGCCGATGCCCACGCGCAGGCCACCCAGGACCGGCTGACTCGTCTGCCCCGGCTGACCCGCCGACATCTCGGCCCCCGCCCCGTCGGGAGCGCGGCCGGGCGCATCGTCGCCGGTCCGCGCGGGCTCGACGACCGCGTCGGCTTCGCGTGCTTCGGCGGCTACGTCGGGCGCGGCTGCGGGCTCGACGGCGCCCCCCGCAGCGCGCAGACGCTCCGCGCACAGACGCTCGGCGCGCTCGAGGTCGGCGCGGTCGGTGATCTTGAAGGCGAGGGCGTCGCCGTCGACGACCCGCACGCTGAGCCCGAGCGCCTCGACGAGGGCCGCGTCGTCGGTCGCGCGGTCACCGCCGGCGTGGGCGCGGGCGATGACGTCGGCGGCGAAGCCCTGCGGGGTCTGCACGGCGCGCAGCGTGGCGCGGTCAGGGGTCGCGGTCACGACGCCGTCGGCGTCGACCGCCTTGATGGTGTCCGTGACCGGCAGGCCCGGCACGACCGCCGCGGCCCCGCCGGCGAGCGCGTCGAGCACGCGGTCGAAGACGGTCGCCGGCGCGAGGCAGCGTGCCGTGTCGTGGATGAGGACGTGCCCGACGGGCACGTCGCGCAGCGCGCGCAGCCCGGCGGCGACGGAGTCGCTGCGCTCGGCACCGCCGGCCACGACCCTCGTCAGCGCACGCTCGTGCGGGGCCAGCAGCCCCTCCGCCTCCGCGCAGCACTCCTGCGGGGCGACGACGACGACGCGGACCAGCGGACCGCCACACGTCACCGACCCGCCCGGCCCTGCGTCTCCGGCCGGCCCTGCAGTTCCGGCCGACCCGGCGCCACCGTCCGCTTCGGTGTCACCAGCCTGTGAATCGTCACGAGCCTGCGACACGTCACGAGCCTGTGATACGCCGAACGCCTGGTCGAGCGCCCACCGCAGAAGCGGGCGCCCGGCCAGGCGAACGAAAGCCTTGGGTCGATCCGCGCCGAGCCGAGATCCGGATCCGGCAGCGACGAGGATGACTGCGACGCTCAGGAGGCGAGCACCTCGTCGAGGAGCGATTCGGCCTTGACCTCGTCGGTCTTCTCCGCGAGGGCCAGCTCCGAGACGAGGATCTGGCGGGCCTTGGCGAGCATGCGCTTCTCACCGGCGGACAGGCCGCGGTCCTTGTCGCGACGCCACAGGTCACGCACGACCTCGGCGACCTTGATGACGTCACCGGACGCGAGCTTCTCGAGATTCGCCTTGTAGCGGCGGGACCAGTTGGTCGGCTCCTCGGTGTGCTCGGCGCGCAGGACCTGGAACACTCGGTCCAGACCCTCCTGGCCCACCACGTCACGGACGCCGACGAGATCGCAATTCTCAGCGGGAACTTCGATGGTCAGATCGCCTTGAGCGACCTTCAGGACGAGGTAGAGCTTCTCCTCTCCGCGAATCGTGCGGGTCTTGATCTCTTCGATGAGGGCCGCACCATGGTGCGGGTACACGACGGTTTCGCCGACCTGGAAGCTCATATGTTCGTATTCCCCTTTCGCGACCCCCAGCTTACCACGAGCAGCCCTCGTCACGGAACCGTCGGCGCGTCATTTGCCCTGGTCAGGAACCGGGGCGACGCAAACCCGCCGCTCACACGGGGTTGACACCTGGACGTTCGTGCGAGTATGACGATGTCCGTTTCGGGCGATCTGCCCGCCGCATCGACGCTCTCGTCCGAGTCACGCACCCCGCACGGTCCCCGCGATCCTCGGACGATCCTCGGGCGAACCTCGAGCGATCGGCAGGCTGGTCACGGCCGGCCGCCGACGACCGGCCGTGTCCACGACGACCACGACGACCACGAGTTGTGAGGACGGCGCCCGAGAACGACGCGTGCGGACGTTGCGTCGAACCTGCCGACACCCGCACCTTCCCAGGTAGGGTGATCGTCGTGAATCGACGAATCCCCCGTGGTGCCACCCCCGCCGCCCCGATCGTGCAGTCCCGGCGTCCCGGTGACGCGCCCGGCCTTCCCCGATCCACGCGTGCGCTTCGCACCGCCGTGGCCGGATCCGCCGTCGCGCTGACCTTGGCGGGCTGCCAGTGGAGCTCCCCGATCACCACCGAGAAGTCCTACGACCCCTCGGACGGTGTCGCGGCCCAGGTCGGCGCCTTGCACATGAACAACCTCATCATCATCGCCGACCGCCAGGGCGGCCCGGGCAACCTCGTGGGCCTGGCGATCAACGGCTCCGGTCAGCCGGCGCAGATCACGGCCGCGGCGGTCTCCGAGCAGGCGGCCGCACCGTCGGCGGCGCTGACCGTCCCGGCCAACGGCAGCCAGCAGTTCAGCGAGAAGGGCGGCCGGGCGACCTCGATCCCGGCCGTGCAGGTGGCTCCGGGCGCGATGATGCAGGTCCTCCTGCAGACGAACCTCGGCCAGACGGTCGTCGAGGTGCCCGTGCTGCCGGCGGAGGGCTACTACGAGGGCTACGGGCCGACGGCCGCGGCGACGCCCGCCCCCACGTCGGCCCCGACCCAGTCGGGCCCGGCACCGACCCAGACGGACGCCCCCACAGCGACCCCCAGCGTGGCCCCCACCGAGACGGCGACAGCGACCCCTTCGGCCGCGCCGACGAGCTGAGCCGCACCGATCACAGCGGACGGCCCGGGTCACCGATCATCGGTGACCCGGGCCGTCGCTCGTTCGCCGGCACGCCCCGCTCGCGGGCGGCCGCGGCGAGGACTAGTCCTCGAACTTGTAGCCCAGCCCGCGGACCGTCACGATGTGGCGCGGCGCGGCCGGATCGGGCTCGATCTTGGCGCGCAGTCGCTTGACGTGCACGTCCAGCGTCTTGGTGTCGCCGACGTAGTCGGTGCCCCAGACCCGGTCGATGAGCTGCATCCGGGTCAGCACCCGGCCGGAGTTGCGCACGAGCATCTCCAGCAGCTCGAACTCCTTGAGCGGCAGCGCGACCGCCGCCCCGTCGACGGTCACGACGTGGCGCTCGACGTCGACCCGCACGGGGCCGGCCGTCACCGTCGCGGGCAGCAGCTCCTCGGGGTCCTGCAGCCGCCGCATGACGGCCTTGATGCGGGCGAGGAGCTCGCGGCTCGAATACGGCTTCGTGACGTAGTCGTCGGCGCCGAGCTCGAGGCCCACGACCTTGTCGATCTCGCTGTCCTTGGCCGTGAGCATGATGATCGGCACCGACGAGCGCTGGCGCAGGGCCCGGCAGACGTCGACGCCGGGCAGGCCCGGGAGCATGAGGTCGAGCAGGACGAGATCGGCTCCGTCCCGGTCGAACTCGGTGAGCGCGTCGGGGCCCGTCTCGGCGACGGCCACGTCATAGCCCTCCTTGGTCAGCAGGTAGCTCAGCGGGTCCGAGAAGGACGCCTCGTCCTCGACCACCAGGATGCGGGGCATCGATGTCACCTTTCGTGCAGGGAAGAAGCAGAGGGGATGGCGGCGGCGCGCCTGCGGCGCGTCGCGACGGTCAGGTGGGTCGTCGGGGGCTGCGCGGCCGGGGGCTGCACCGGCACCGCGGGACCGACAGCGTGCGACGGCGACTGCGGCTGGGACGGCGACGGCAGCTGGGACGGCGGCGCGGACCGGTCCTGTGCGGCGTCGTCGTGCCCGCCGAGCGGCCCGTGCACCGCCGCGGGCAGGCGCATCGTGAAGGTCGACCCGCTCCCCACGGCGCTCCACACGACGACCTCCCCGCCGTGGTTGGCGCAGATGTGCTTGACGATGGCCAGGCCGAGCCCGGTGCCGCCGGTCGCCCGACTGCGGGCGGCGTCGACCCGATAGAAGCGCTCGAAGATGCGCGGCAGATCGGCCTCGGGGATGCCGCTGCCCTGGTCGGTCACGATGAGCTCGACGACGAAGCCGCGGACCCGCACACTCACGGCGACCCGCGTGTGCGCCGGGGAGTAGTTGATGGCGTTCGACAGCAGATTCGCCAGCGCCGTCGCGAGCTGACCCGCATCGCCGTAGACGTGCACGCCGGGCTCGACGGCGACGACGACGGTGATGCCGCTGCGCTCGGCGAGCGTCGCCGTGCGGCCCACGGCCTCACGCACGACCGGGCCGAGGTCGACGAGGCCGACCTGCTCGGAGGAATCCTGCGACTGCAGCTGCGACAGCGCGACGATCTCCTGCACCAGCGTCGCCAGGCGGCGGCTCTCGGCCCCGATACGACCGGCGAAGCGGGCGACGGCCTCCGGGTCGTCGGCGGCGTCGGCGATCGCCTCGGCGAGCAGCGAGATGCCCCCGACCGGCGTCTTCAGCTCGTGCGAGACGTTGGCGACGAAGTCGCGGCGCACATCCTCGACATGGCGGGCTCGGGTGCGGTCCTCGACGAGCAGCAGCACGTGGGAGGAGCCCAGGGGGGCCACGCGGACGTCGAGGGACAGCGTGCCCTCACCCAGGGGGCTGCGCGGCACCTCCAGCTCCAGCTCCCGGATGACCCGCTCTCGGCGCACCGCGCGCACGACCTCGCGCATCGAGGCGTGCACGAGATGGGAGTCGCGCACGAGGCCCAGCGCCTTGGCGCTCGGGCTGTGCATGATGACGTCGTCGCCGGACTCCACGACGATCGAGACGTCGCCGAGCACGGCGAGCACATCGGCGATCCCCGCGCCCGGCACCTCATCCAGGGCCGTCGCGCGGCCGTCGCCGTCGCGGCCCTCGCCCGGCACGTCACGGCGCGTCGACCCGGAGTCGGACACCTCGGTCGGGCCCGACACCGCGACGCCGCGCGTGCGGCGCGCGTGCAGCCACCAGCCGAGCGCGACACCGACCGCGACACCGACCGCGGCGCCCGCCACGACGGCCAGCACCGCTCCCAGCAACCACTCCACGCGGTCAGACTACGCGGCGTCGTCGCAGGTCCGGACCCGCGCGAGGCCCACGAGCACGGGGATCGCCAGGCGGACGTCTAGTGTTCACCTACCTGCGGGGCGACGTTCACCGATGACTGCAAGGGTCGTCCACGCCGCGATCCCACAACCCGAGAAGGACACCATGCGCGACGCGTTCCACGAGGATCTGGACCAGATCTCCGACAAGCTGGTCGAGATGACCCGCCTCGTCGGGTCTGCCATGGCCCGCTCGACCACGGCGCTCCTCGATGCCGACCTCTCGCTCGCCGAGAGCGTCATCGAGGCCGACGTGCACATCGATGCGATCCGCGACGAGATCGACGAGATGGGCGTGCAGCTCATCGCCCAGCAGCAGCCGGTCGCCACCGACCTGCGCATCGTCATCACCGCCCTGCACATGGCCTCCAGCCTGGAGCGCATGGGCGATCTCGCCGAGCACGTCTCCAAGGTGGCGCGCCTGCGCTACCCGCGCTCGGCCGTCGCCCCGCAGGCGCAGTCGACGATCGTCTCCATGGCGCACATCGCCGAGCGCATCGTCGCCGAGGCCGGCTCCGTCATCGCCGCCAAGGACGTCAACGGCGCCGTCGTCCTGCACGCCAGCGACGAGGAGATGGACGCCCTGCACCGCCAGGTCTTCCAGCTGCTCATCCAGGAGGACTGGGAGGGCACCACCGAGGCCGCCATCGACCTGACGCTGCTCTCGCGCTACTACGAGCGCTTCGCCGACCACGCCGTCTCGGTCGCCCGCCAGGTCGCCTACCTGGTCACCGGCGAGTGGGCGCACAAGCGCCGCGTCGTCGGCGCCTGAGACCAGGCCCATCACCGCGTCGCCCATCACCGCGTCGTAGGACGCGAACGGGCCCGGACGGTCCTTACGGGGGTAGGACCGTCCGGGCCCGTTCGTCATCGTCGTCGCCCGCTCGGGGCGCGGCCTCGCCGGGTCGGCCGACACATCGCGCCGGCCGACCCGTGGACTTCTGAGCGGGGCCTCACTTGCCCTGGTTGGCGACCGCCTCCGCGGCGGCCTTTGCGGCCTCGGGGTCGAGGTACTCCCCACCGGCGACGGTGGGCTTGAGGTCCTCGTCGAGCCGGTAGACCAGCGGCATGCCGGTCGGGATGTTCAGGCCGGCGATGTCGTCGTCGGAGATGCCGTCGAGGTGCTTGACGAGGGCGCGCAGCGAGTTGCCGTGGGCGGCGACGAGCACGGTCTTGCCGGCCTTGAGGTCGGGCACGATGTCGGACTCCCAGTAGGGCAGCATCCGCGCGACGACGTCCTTGAGGCACTCGGTCTTCGGCATGTCGGCGCCGAGGTCGGCGTACCGGGGGTCGCCGGCCTGGGAGAACTCGTTGTCGTCGGCGATGTCCGGCGGCGGGGTGTCGTAGGAGCGGCGCCACAGCATGAACTGCTCCTCGCCGTACTGCTCCTTCGTCTGCTTCTTGTCCTTGCCCTGCAGGTCACCGTAGTGACGCTCGTTGAGTCGCCAGTTGCGCTTGACGTCGATCCAGTGCCGGTCGGCCGCGTTGAGCGCCGCGTTGGCCGTGTTGATCGCGCGGCGCAGCAGCGAGGTGTGCACGACGTCGGGGAGCACGCCGGCGGCCTTGAGCTGCTCGCCACCGGCGACGGCCTCGGCCTTGCCCTTGTCGGACAACTCGACGTCCACCCAGCCGGTGAACAGGTTCTTGGCGTTCCACTCGCTCTCGCCGTGGCGGAGCAGTACAAGGGTGTAGGTCATGCCCCAACCCTAGTGCGGCACCACCCGGCGCAGGTCCCGGTGCGTCGATCTGTCTGGGCCCGCAGCGGCCTCCCGGCGGCGAGCCGGCTCGGGTATCGATCCGCACAGCGGGCGAAAGGGACGAGTCGGGAGCCGGGGCCGGTCACGACCCCTCGGGGCGCTCGCCTCCCGACGCGTGACGCTGCGGCGTCGGGGACTCGGGGCGCTGGTCAGGAGGCGGCTCGAGCTCGCTGCCCTCCAGCAGGTGCCGGAAGGCCTCGAGGTTGCGCAGCGACTCCCCCCGCGAGACGCGCCAGGCCCATTCGCGCTTCATCGACGTCAGGAAGCCGAGCACGAGCAACTCGTTGAAGGGGGCGTCCGCGCTCTCCAGCACCGCCCCGAAGAGCCGGTCGAGGGCATCCTCGTCGACCGCGGCCAGCGGCAGCGACCCCACGACATACACGTCACCGGAGTCGTCGATCGCGTAGGCGAGATTGCCGGCCCGCATCCTCAGGTTGCGGCGCAGCAGGAAGCGGTAGACGTCCTCGTGGCACTCGTCGGGGTTGCGCACGACGAAGGCCGACGCCGAGAGCTCGCGCTCGCCGACGAGCAGCGACACGACGGTCCGCAGCTTCTTCTCCCCCGGCAGGACGACGACGAATTCGCCCGGCCTGCCGCCCGGCTCGGCGTCGAGCCCGTTCGCGGCCGCGAAGGCCAGGATCCTCGCGCCGACCGAGTCGGGGGTCGGCGCGGCGTCCTCGCCCGCAGCGGCCGGCGTCTCGTCGTCGGTCATCGGTCCTCCTCGACGTCGAGCCGCGGACGCGTCACCGGCGCGACACGACCGGCGCGACACGATCGGCGCGGCCCGGCGCGCTCGCCTCAGGCGGCCCGTCGGTGGGCCACCGCCTCACGGTAGACCGACAGGAGCCGCTGTGTCGTCGCCGGCCAGCCGAAGCGGGCGGCGTGGGCGAGCGCCGCACCGGCCAGCCGCTCGCGTCGCGCGGGGTCGGCGAGCAGCCCCGCCAGCGTGTCGGCCCACGTCGCGACGTCGTGCCCCGGCACGAGCACACCGCCGCCGACGGCCAGCGGCAACCCGCCGACGTCGGCGGCGACGACCGGGGTGCCGCACGCCTGCGCCTCCAGCGCGACGAGCCCGAACGACTCGCTGTGCGAGGGCACCGCCACGAGGTCGGCCGCCCGATACCAGTCCGCCAGGAGGTCGCGCGACACCGGCGGCTGGAAGTGCACCCGGTCGCCGACGCCGAGGTCACGCGCGAGCTCGACGAGCGCCCGAGGCCGGTCCAGGCCCGAGCCGCTCGGCCCGCCGAGGATGACGACCCGCAGCCGGTCGGCCACACCGGCACCGGCACCCTGCGCCCTGCCCTGCGACCCACCCCGCAGGTGCGCCGCCGCGCGCACGAGCAGGTCCGGGGCCTTGAGCGGCTGGATGCGCCCGACGAAGAGCACGACGAGCTCGTCGGGGTCCAACCCGACCCGCGCCCGCGCGGCCCGACGCGCCTGGGCCGACCCCAGCGGGCCGTCCGCGGCGATCGGCCCGAACCGGTCGAGATCCACACCCGGCGGCACGATCGCGACCCGGGCGGGGTCTGCGTCATACAGCTCGACGAGCTCGCGGGCCTCGACGTCGGTGTTCGCGATGAGCCGGTCCGCCTCGGCGACGACCTGCGCCTCACCGATCTCGCGGGTCTTCGGCTCGGGGCGGTCACCGGCGGCCAGCGCGCGGTTCTTCACCCGGGCCATCGTGTGCATCGTGTGCACCAGCGGCACGCCCCACCGCTCGGCCGCGAGCCACCCCACCTGCCCCGAGAGCCAGTAGTGGGAGTGGACGACGCCGTAGTGCCCCTCGGGCCGCGCCGCGACCGCCCGCATGACCCCGGCGGTGAAGGCGCACAGCTGCCCGGGCAGATCCTCCTTGCCCAGGCCCTCGTAGGGCCCGGCGACGACGTGCCGCACGAGCACCCCCGGGACGAGCTCGACGGTCTCGGGCCGCGCCCCGCTCGTGGCGCGCGTGAAGATCTCGACCTCGACACCCGCCTGCGCCAGTCGGGTGGCGACCTCGACGACGTAGACGTTGAGCCCGCCCGCGTCGCCGCTGCCCGGTGGGTCCAGCGGCGAGGTATGCACGGTGAGCATCGCCATCCGGTCGATCCGCTCACCCGACATGCCGCTCCCCCGATCTGCCGGCTCGCGCGCCGACGCTGCGGTGATCACCCCATCACGCCCCCGACACGCCGTGTCGGCCGTGCCCACCGTGTGAGCCGGCACGCGGGCGTCGTGGCCGGCCGGCAGGGGTCAGGGCCCCGGCGTGGCGCCGCCTTTTATCGTGCCGCCTATGGTCAGAGGGGTGAGGCAAGGGTGAGCGGGCGACCTGTCGGAGCGGTGACCCGCGGCACGACGGCCCCCAACCGGCTGCGCCGCGTCGACCGCTGGATCTGCGCCGTCGCCGCGGCCCGGCTGCGGCGCCCCGGCCCGGCGCCGATCGTCGTCGACCTCGGCTACGGGCGCACCGGCACGACGACAAGCGAGCTCGCGGACCGGTTGGCCCGCGTGCGGCCGGACATCCAGGTGCTCGGGCTGGAGATCGAGCCGGGGCGGGTCGCCGCGGCGCGGGCGCTGCAGCGGCCCGGACTCGCCTACGGGTTGGGCGGATTCGAGGTGCCGCTGAGCGCGCTGGGCGCGGGCGCGGACCAGCGGGGCGCCCGGGTGATCCGGGCGTTCAACGTGCTGCGGCAGTACGACGAGGCGCAGGTCGCCGACGCGTGGGCCCTCATGTGCTCGCGGCTCGACCCGGACGGGCTGCTCGTCGAGGGCACGTGCGACGAGATCGGCCGCCTGGCCACGTGGGTGACGCTCACGCCGCACGGGCCGGCCACGCTGACGGTCTCGATGGGCCTGAAGGATCTGCAGCGACCCGGCGATGTCGCGCCGCGCCTGCCCAAGGCGCTCATCGGCCGCAACGTGCCCGGCGAAGGGGTGCACGACTGGCTGCGCGCACTCGACGAGGCGTGGGCGCGGGCGGCGCCACTCGCGGCCTACGGGCGCCGGCAGCGCTTCCTGGCGACCGCGCAGGCCGTCGCGGCGGGCGGGTGGCCGGTCGTCGGCGGCCGCTCGCGGTGGCGACTGGGTGAGATCAGCGTGCGCTGGGACGCCGTCGCGCCGGGCCGCTGACGCCGCACCGGCGACATCTGGTCACCGGGCGCCGGCTCACCGGCTCACCGGCTCACCGGCTCACCGGCTCACCAGGCGCCGTACGGTCCTTGGCCGCCGCGGCGGCCGGTGCCGCGACGCGGGGTGACGGCCCGCAGCGCGGGGCGCACGTCGGCGAGATAGACGCCGGCGGCGACGACCCCGAGGATGCCGATGCCGAGCACCTGGCTGATCGAGACGAAGCCGACCGCCACGGCGACGGCCAGGATGACGACCCACCAGGTCTTGGTGAGCTTGCCTGCGGCCGCATACGCCTGTTGCGGGTAGCGCATCGAATCGACGAGCGCATACACCTCCAGCGCGAACGCCGCGACGCCGAGCGCCAGCATGATCAGGTTCTGGGCGCTCCCCAGGTAGTACTGCAGGTCCATGACCCCCAGGGTACGGACCGCGCTTGTGTGGTCCCTGTGATCGCGCCGGCGCGGCCCGTGTCGCGGCGGAGAGCGGCACGACCTCGACCCGCTCGTGAGCGCCTCGACCGTCCGGGCTCGCTACGTCTCGA
>JAVTVZ010000200.1:7058-18241 GCA_032229625.1 Dermatophilaceae bacterium | reverse complement strand
CGTCCGGGCTCGCTACGTCTCGACGAGCACGGTGAACGGGCCGTCGTTGACGGATTCCACCGCCATGTCCGCGCCGAACCGCCCTGTGGACACGCGCAGACCGCTCGCCCGGAGCGCCTCGGCGAGGTCGTCGATGAGCGTCGCGGCGTGGGGGCCGGCGGCGGCCGCGCTCCACGAGGGTCGGCGGCCCTTGCGGGTGTCGCCGTAGAGCGTGAACTGGCTGACGAGGAGCACCGCGCCCCCCGCGTCGAGGACCGACAGCTCGTCGCGCATGACGCGCAGGCCCGCGATCTTGCGGGCCATGGCCTCGACCTGGGCGCCCGTGTCGTCGCGGTGCACGGCGACGAGGGCGAGCAGGCCGGCCTCGATGGCCGCGACCTGCTCGCCCTCCACGCTGACCTGCGCGCGCGTGACGCGCGTCAGGACCGCTCGCACCGCCGGCTCAGCCCTGGGCCGAGTCCTGCGCGGACGAGTCGGGCGCGGACGCGGGCGCCGAGGTCGCGGCCGCGGCGGACGCCGAGGCGACCTTGGCGGCGCGACGCGGGGCGGCCTTCTTGGCGGTGGCGGCGCGGCGGGTGGCGGCGGCCGACCCCTCCGGCGCCGTGGACGCCGACTTCTTGGCGGCGGGGCGCTTGCTCGCCGGCTTGGACGACGGCTTGCCGGCCAGGGACTTCGCGGCGGAGGACTTGGTGGCCGTGGACTTGGTGGCGGTGGACTTGGTGGCGGTGGACTTGGCGGCGGCCGTCGTGCTCGTGGCCGTCGTGTCGTCGGACGCCGGCTTGGACGCACCCTTCTTCGTCGTCACCGTGGCGCCGGCCTCGACGCCGCTGCCGGCCGCGACCGAGGGACGCGAGGAGCGGGTGTCGTCACCGGCGCGCGAGGCCGACGACAGCCGCGGGCGGCGGGGCTTGGCGCGCTCGACGGTGGCCGACGCCGCGGTCGTCGCGGACTGCACGGCCGACTCGGCGGCGCGCACCGGGCGCGAGACGGAGCCGCGGCGCAGCAGGGTCGACGGCGAGCCGGTGCGGCCCAGGTGGGTCACGGCCTCCACGACGTCGTCGGCCTGGCTGCGGGCCGTGTGCAGCGTCGCGTTGGCGCGGTCGCGGGTGCGGTCGGCGGCGCGGGTCGCGGCCGCCTGACCGCGGGCGACGGTCTCACCGGCGCGGGCGATCAGGTCCTCGGTCTGCTGGACGCGCGGCTGCCGCTTGACGATGCGCTCGCCGCGCTCGGCGAGCTCGTCGACCTGCGTGCGGGTGCGCACGACGACATCGAGCGCCTCGTTCAGCGCGAGCGCCGGCACCTGCCGGGCCCCACGCACGAGCCGACGCAGCTCGGCCTTGGCGTCCTTGGTCGCCTCGACGGTCTCGCCGGTGGCGGCGGCGCCGATCTCGCGGAGCTTCTCGGCGGCCAGGTCGGTCGCGCCGAGCATGGCGTAGACGGGGTTGAGGCCGCCGAGGGTGCGGCGCTGCTGTGCAGACATGTGCTTCTCCTTGCTGGTCAAAGCGTGCTGGTCAAAGCGTGCTGGTCGAAGGTCTGGTCGATGCTCTGGTCGACGGGCCGATCACGAGTTGAGGGCTCGAACAGCCGTCGGATGCCACGGCCGTCGGCGGCCGCGGCCCGGCCGTGCGTCGGGGCCGCGTGCAGGGGGGGGGTAACGGGTCGGTCCTCGCCGGAGGGCTCAGGACTGCCTCCCGACTCACCGCTGCCCCGACTCGGTCGACGCGGGGCGCCGGGATCGGCGCGGCCGGGGGCGGGCAGGGTCGGCGTCCGCGGCAGGTGCGGTGGTCGCTGCCGCGGAGGTGGACGTCGGAGAGGTGGACGTCGGAGAGGTGGACGTCGCGGACTTTTTCGTCGCGGAGGTGGCCGTCAGCGCTCCGGGGTCGGTCGCGGTCGTCGGCCCCGCTGCCGGCTCCCCGGGGTCGACGAAGGAGTCGTAGAGGTCGATGAGCAGTTGCCGCTGCCGCGGCGTGAGCCGGGGGTCGGAGCGCAGCGCCGCCCGGGCATCCACCCCGTCGACATCCTCACCACCGGCCGCCTGGTCGACGGGCCCCTCGAGGAAGCCCGCCTGCACATACAGCGACTCGGCGGAGATCTCCAGGCCCTTGGCGAGCGCTTGCAGGATGTCGGCACTGGGCCGGCGCAGGCCCCGCTCGATCTGGCTGAGGTAGGGGTTGGAGATGCCGGCCACCTTGCTGAGCTGGCGCACCGAGAGCTGGGCGTTCTGGCGCTGCTCGCGCAGATAGGCGCCGAGGTCGCGGACTCCGGGCACGGAGGCGGCATGCGACGCTCCCGGCACGGCGCGCAGGGTGCGATCGAGGCGACTCATGACCCGATTGTGCTTGCTCCTGCTAGCAAAAGGCAAATTCTGCTAGCACATCGCCCGTCGCGGGCCCTCGCCGGGCCCGCGTCGGGCCCTCGCCGGGCCCTCGCCGGACCCGCCGAGCGGGGCCCGTCGGGCCGGTCAGGGCGTCACGACCACCGTCTGCGCGGCGGCGATGTGTCCGCCCTCGAAGGCGGCGTCGAGCACCGCGTCGACCGGGGTGTTGCGCTTGAGCACACCGAGCGCGATCGGGCCGTCCTCGTGATGGCGCGCCACCGTCGTCAGTCGGCCGACCTCGCGCCCGCCCAGCGTCAGCGGCGTCCCGGCGGGCGGCAGGACGTGGCCCGAGCCGTCCAAGTGCAGGAAGACGATCCGCCGCGGCGGCCGCCCCAGGTTGTGCACCCGGGCGATCGTCTCCTGCCCGCGATAGCAGCCCTTGTGCAGGTGGACGGCCGTGCGCAGCCAGTCGAGCTCGTGGGCGATCGTGCGATGGTCGGTCTCGGCGAAGAGCCGGGGGCGCCACGCCGCGACGCGGGCCGCCTCCGCCGCCCACAGACCCGCCAGGGGCCGATCGCGCAGGTGCTCGACGAGCTGCGCGCGCGGCACGAAGACCTCGCGCCACGCCCGCTCGGCCCCGGGGTGGGGGTCGGCGGCGGCATACAGGGCGGTGTCCCCGACCGGACCGGGCCACGGATCGACCCAGGCCAGGGGCTCACCGGGCAGGCTCGCCGACGCGATCGGCTCGCCGATCGTGCCGTAGTCGGCCGTGACGTCCTGCACCTGCACAGCCAGCATGAAGCGCATCCGGTCGAGCCACTGCGCGACCTGCTCGCTCGTGCCGGGCTCGACGCCGAGCCAGGCGCTCTCGCCGTCGTCGACGACGTGCAGCGCGTGCTCGATGTGACCCTTGGGGCTGAGGATGAGCGACTCGGCGCTCTCGCGCGGCGCCAGGCCGGACAGGTGCTGGCTGGTCAGCGAGTGCAGCCACGTGAGCCGGTCGGGCCCGGTGACGCGCACGACCCCCCGATGGGACAGGTCGACGACGGCCAGGCCCTCGGCGAGCAGCCGCTGCTCACGGGTCGGGTCGCCGTAGTGCGCGGCGACACCGGCGTCCCGGCCGTGGCCGGCGACCGCGCCCGGGCGCCCGAGCAGCGGCGAGGGGGGCACGCTCGGCGCGCCGGCGTCGGGCGTGGGGGCGGCATCGGTCGGCGCTCCGGGGATCCCGGCCCCAGGCATCCCGGTCGCACCGGGGGCGGGGTTCGTCGGCGAGGTCATGGGCGCACCTCAGCCGACCCGCTTGAGCTGGGCCGAGACGTGGCTCGTCATCGGCTCCCCCACCGCCGCCATGTCCATCACCCACATGAGCTGGGAGTCCACGAGCCCGTAGAGCCGCGTGGCGGAGTTGTATTCCTTGGCCGCCGGCGAGCGCAGCACGCCGTCGGTGGCGAGCTCGACCGAGGGGCGCTGGGCGTCGCGGCGACCGACATACATCTCGACGATGCCGGTGGGATGGGCCAGGAGCAGCTCGATCTCGCCGTTGTCCAGCACCCGCCAGAAGCCCTCCTCGCGGGCCAGGGGGCGGACCTTCTGCCCGTCGTCGTCCAGGAGCCACGTGCGGCTCGACATCGCCAGGAAGGGGCGCCCGTCGTGCTCGATCGTCAACTCCTGGCCGAAGTGGCGCGACTCGATCGTCGGGTAGCCGACGACGCCCGCGCCCTCCCAGCGGCCGACGAGCCAGGCCAGCGGGGCCAGGACGGGCGGCAGGGTGGGGTCGAGTTCGAAGGGCATCGGGACCTCCTGGGATGCGTCGTGGCGTCGTCCGGCCCCCGCTCGGCTCGGTGTAGGTCGGGGTGGATCGGGGTGGGCCGGGTAGGTCGGGGTGGGCCGAGGTCGGTCCGCTCCGGATCAGGGCACTGTGGCCATCATGTCAGCGCCGAGCGTCAGCCAGGTCAGCGCGTAGGCGAGCACGCCCGTGGCCAGCACCGAGGCGATGCCGCTGCCGAGCTGGGCCCGTCGCCCGAAGAGCGTGGGCAGCACCGACTGCACCTGGCGCAGCGCATAGCTGGACCCGGCGGCCAGCGCGCCGACGAGCGCGAGCGACGGGGTCGACAGACCCGTGCCGAGCGCGGTGCCGAGCCACATCGCCACGGCGGCCCCGAGCAGGCCGGCGGCCATGCCGGCGATCGGCCCGCCGGCGCCCCAGCGCAGCCCGATGTCGGCGAGCGACCCGATCGCCACGGCCCCGAAGACGGCGACGCTGATCGCCGCCCCCTCGGGTCGGCCGCTGAGCAACAGGACGCAGGCCCCGGACGTGAGGATCGCGATGCCGGTGATCGACCCGGAGACCGACTCCACGAGACGCGGCCGGCCGTCGCGGCGCGCGAGCTGGTGGACGAACTCGACGATCATCGCCAGCGCCACGGCGCCCGGCAGCAGCGACTCCTGCAGCTCCTGGGAGAGCAGCCCGCCGGTCAGCAGGATCGCGCCGGCCCCGGCGAGCGCCGCGGTCGTGCCGCGCGGGCTCGGCAGCCCGAGCAGCAGCACCCAGCCACCGGCCAGCACGAGCATCGCGACGCCCATCGCCGCGTAGGTCGTATACACCCCGAACCCCAGCGCCGCGGCGAGCAGCGCGGCGCCGACACCGGCGGTCAGCGTGACGAGCGGGCGCCACGGCCGGCGCGGCAACAGCAGGGACGCGGTCGTCGCGTCGTCGTCGGAGCTGGAGGGCACGCCCAGCATCCTGGCATCAGCCGCCGGCGAACGGCGGCAGGACCTCCAGCGTCGCGCCCGGCGGCACGACGCGCTCGGGCGCGGCGGGGCGGCCGTCGAGCAGCACCGACGCCACGGCCAGCACCCGCTCGAGGTCGGGATGGTCGGCGCGCGCGCCGGCGAGGATCTGCGCGACCGTCCCCGCGGGCCGCACTTGCGTCGCGACCCCCGCGGCCGCCTTGGCCGCGGCCCAGTAGCGGACCGTCACCGTGCCGGGGCCGGCCTGCGCGCCCGGGGGTGCGGGCGCCCGCAGGGGCGGGTGACCGGCCACGGGGGCCACGGGGGCCACGGGTGCCACGGCCGGGTCCGTGTCCATCCCTGTGTCTGTGTCTGTGTCGGCGGCGCGGCCAGGGGCGTGCGCCGCCGGTGTCGTCGAGGTCGTCGCCATGGGGTCAGCGTCTCAGGTGTCGCCGCGACAGGCCACCCACACCGTGCCCACGCCGCCGCCTGGCGAGGGGCCGCGGGCGTCGTTGCTTATTCTTGAGCCGTGGCCAACCTCGTGCTCATGACCGACGCCCTGGCCCTGAGCGCCCAGGTCCTGCCCGCGTTGGCGCTGCTCAACCACCACGTGCGCATCGTCCCGGCCGACGCGGCGGCGCTGCTGAGCGATGCGGCCGTCGACGTCGTGCTCGTCGACGGCCGCCGCGAGCTCGCCCAGGCGCGCACCCTGTGCCGCCTCATCGACCTGACGGGCTCCCAGGTGCCGGTCATCGTCATCCTCACCGAGGGCGGCCTGACCGCCGTCAACGCCGACTGGGCGATCAGCGACGTCCTGCTCGAGGGCGCCGGCCCCGCCGAGGTCGAGGCGCGGCTGCGTCTGGCGGGTGCCCGCCGCGTCGATCCCCAGGCCGACGATGGGCCGATCACGACGGGCGAGCTCGTCATCGACGAGCACGCCTACACGGCCCGGCTGCGGGGCACCACGCTCGACCTGACCTACAAGGAGTTCGAGCTGCTGAAATACCTCGCGCAGCATCCGGGCCGGGTCTTCACCCGCGCCCAACTGCTGCAGGAGGTCTGGGGGTACGACTACTTCGGCGGCACCCGCACGGTGGACGTGCACGTCCGCCGGCTGCGCGCCAAGCTCGGCGCGGACCACGAGACCCTCATCGGCACGGTCCGCAACGTCGGTTACCGCTTCGTGCCCGACCCCGAGTAGCCGCGGGTTCCCTGCCGCCCGCGCACCCGGCCCGCTCGCGTCGGCGATCGTGTCGGTGCCCCGTGATAGTCATGCGGCATGCTGCTGAGCACCTACGATCTCCTGCCCCCTGACCTGTGTCGCCGGGTCCGCGAGCTCATCGACGCGGCCCGCATCACCGACGGGGTGAGCCCGGCCTCCGAGGAGACCCTGCTGCATCTCGACGCGACCGAGCCGGGCCCGTGGACCCACCTGTGCCTCGAGGCCGACGGGGCACTGGTGGGCTATGCCTTCCTCGACGAGCGCGACCCGGCAGCACCCTGGGCCGAGGGGGTCGTCGCGCCGCTGAGCCGCCGCGCCGGCCTGGGCACCCGCCTGCTGCACGAGCTGACGCGACGGGCCCCGGATGTGCGTCTCTGGGCCCACGGCTTCCTGCCCGTGACGGCGAACTTCGCGATCTCCCGGCACCTGCACGTCGTGCGCGAGCTGTGGTTCATGTCCCGCGACCTGCCCGACCTGCCCTCCGGGCGGCCGATGCCCGAGGGCTTCGAGGTCTCGACGCTGCGGCCCGGCGACGAGCGCGACGAGGCCGACTGGCTGGCCACCAACGCGCTCGCCTTCGCGACGCACCCCGAGCAGGGCCGGACGACCCTGGCCGACCTGCGCGCCCGCGAAGCCGAGCCGTGGTTCGACGCCGCCGGATTCTTCCTCGTGCGCGACGCCCGGCCGGGCCCGGACCAGGGCCGGCTCGCGGCCTTCCACTGGACCAAGGTCGAGCACGCCCGCGGTGAGGTGTATGTCGTGGGCGTGCACCCCGACTACCAGGGGCACGGGCTCGGCGCCGCCGTCACCTGGGTCGGGCTGGACCACCTGCGCGGCCTGGGCCTGGAGACCGTGACGCTCTACGTCGACGGCAGCAACGCGGCGGCCATCGCGACCTACCGGCGGCTGGGCTTCGAGCGCATCTCCCTGGACGTACAACTGGCAGCGGCGGAGGTCCGGCCAGACCCCCCGCAATGACACGATGGTGCGCATGACGACGCCCGCACGCACCGACGACTCCGCCGCCGCGCAGACCGCAGATCAGGCCGGGAGCCCCCCGGCACCGGGGTCCGCCCAGGCGCTCGACCAGGCCACGCGCGCCGATGCGCAGGTCGGCGGCGACGGCGTCGCCGACGTGCCGGACCTGGCCGACGCCGACGCGCCTCAGGGCGCCGACGCCGAGCCGACCGACGTCCCCGAGCCGCGCGTGCTCGCCGCGGGTCAGAACCCGGTCGCCGAGGTCTCCGCGGCCTCCTCCCTGCAGCGGCCGCGCGCCTCCAACGGGCGCTTCGTGCGCCCCGAGCCCGACCCCTCGCAGGAGACGCCGCTGCCGGCGGACCGCTTCCTCGACCGCGAGATCTCGTGGCTGCAGTTCAACGAGCGGGTGCTGCAACTGGCCGCCGACCCCGACCTGCCGCTGCTGGAGCGGGCCCGCTTCCTGGCGATCTTCGCGAGCAACCTCGACGAGTTCTTCATGGTCCGCGTCGCCGGCCTGCGCCGCCGCGTCGCCACCGGCCTGGCGGTGCGGTCGGCATCGGGGCTGGAGCCGCGCGAGCTGCTGGAGTCGATCCACACGGTCGCCGACGGCGTGATGCGCCGCCACGCCGACGTCTTCCAGGAGCTCGTGCGGCCCGCGCTCGCGGAGCACGACATCCAGCTCGTCTCCTTCGAGGACCTGTCCGACGACGAGCGCGCGCACCTCTCGCAGTGGTTCGTCGACCTCGTCTTCCCCGTGCTGACGCCCCTGGCGGTCGACCCGAGCCACCCCTTCCCCTACATCTCGGGGCTCTCGCTCAACCTCGCGGTCGTGCTCCAGAACGCCAAGACCGGCACGGAGCACTTCGCCCGCGTCAAGGTGCCCTCGCTGCTGCCGCGCTTCGTGCAGGTGCGCTCCGAGGACGACGACGAGGAGCTCTACTCGGCCCGGTTCGTGCCGCTGGAGGAGGTCATGGCCGCCCACCTGGACATGCTCTTCCCCGGGATGACCGTGCGGGAGCACTTCACCTTCCGCGTCACCCGCAACGAGGACCTCGAGGTCGAGGAGGACGACGCGGAGAACCTCCTGACGGCCCTGGAGAAGGAGCTGACGCGGCGCCGCTTCGGGCCGCCGGTGCGTCTGGAGGTCGACGCCGACACCACCGACCACGTGCTGCACCTGCTGACCCGCGAGCTCGACATCAGCCCCAAGGAGGTCTTCCGGCTGCCGACGCCGCTGGACCTGCGCGGGCTCAACGCGATCGCCGACCTCGACCGCACCGAGCTCAAATACCCGGCGTTCGTGCCGCGGACCCACCCCGACCTGGCCCGCGTCGAGTCGAGCAAGGCGGCGAACATCATGGCCGCCGTGCGCACCCAGGACGTGCTCGTCCAGCACCCCTACGACTCGTTCTCCACGTCGGTGCAGGCCTTCATCGAGCAGGCCGCCGCCGACCCCAAGGTGCTCGCGATCAAGCAGACGCTCTATCGCACGAGCGGCGACTCCCCGATCATCGACGCCCTCATCGACGCCGCGGAGGCCGGCAAGCAGGTGCTCGCCGTCGTCGAGATCAAGGCGCGCTTCGACGAGCAGAACAACATCGAGTGGGCCCGCAAGCTCGAGCACGCCGGCGTCCACGTCGTCTACGGCGTCGTCGGCCTGAAGACCCACTGCAAGCTCTCGCTCGTCGTCCGCCAGGAGACCGAGGGGCTGCGCCGCTACTGCCACGTCGGCACCGGCAACTACCACCCCAAGACGGCCCGCCTGTATGAGGACTTCGGCCTCTTCACGTGCGACCCCAAGGTCGGGGAGGACCTGACCAAGCTCTTCAACCAGCTGTCCGGCTGGGCACCGCGCAGCAAGTTCAAGCGGCTGCTCGTCGCGCCCCGCTCACTGCGCGCCGGCCTCCTCGAGCGCATCGAGGACCAGGCCCGCCGGGCCGAGGCCGGAGAAGACGCCTACGTCGGCATCAAGGTCAACTCGATGGTCGACGAGCGGATCATCGACGCGCTCTACCGGGCCTCGCAGGCGGGCGTCACGGTCGAGGTGCTGGTCCGGGGCATCTGCGCGCTGCGGCCGCGCGTGCCGGGCCTGTCGGACAACATCGAGGTGCGCTCGATCCTCGGGCGGTTCCTCGAGCACAGCCGGGTCTTCGTCTTCGGGCCCGAGGGCAGCGGCGGCGTCTACATCGGCAGCGCCGACATGATGCACCGCAACCTCGACCGTCGCGTCGAGACGCTGCTGCGCATCGCCGACCCGCGCCACATCGACGACCTCGTGGGCCTGCTGCGTCGCGGCATGAGCGAGAAGACGTCGAGCTGGCACCTCACCGAGGAGGGCCGCTGGAACCGGCACAACCGGGGCATCGACGGCGAGCCGCTCATCGACCTGCAGACCAGCCTCATCACCGAGCACGCCACGCGGCGTCGCCGGCCTCGCGCCCGGTGACGACGGCGTGATGTCGCTGCACGACACGGGCCTCGCACCGGACCGATCATGACCGCGCCCATCATCACCGCCGGGGCCCTGCCGTGGCGGGTCCGCGCCGGCAAGCTGCAGGTGGCCGTCATCCACCGGCCCCGCTACGACGACTGGTCCTGGCCCAAGGGCAAGCTCGACCCGGGCGAGGCGCTGCCCGTCACGGCGGTGCGCGAGGTGTGGGAGGAGACCGGGCTGCGGGTGCGGCTCGGCATCCCGCTGCCTCGGGCCGACTACCTCATCAACGGCTCCGGCAATCGCAAGATCGTGCACTACTGGGCCGCGGAGATCACCGGCGGCGCCGGCCGCCTCCTGCACGAGGTCGACCAGGTGCGCTGGCTCGAGCCGGACGCCGCGCGCCGCCGGCTGTCCTACGACCGCGATCGCGAGCAGCTCGACGCCCTGCTGACGGCGCACCGCGGCGGGACCCTCGCGGTGCGCCCGTATGCCGTGGTGCGCCACGCCAAGGCGATCCCGCGCCGCAAGTGGAGCAGCGACGACTGGCTGCGCCCCCTCGACGAGCGCGGCCTGCAGGAGTCGCTGGAGATGATCGACATGCTGCTCGCCTACGGGTCGGTGCGGCTGCTCAGCTCGTCCGCGACGCGCTGCGTGCAGACCCTCACCCCGTATGCGAAGGCGACCCGCCTGCCGCTGGAGACCAGCTACGCGCTGTCCGAGGAGGGCTTCGAGAAGCGGCCCAAGCAGGCGATCCGGGTGCTGCGCAGCCACCTGACCGGGGCGCGCCCCGGCGCGATCTGCAGCCACGGCCCCGTGCTGCCGGCGCTGCTCAAGGAGCTCGCGAAGCGGGCGTCCGGGCGGCCCCGGCACGTGCTCAAGGACGCCGCCTCGGACAACCTGGAGAAGGGCGAGGTGCTGATCTGCCACCTCGACAAGGCGGACCGGGTCGTCGCCGTCGAGCATCATCCCCCGGCGTGATCAGCGGCGTCGGGCGCGCGCGGCCCCTGTCGGACACCGGCCGAGCGCACGCGCCCGGCGGACTGACGAAAAAAATCCCCCGGCTCGGGAACACCGCGCCGGGGGGCCGCGTTGACACACCGTGCGCCGGGCCGCGGTAGCCCCGGGTCCCAACATCAGCCGCTACGAGCGGCCACGCGCCGTGAGGCGCTCCCGGCCAGGTGCACGAAGAAGGCGGGCCACCCCTTGTGGGTGGCCCGCCTTCGCTGTCTGCCCGTGCGTCACGGCGCTCAGAGCTTGGACGCCTTCTTGCAGTCCTTGGCGTGCGCCAAGTAATCGTCCGTGGCTTTGGCCCGAGCTCGGCGCCCCGGCCCCTGCCACCCGCAGCCCGCGCACGCACCGTGCGAGAAGCTCCCACGCTCCACGTAGGCGAGCACCTCGACGTTCGCCTTCTTCGCGGCCTTCGCCTCGCTCTTGTCCGGCGCGCGCAGCCCGGGCTTGCCGTCGAACTGCTTGCTGAGCCGCTTGAAGAGCTTCTTGTGCCC
>JAVTVZ010000200.1:0-6958 GCA_032229625.1 Dermatophilaceae bacterium | reverse complement strand
TCTCCTCAGCCCTCCGGGCCTCGGTCGCACGCTCCCTCGTGTCCTCGGGCCGTCGTCGATCAGCCGAACCGACCGGAGATGTAGTCCTCAGTCGCCTTCACGCTCGGGTTGTTGAAGATCTTCTGCGTGTTGTCGTACTCGATGAGCTGGCCCGGCTTGCCGGTGCCCTCGATGTTGAAGAAGCCCGTCTTGTCACTGCAGCGGGCGGCCTGCTGCATGTTGTGCGTGACGATGACGATCGTGTAGTTCTCCTTGAGCTCGTTGATCAGGTCCTCGATCGCGAGCGTGGAGATCGGGTCGAGCGCCGAGCACGGCTCGTCCATGAGGACGACGTCCGGCTTGACGGCGATCGTGCGGGCGATGCACAGGCGCTGCTGCTGACCACCCGAGAGGCCCGAGCCGGGCTTGTCGAGGCGGTCCTTCACCTCGTTCCACAGGTTCGCGCCACGCAGGCTCGACTCGACGAGCTCCTCGGACTCCGACTTCTTGAGGCGCTTGTTGTTCAGCTTCACGCCGGCCAGCACGTTCTCCGCGATGGACATGGTCGGGAAGGGGTTCGGCTTCTGGAAGACCATGCCGATCTTGCGGCGCACCTGCACCGGGTCGACGCCCTTGCCGTAGAGGTTCTGGCCGTCGACGACGACCTCGCCCTCACAGTGCGCGCCGGGGATGACCTCGTGCATGCGGTTCAGCGAGCGCAGGAACGTCGACTTGCCGCAGCCCGAGGGGCCGATCAGCGCGGTCACCGACCGCGGCTCGATGAGCACGGTCGCCTGCTTCACGGCGAGGAACTTGCCGTAGTAGATGTCGAGGTTCTTGACGTCGATGGTCTTGGACACGTCGGGGAGCCTTTCGGATGCAGCGTCGACGGCTCAGCGGCCGGTCTTGGGGGCGAAGAACTTGGAGATCAGTCGCGCGACGATGTTCAACGTCATGACGATGATGATGAGCACGAGCAGGCCGGTCCACGCGCGGTCCAGGTAGGGCTCGGGCGGGATGCCCGGCGTCGTGTACTGGTAGTACGAGAAGACCGGCAGCGTCGCCATGCGGCCGCTGAACGGGTTGAGGTTGACGCCCGTGGTGATGCCGACCGTGACGAGCAGCGGGGCCGTCTCACCGATGACGCGCGCGATCGCGAGGGTCACGCCCGTCGCGATACCGGCGATCGCGGTCGGCAGCACGACCTTGGTGATCGTCAGCCACTTCGGCACACCGAGCGCGTAGGAGGCCTCGCGCAGCTCGTGCGGCACGAGCCGCAGCATCTCCTCGGTGTTGCGCACGACCACGGGGATCATGAGCACCGTCAGCGCCGTCGCTCCGATGACGCCGGCGCGGGCACCCGGCCCGTAGACGAGCACGAAGAGCGAGTAGGCGAAGAGACCGGCGACGATCGAGGGGATGCCCGTCATGACGTCGACGAAGAAGGTCAGCGCGCGCGACAGCGCGTTCTTGTTGCCGTATTCGACGAGGTAGATCGCGGCCAGGATGCCGATCGGCACGGCGACCAGCGTCGTGATGGCGGTGATGATGAGCGTGCCCATGATCGCGTGGTAGGCACCGCCGCCCTCGCCGACGACGCCGCGCATGGAGTAGGTGAAGAACTCCAGGTCGAAGCGCTCGGCGCCCTTCTCGATGACCGTGAGGGCGACCGAGAGCAGCGGCACCATCGCCAGGGCGAAGAACGTCGTGACGATCGCCGTCACGAGCCGGTCCACCGCGGGGCGCGGCCCCTCGACGGTGCGGGAGATCGCGAAGATCGCCACGCTGTAGATGATCGCGGTCAGCGCGATGAGCGCGACGGCGTGGAAGCCGACGCCGGTCGCGAAGAGGATCGCGCCGGCGACGAGCAGGCACGCGGTCGCGATACCCAGGATCGTCGTGCCGGAGAGCACGGGGTTGAGGAAGGAGGAGCCGCCTCCCTCGTCGCCGCCGTTGTCGCGGCGGGGCCGGACGGGACCCTGCGGGGTGCCGGCATCGGTCGTCGCGCCCGGGTCCTCCTTGTCGGAGCGTCCTCCGCGCGGGCTGGTGGTCGCGGTAGCCATGTCAGTTCGCTCCCGAGAAGGCGGCTCGGCGCGAGACGATCCAGCGCGCGAGCATGTTGACGATGAGGGTGACCGCGAAGAGCACGAGGCCCGAGGCGATCAGGGTGTTGACCCCCAGGCCGCTGGACTCCGGGAACTGCAGGGCGATGTCGCCGGCGATCGTGCCCGGGTTGGACGAGCTGATGACGTCCCAGGTGTAGCGGGCGGTGGGCGAGAGGATGATGGCGACGGCCATCGTCTCGCCGAGCGCGCGGCCGAGGCCGAGCATCATGCCCGAGATGATCCCGGAGCGGCCGAAGGGGATGACGGCCTGACGGATCATCTCCCAGCGCGTCGCGCCGAGGGCCAGGCTGGCCTCCTCGTGCAGGCGCGGGGTCTGCAGGAAGACCTCGCGGTTCACGGCCGTCATGATCGGCAGGATCATCACGGCGAGCACGACGCCGATGACGAAGATCGTGCGGCCGGTCGTGCTCGGCGGGCCCGTGAAGAAGGGCAGCCAGCCGAAGTAGTCGTAGAGGAAGTGCAAGACCGGCACGGACGCCGGGGCGAGCACCGCCAGGCCCCACAGGCCGAACACCAGGGACGGCACCGCGGCGAGCAGGTCGACGAGGTAGCCGAGCGCCTGCGCGAGTCGGCGGGGCGCGAAGTGGCTGATGAACAGGGCGATCCCGATGGCCAGCGGAGTCGCGATGACCAGCGCGAGCGTCGCGGACAGGACGGTGCCGAACAGCAGGGGCCCGATGTAGTGCACGAGCCCCTGGCCGCCACGCACCTGGCTGGGGTCGGCCACGAGCGCGGGCCACGCCTGCCACAGCAGGAAGGCCGCAACGCCGGCGAGGATCGCGAGGATGAGGATTCCCGATCCGGTCGACAGTCCGCTGAAGATCTTGTCTCCGGGACGGCGCACCGGCGCTGGCCGGGCGGCTGCTTGTGTCGCCACGTGAGTTCTTTCGGCTAGGGGGTCAGGGGGTAGTCACGGTAGGTCGAGCGGGCCGTCGCAGGGCGACCCGTGGGTCCGCCGCCGGAGCCGACGCGGTCGCGTCGGCTCCGGCGGCGGAGGGTGTCACTGGATGGCGTTGATCGCCTTCATGGCGTTCTCGCGGGTCGTCGCGGAGATCGGCGCGGAGCCGGCGGCCTTGGCGGCGGCCTGCTGGCCCTCCTCGCTGGCGAGGTAGGTCAGCCACGCCTTGACGAGCTTGCCCTGGTTGGCGTCGGCGTACTTCGTGCACGCGAGCTCGTAGGACGCGAGGACGACCGGGTAGGCGCCGGCCTCCTTCGTCGTGCGGTCGATGTCGATCGCGTAGCTGTACTCCGGCTGGTCCTTCGCGCGGGGCGACGCGTCGACGATCTTCGCGGCGGCCTCGGGGCTGTAGGCGACGAAGGTGTCACCGACCTTGACCTTGGCGTGCGGCAGCTGCCCGATCTGGCTGGCGTCGGCGTAACCGATCGTGCCGGTGCCGGCGTTGATCGCCGCGACGACACCGGCGGTGCCCTTGGCGGCCTCGCCACCGGAGATCGGCCACGTGCCGTCCGCCTCGTCCTTCCAGACGGTCGGCGCGGTCTTGTTCAGGTAGTCCGTGAAGTTCTGCGTCGTGCCCGACTCGTCCGAGCGGTGCACGGGGACGACTGCGGTGGCCGGCAGGTTGACGCCGGGGTTGTCCGCGGCGACCTTCGGGTCGTTCCACGTCTTGATCGCGCCGGAGAAGAGGCCGGCGACGGTCGCGGGCGACAGCTGCAGGTCGGTGACGCCGTCGACCTTGTAGGCGATCGCGATCGGGGAGATGTAGACCGGGAACTGCACGAGCTCGCCGCCCTGGCAGGCGGAGGAGACCTTGGCCAGCTCCTCCTTCTTCAGGGGGGCGTCGGACCCGGCGAACTGCACACCGCCGGAGAGGAACTGGGTGCGACCCGCGCCGGAGCCGGAGGGGTCGTAGTTGACGGTGGCGCCGGAGTTCGCGTCCTCGAACCCGGCCTTCCACGCCTCGACGGCGGCGGCCTGGGAGCTGGCACCCGCGCCGTTGAGCTGACCGCTGAGGCCGGAGTCGCCTCCGGCGCTGGCGCCACCGCCGGAGGTCGAGCCGCCCTCGTTGGCAGCGCCGCAGGCGGAGAGGCCGACGGTCAGCAGAGCGGCGGCGGACAGGGACACGCCACGCAAGACAGAGCGCTTCACAGTGTTGAACCTCTTTCACAAGACTTGATGACCCGGGTCTCGCGATCGAGTGCTCGATCCCCCCGGACGGTCATCACCGACTGTGGTGGGTGCGGGTGAAGCAATGGGCCGCGGATCGTGAATTCCAGGTGAACGACACTTGGACATTCGCCCAGTCCGGGCAGCGGTCGCCGCGGGTGTGCGCGCGTCCACCCTGGACGGCACGTGTCAGGCCGATGACGGCCGGCATCGGCCGAGGTCGCACCCGGTGCCGACCCGGTGCCGACTCGGGGCTGACTTGGTGCCGACTCGGTGCCGACTCGGTGCCGACTCGGTGCCGACTCAGGGCGAGCGGCGCGACGGCGCCGCGACACCGCGTCACGCGTCGGCGGTGAACTCCCCGGCCCACCAGGCCCGGGCCCCGGCCTCGAGATCCTCGGCGGTGGACAGCAACGCGGCGGCGCGACGCAGCTGCGGCGGCCACGCGGAGCCGACCCCGCGGGCCGCGGCGCCGGGCCGCGCCTCCCCCGCGCCGGCTCCGCCTGCGGTCCCTGCGTCCCCGGCAGCCCCCACCGCGTCGGTCGGTAGGTCCTCGCGCGCGCCGCGACCGGCGGCGACGACGCGGCAGAAGGCGGCGGCGCGCTGCAGCGCCACCCCGAAGTCACCCTCGAAGACCCCGCGCAGGATGTCGTCGGCCACCTCGCGCAGCTCGTCCGGCCCCGGCGGCGACGCGGCGCCGGCGACGACGACGTCGACGGGGGCGAAGGCCAGCCCCTCCCGGTAGTCGGTGCTGGCGCCGGCGGGGTCGCGGCGCACCCATTCGCGCAGCACGTAGAGCCGCCACAGCGCCCCGGGCAGGCTGCGCGCGGGCCGCTGCGACCACAACTGCGCCAGGGTCGACAGGCCGATGTCGTCGACGATCGTCACGAGCCGGCGGGTCACCTCGGGGTCGGCGGCCGCGCGGCCGGCGTGCACGAGCGCGGCGGCGCTCTCGTCGGCGACGGCGATGATGACGGCCGGGTCGAGGCTCTCGGAGGCGAAGACCTCCATCATCCCCGGCGTCAGGGAGCTGGGCCGGCGGGGCCGGGCGGGCCGATCGGCCGTCATGAGGGGGTGGCGGGGCCGACGATCGCGACGCTGCGGGCGGGCAGTCGCACGCGGCCGCCGGAGTTGGTGATCGTCGGGTCGAGCGCGAGCAGCACGACGCCGAGCGGGCCGTCGTCGAGGCCGACCGTCAGCTCGACGGGCTCGTCGCCGAGGTTGACCGCGACCCGGTGCCGCCCGCGGTGCACGACGAACGCGCGGTCGTGCGGTCCGGCGCTGACCCGCACGGCCGACAGGTCGGGGTCGCGCAGGTCGGGCCGCGCGCGCCGCAGCGTCAGCAGTGCCTTGTACCACGTGAGCATCACCTCGTGCTCGCCGACGGTCCGCTCGTCCCAGCGCAGCACGCTCGCGTCGCGGGTCGCCGGGTCCTGCGGGTCGGGCAGGGAGTCGGGGGTCCAGCCGTGGGAGCCGAACTCGGCGCGCCGCCCCTCGCTGACGAGCTTGCCGAGCTCCTCGTTGTGGTCGGTGAAGAACTGCCACGGCGTGCTCGCCGACCACTCCTCCCCCATGAAGAGCATCGGCGTGTAGGGGCTGGTCAGCAGCAACGCGACGCCGCAGCGCAGCAGCCGCGGGTCGACGGTGGCGCACAGGCGGTCGCCCTCGCGGCGGTTGCCGACCTGGTCGTGGGTCTGCAGCGACACGACGAACTGCGAGCCGTCGACCAGGGCCGGGTCCACCGGGCGGCCGTGCGCGCGGCCGCGGAACGTCGAATACGACCCGTCGTGCAGGAAGGGCGTCGACATCAGCCGCACGATCACGCCCTGCGCGGCGAAGTCGCCGTAGTAGCCCTGCGTCTCGCCGGTCAGGGCGGCGTGCAGGCCGTGGTGCACGTCGTCGGCCCACTGACCGTCCAGGCCCAGACCACCGCGGTCGCGGGCGGTGACGGTGCGGATGTCGTTGCGGTCGGACTCGGCGACGAGCACCATCGCGCGGCCCGTCACCTCCTCGAGGTCGTCGACGGCGGCCGCCAGCTCCTCCAGGATCGGCATCGCCCGCTCGTCGTGCAGCTCGTGGACGGCGTCGAGGCGCAGCCCGTCGAGGTGGAAGTGCTCGAGCCAGTGCAGCGCGTTGCCGACGATGAAGTCGCGCACGGTGTCGCTGCCCGGTTGGTCGAGGTTGACGGCCTGACCCCACGGCGTCTCGTGGCGGTCGGTGAAGTAGGGGCCGAAGAGCCCGAGGTAGTTGCCGTCCGGGCCCAGGTGGTTGTAGACGACGTCGAGGAAGACCGCCAGGCCCCGCGCGTGGGCCGCGTCGACGAAGTCCTGCAGCGCCCGCGGGCCGCCGTACGGCTCGTGCACGGCCCAGAGGCCCACGCCGTCATACCCCCAGCCCCAGCGCCCGGGGAAGGCGGCCAGCGGCATGAGCTCGACGATGTCGATGCCGAGCTCGACGAGCCGGTCGAGCTGCTGGGTCGCCGCCGCGAGGTTGCCCTCGGGGGTGAACGTGCCCACGTGCAGCTCGTAGATGGTGTGACCGCGCAGCTCGACGCCCTCCCAGTCGTCGTCGGTCCAGTCGTAGTCGGTGAGGTCCTCGACCTGCGCGAGGCCGTGCGGCCCGTCGCGCAGTCGCAGCGCCCGGGGGTCGGCGACCAGCGGCCCGTCGTCGACGACGAAGCCGTATCGGGCCCCCACCGGCAGCGGCTGCGGGCCGCGCCACCAGCCCC
>JAVTVZ010000199.1:0-31749 GCA_032229625.1 Dermatophilaceae bacterium | reverse complement strand
GACGGCGGGAGCGCCCGGCCCCCGACGGCGGGAGCGCCCGGCCCCCGACGGCGGGAGCGCCCGGCCCCCGACGGCGGGGACGGCTTTCCCGGCGACGGCGCGGACCGTCGGACGGACGACGTGCCGACGACGTGCCGACGACTCGCCTACGACTCGTCGACGACCCGCCTACGACTCAGGTATGGCGCCGGTGCCCGTAGGACCCGCCTCGTGGCCGATGTGCTCGCGGGCGGTGCGGCGGCAGAGTGGGGTCCGTGATCGAGATCAGCGGCCTGAGCAAGCGCTACGGCGCGGTGCGCGCCCTCGATGACGTCTCCGTGCTCGCCCGCCCCGGGCGCATCGTCGGCCTCCTCGGCCGCGAGGGCGCCGGCAAATCGACGGCGTTGCGGGCCGTCGTCGGGCTGACGCGCCCCTCGTCGGGCGAGGTGCGGATCCTCGGGCAGCGCTACGACCGCCTGCCCGTCCCGGGCCGCTACGTCGGCGTCGCCGTCGACTCCCTCGCCCGCCTCGACGCCCGGACCGGCAAGGAGCTGCTCACGCTGGCCCTGCTCATGGTGGGCGGCGATCGCGACCGCGTGCCGGCGCTGCTCGACGTCGCCGCCCTGACCCCGGAGCAGGCGTCGCGTCGCGTGACGTCCTACTCCACGGGCATGCGGCGGCGGCTCGCGCTCGCGCACGCCCTCGCCGGCGACCCGCAGGTGCTCATCCTCGACGAACCGGCCGGTGGGCTCGACGCCGCGGGGCTGCGGTGGCTGCTCGGGCTGCTGCGCCGCTTCGCCGACCAGGGCGGCACCGTGCTGCTGTCCTGCCAGGACGTGGCCGACGCCCGACTGCTCGCCGACGAGATCGTGCTGCTCGACGAGGGCCGGGTCCTCGCGCAGGGCACCCGCGCCGACCTGCTCGCCCCGCGGGGGTGCCAGGTGCGCTGCCTCGACCCGATCCGGCTGACCGACGCGCTGCGGGCCGCGGGCCACGCGGTCCACGCCGGCGCGACCGAGTCCGCCGTCACGCCGTCGGCCGTCACGCCGTTCCCCATCACCGCGACCGGTGCGATCGACCTCCAGGCGCCAGGCTGGGGCGGCGACGCCGACGCCCGGACCGCCGCGGTGCCGCTGCTCGTCGACGCGACGCCCGCGCAGGTCGGGCGCATCGCCCGCGACGCCGAGATCGTGCTCACCGCGCTGGCACCCGCGACCACCGACTCCCTCGAGGACCTCATCGCTCGCGTGACCCGCGGTGACGCGACCGCGGAGGCGGCGGCATGAGCGTCGCGATCTGGGCCGGCGACCCCCGCCCCGAGCGGCTGGTCGCCACGACGGCCTGGGGTCCGGGCGCACCTCCCGCACCTCCCGGGCCCCCTGCAGACCCCGGCGGCGGGGGCCGAACCGGGGGCCCGCCCGGCTGGTCGGCGCCCGGTGACCCGGGGCAGCTGCACCGCGCTCGGGTGCCCTTCGCGCGGCCCCTGGTCGTCGAATTCCGCAAGCTGCTCGACACGGCGCCCGCGCGCGGCCTGCTCGCGACGACCCTGGGTGCGGCGGTCGTCAGCATGTGGCTCTTCTGGGTCATCACGCCCGACGAGCAGTTCTCCTACGCGATCTTCACGACCGCGGCGCTGCTGCCGCCCGTCGTGCTGCTGCCGGTGCTGGGCATCCTCTCGGCGACCAGCGAATGGTCCAAACGCACCGCGGCGGTGACCTTCGCGCTCGAGCCGCGGCGCGTGCGCGTCGTGCTCGCCAAGGTCGTGGCGATGGTCGGCCTCGCCGCGCTCGTCGCGGCGCTGCTGGCGGCCCTCGCGGCGCTCGTGACGTTCTTCGCGGTGACCTTCGCGCCGACACTGCCCGGCCCCGACGTGTGGGCGCTGACCCCCTCGATCGCCGGTGTGGTCGCGACGACCCTGCTGGGCGCCGCCCAGGGCGTCGCCTTCGGCACGCTGCTCATGAGCACGCCGGTCGCGGTCGTGCTCTTCTTCCTGCTCCCGCACGCGGTCGCCGCGCTCGGGATGTGGCCGCGCCTGGCGACGGTGCTGCCGTGGGTCGACATCGTCGCCGCGAGCGGGCACCTGGCCCGGGGGGAGCCAGGTGCGGGCTCGTGGGCGCCGGTCGTCACCTCCTACCTGCTGTGGGGGTTGGTGCCGCTGATCGTCGGCGCCTGGCTCGTGACGCGGCGCGAAGTGACGTAGCCGCAACCGACCCGGACGGCGCGGTGTGAGCCGGCCGTCTCGACTCCCCGGGGGGAGCCGGGGAGGGGATGGGGGGGACCAGGGGAAGGCATCGGGCTCGTCGCCCGGGGCACGCGAATCAGGGGTCGCGTGCCCCGGGCGACGGGCCCGATGCCACATCCGTGGGCGGGGAGCCGGCGTGGGCGTCGGGCCTGCGGTGAGGCCGATCAGGGGAGACACCCAGGTGCGCCGACCGGCGTCGGACGAGCCGAGCGGCAGCGCCGGTCGGGTCGACCGGGACCGCTCGCTGCGTCCCTGCGGTGCCGCCGGCAGCCTCAGGGGCGGACGATCTCGGGGTAGATGGGGGAGCCGAAGACGTCGACACGCGCGGCGGTCACGGTCTTGCCGGTGACGCCGACCGCGTTGCGCGACCACAGCGGCACGACCGGCAGCTCGGCGAAGATCAGCGGCTCGACGGCGGCGTAGGCGGCCGCCTGGCCCGAGACCGGGGCGTTCGCGGCCGCCGTGAAGCGGGTGTCGACGAGATCGTCGGCGAAGCCGCTGCCGTTGCTCGGCGAGCCGGTCGTGAAGCGCGGCACGAGGAAGGCCGACAGCGTCGGCCGCGTCATCGTCCACGTCTCGAGGTAGGGGCCGGTCTCCGCGCCGAGCGCGACCGCCTCGCGCAGCGCGAGCAGGGTCGGGTAGCCCTTCGGCTGGCAGGACCAGCCGAGCGCCTGGGTGACCTCACGGCATACCTCGGTGGCGATGGGGCCGTCGTCCCCGTCCTGCGCGTAGGCCAGTGTGAGCGGGCCGGCGAACTGCCCGGCCCGCTGGGCGGCGGCGGCGCTGAGCGACTGGTCGCGGCTGCACCATTGGCCGCACGCCTCGGTGGAGTATCCCTCGACGACCGGCGCGGACAGGTCGGTCGCGGGCAGGGCGGTGTCGGCGAGCAGCCCCGAGGCCAACGCCGCGCGGTCGATGGACGTCGAGATCGCCTGGCGCAGGGCCAGACCGCTCTCGCCCCGCCACGGATCGCGGGTGACGGGGAAGACGATCGACTGGGCGACCCCGATGGGCTGGTTGACGGCCCGGCTGCCGAATTCGGTGCGGTAGCGCGGCAGCTCGGCGACGGGCACCTGGTCGAGCACGTCGAGCGTGCCGGCCCGCAGATCGTCGTAGGCCTTCTGGACCGCGTCGTAGACGCGCAGGTCGACGCCGGCATTCTGCGGCGGCTGGGACCCGCGGTAGGAGGGGTTGGGACGCAGGCGGACGACCGCGCCGCCGGCGGGGGACTGGGGCCAGGCGCCCTCGAGCCGGTAGGGCCCGTTGCCGATCGGCTGACGGGACCAGGCCGCGGGGTCGCTCAGGGCTGCCTTGGGCAGCGGCGCGAACGACAGCTGCCCGAGGGTGGCGGGGAAGTCCGGCTCCGGCTGGGTGAGCGTGATCCGCAGGGTCAGCGGGTCGAGCACCTCGACGCCGGCCAGGGTGTCGGCGCTCGGGGGCCGGCCCGCGACGCCGCGGACCGAGTCGTAGCCCAGGATCGCGGCGAAGTCGCGCGCGTGGAACTGCCCGCTCTGGGAGCGCGCCGCGTAGTTCCAGGCGTCGGCGAACGAGGACGCGGTCAGCGGCTCGCCGTCGCCGAAGGTCCACTCCGGCTGCAACCGCACCGTGTAGACGGTGTTGTCGGTCGTCTCGATCGACTGCGCGACCTCGTTGACCGCCTTGCCCTTGGCGTCGTAGCGGACCAGGCCGCGCAGCAGGAGCCCGACGACGCGGGCGGTGGAGGGGTCCTCGATGTTGGCAGGCCTCAGATCGGTGCTCATCGGCAGCGCGGCGGCGGCGATCGGGGCGGCCGGGGTCGGCGGGGCCGCCGGAGTCGACGTGCTGGTCGTGGGCGCGACCGGGGCCGCGGGGCTGCACGCCGTGAGCGCGCCGAGGCCGACGAGCGCGGCGAGGCCGGCGGCGCACGCGGCGCGGTGCCGCCCGCGCCGACGCACCGGGAGCGGGGATGACTGGTGCCCCTGGTCGGACGCCTCGGGGCGCGGCAGCGGCTCGGGCGTTCGCGCCCAGGGACAGGCCCGGCGGCGCGTCGTCGGCGGCCGCTCGGGACTCGCGACTGCGGCCGACCGTGGCATACCTACAGCCTGTCACGCGGGCCGCGGCGTCGGCGGCCCAGGACCCCGATCTGCCGTGCCGTGTCCCGACCCACCGGGCCCACCGCGGGGCCTCGGTGCGGGCGTGGACGTGAGCGGCGGGCGGAAAGGTAGGATTCTGGGCGATCCCTCGTGTGTGCCGTCGGCCGCCGCGACGTGCCCCAGCACGGGCGCGCGGCGCCGGGCCCGGCCGGCACCCGATCCGACGGAAAGAAAGCGACTGAATCGATCGTGGCGACGACCAACGACCTCAAGAACGGCATGGTGCTCAACATCGAGGGCCAGCTCTGGACCGTGGTGGAGTTCCAGCACGTCAAGCCCGGCAAGGGCCCGGCGTTTGTGCGCACCAAGCTGAAGAACGTCCTCTCCGGCAAGACGGTCGACAAGACCTTCAACGCCGGCACGAAGGTCGAGACGAGCAACGTCGACAAGCGCACGATGCAGTACCTCTACAAGGACGGCGACGACTTCGTCTTCATGGACGGCAAGACCTACGACCAGCTCCACGTCTCCGGTGACGTCGTCGGCTCCGCCGCCGACTACATGCTGGAGAACCAGGAGGCGATCGTCGCGACCCACGAGGGCGCGCCGCTCTTCGTCGAGCTGCCGGCCTCCGTCGAGCTGACGATCACCTACACCGAGCCGGGGCTGCAGGGCGACCGCTCCACGGGCGGCACGAAGCCCGCGACGCTGGAGACCGGCGCGCAGATCCAGGTGCCGCTCTTCCTCGAGACCGGCACGAAGGTCAAGGTCGACACCCGCGACGGCTCCTACCTCAGCCGCGTCTCCTGATGCCCGATCCCGCGCGCCCGTCGGCGCCGGCGCCGGGGGAGCTCCCGGTGCCGGTGCCCGGTGCCGAGCGCATCCGCACGGTGCAGCAGCCTCCGGGCACGCTGACGTCGACGCGGTCGAAGGCGCGCCGGGCGGCCGTGGACCTGCTCTACGAAGCCGAGCAGCGCGGCCTCAACGCCGGCGTGCTGCTCGACCGCCGCGTCGCGCAGCCCGCGGGGCAGGCGCCGCTGCGGGACTACACGGTCGCGATCGTGCGGGGCGTCGTCGAGCACTGGACGGCGATCAACGACGTGCTCTCGACCTACTCCAAGGGGTGGCCGCTGGAGCGGATGCCCGCGGTGGACCGCGCGATTCTGCGCGCCGGGGTGTGGGAGCTGACGCACAACGACGACGTGCCGGCGGGGGTCGCGATCTCCGAGGCCGTCGCCCTGGCCAAGGCGTTGAGCACCGACGACTCGCCGACCTTCGTCAACGGGCTGCTCGCGCGGGTCGCCGAGGTCCAGGCCTGACCCTGGGCGACCGCTCGTGGGCGTTGACGGGCATCCCGCTCGTGGGCGCTGACGGGCAGCGACGGTGCGCGCCGGGTACGTTCGTCTCATGAGCCAGCGACGCGTCGAAGCGACCACCGATGGACCCTACGGCGTCTACGGCGGCGTCGACCTGGTGCGGGTCGGCATCCTGACCGAGGACGGGCACGCGACGCAGTGGCGCACCGGCGATGCGCTCGATGTCGGCGAGCAGGCCGACGACGAGGGCACCTACTGGTTGTGCCGCTGCGGCAAGTCCGGCAACAAGCCGTTCTGCGACGGCAGCCACTCCCAGGGCTTCGACGGCACCGAGGCCGCGCCGACCGACTCCTACGAGTCGCGGGCGAAGGTCATGCAGGGCGAGGGCATGCAGGTCCGCGACGACCGCGGCATCTGCGAGCACGCGGGCTTCTGCCTGCGATCCGACACCAACGTGTGGAAGATGGTGCGCTCGCAGGACGCCGGCGTGCTCGCCGAGATGGTCGAGATGATCGACCGGTGTCCCTCCGGGGCGTTGACGCACCGCGAGCACTCCGGCGCCGCCGACGCCGAGCCGGATCTGAGGCCCCGGATCGCCGTCGTCGACGACGGTCCGTTGTTCGTCACCGGCGTGCAGGTCGCTCGGGCCGACGGAGAACCCATCGAGAGCCGCCCCCGGATGACGTTGTGTCGGTGCGGTGCCTCGAAGATCAAGCCGTTGTGCGACGGCAGTCACGCGGACGTCGGCTTCCAGGACTCCTGACCCGCGGACGACTCCTCGCACGCGTACGACTCCTGACACGCCTGCGGCGCTGGGCCGGTCGTGCGTGGCGCCTGCCGCGGCCGTGTCGCCCGGCGCACCGGGGTTGCCTAGGGTGGAGCGATGACGCAACAGATCACCCGCGAGTCCGCCGACGCCGCCGGCCTGAGCTTGTGGGACCTCGACGAGTCCGGCCTGAGCGCCGTCTACGACTGCGGGAGCTTCACGGCGGCCGGCGAATTCGCGGCCGCGGTGGCGGCCCTGGCCGACGGGCGCGACCATCATCCCGACCTCGCGATCATCTTCCCGGGGCATCTGGTGGTCTCGACGCTGAGCCAGGACGTCGGGCACCTCACGCAGCGCGACGTCGGTCTGGCCCAGGCGGTCGACGACCTCGCCCGAGCCCGCGGCCACGAGCACATGACGGACGACGACACGTCGGGCGACCTCGAGACGGACGAGCTCGAGACGGACGACTGAGCGCCGACGCAGCCAGCGATGCTCCGCCGAGCGGCGGGCGTCAGTTCGTCGCGCGCCCGCCGGGGGCCATCGGGCTGCCGTGCGCGGCCGCGGCGTCCCCGTCGCTGCCGCCGCGCCCGTGCAGGTCGGCCATGATCGCCGTGATCTCGTCCTGGTCGGCGGCGCTCGGCTGGCCCCAGTCGGGGTCATAGCCCACGACCTCGTAGAGGGGCCGGGCGTCCGCCTGCCCGTAGAGCACGTCGATGTCTCGCACGGTGATGAGCGCCGGATGGGCCAGGCCCGCGGCCTCGGCGACCTTGAGCAGGTCGCGGCGCAGGGTGCGGACGTAGCCGTCCAGTCGTTGCGCCTTCAGCTCCGGCACCAGCGACCTCGTGAGCCACCGGTTCTGGGTGGCGACACCGGTCGGGCACCGGTCGGTGTGGCACTTCTGGGTCTGCAGGCAGCCGATGGCGAGCATCGCCTCGCGGGCGACGTTGAGCAGGTCGGCGCCGAGGGCGAAGGCGACCATCGCGCTGTCGGGCAGCCCGAGCTTGCCGGAGCCGATGAAGACGACCCGCTGCGTCAGATCCGCCTGCGCGAAGAGCCGGTAGACGCGGGGGAAGCCGGCGCGGTAGGGCAGGGCGACGCTGTCGGCGAAGACCATCGGCGCGGCGCCCGTGCCGCCCTCGCCGCCGTCGAGGGTGATGAAGTCCACGCCGCGGGAGCCGTCGGCCATGAGCTCGACGAGCCGCTCCCAGAAGCCGAGATCGCCGACGGCCGACTTGATCCCCACGGGTAGCCCGGTCGCCTGCGCAACGGTCTCGACCCAGTCGAGCAGGGAGTCGACGTCGTGGAACGCCGAGTGTCGGCTCGGGCTGATGCAGTCCTTGCCCTGCGGGACGCCGCGGATCCGCGCGATCTCGGGGGTGACCTTCGCCGCGGGCAGCACGCCGCCCAGGCCGGGCTTCGCGCCCTGACTGAGCTTGACCTCGATGGCCCGCACCGGCGCCGACGCCACGACGTCCACGAGCCGCGCGAGGTCGAAGCGGCCCTGCTCGTCGCGGCAGCCGAAATACCCCGTGCCGATCTGCAGCAGGAGATCGCCGCCCTGACGGTGATGGTCCGACAGACCGCCCTCGCCGGTGTTGTGCAGGCACCCCGCGAGCGCCGCGCCCCGGTTGATCGACTCGACGGCCGGCCCGGACAGGCTACCGAAGCTCATCGCGGACACGTTGACGACGGACGTCGGTCGGAAGGCCAGCCGCCGCCCGCGGGCCGCGCCGAGGACCTTCGCGCACGGCACCTGCGCGGCGTCGCCGTGCCCGTGTGCCCCCGCGGTCCCGGGGCGCACCGTCGTGAACGTCCGGTGCTTGATGATCGGGTAGCCCTCGGTGTACTCGACGTCGTTGTCGGTCCCGAAGCCGAAGTAGGTGTTGACCCCCTTGGCCGCGGTGTAGATGTACGCGCGCTGATCGCGGCTGAAGGGCCGCTCCTCGTCGTTGGCGGCCACGATGTATTGCCGCAGCTCAGGGCCGATCTTCTCGATGGCATACCGGCCGTGGCCGATGACGGGGAACGCGCGCAGCAGGCTGTGCTTGCGCTGCAGCAGGTCGTGCGTGGCGACGGCGGCGAGCGCCGCGACCGGCAGGCCCAGCAGGGCGCTCTTCTTCGAGCTCATGAGCGCAGTCTCCACCCGACGACCCCGGCCGCAGTGGTCTGTGTGCGCCCTGCAGACGTGATCCGGCGGACAGCCGGCGGTGTGCCCATAGCCGGGGTACACCGCCGCGCTGTCCTCCTGCGTCCGTCGCCTCGGGGCGCCTCGGGGCGCCTCGGGCCCGGTGCGTCCGGCAGCCCGTCAGGCGCGGTGCGCCCGGTAGTAGCGGATGAGGCTCTGCGTCGAGCCGTCCTGCTCCGCCAGGGCGGCCTCGTCGCCGCCGACCGCGGGTGTGACCTGCTTGGCGAGCTGCTTGCCGAGCTCGACGCCCCACTGGTCGAAGGAGTCGATGCCCCAGACGATGCCCTGCACGAAGGTGATGTGCTCGTACAGGGCGATGAGCTGGCCGAGCACGCTCGGGGTCAGCGCCGGCGCCATGATCGAGGTCGTCGGGCGGTTGCCGGTGAAGACCCGCGCGGGCACGATCGCCTCCGCGGTGCCCTCGGCACGCACCTCCTCGGCGGTCTTGCCGAAGGCCAGCGCCGCGGTCTGGGCGAAGAAGTTCGCGAGGAAGAGCTCGTGCACGTCCGCCCCGCCGTCCGTGAGCGGGTGCGCGGGGCTGGCCATCGCGATGAAGTCGCACGGCACGAGCTGAGTGCCCTGGTGGATCAGCTGGTAGAAGGCGTGCTGGCCGTTCGTGCCCGGCTCGCCCCAGAAGATCTCGCCCGTGGGGGTCGTCACCTGCGTGCCGTCCCAGCGCACGCCCTTGCCGTTGGACTCCATCGTCAGCTGCTGCAGGTAGGCAGGGAAGCGGTGCAGATACTGGCTGTAGGGGAGCACCGCGTGGCTGCGGGCGTCGAGGAAGTTGACGTTCCACACGTTGAGCAGGCCCATGAGCGCGGGCACGTTGTCCGCCAACTCGTGGGTGCGGAAGTGCTCGTCGATGGTGTGGAACCCCGCGAGGAAGTCGGTGACGTGCTCCGGCCCGAGCACGACGGCCAGGCTCGTGCCGATCGCCGAGTCCACCGAATACCGGCCGCCGACCCAGTCCCAGAAGCCGAAGGCGTTGTCCGGGTCGATGCCGAAGTCGGCGACCTTGTCCAGCGCCGTCGACACGGCGACGAAGTGCTTGGCGACCGCGGCGGCGTTCGCGTCGTCCGAGCCGTCGGTCGCGCCCGCGGCGCGCAGCGCGTCGAGCAGCCAGGCCTTGGCCAGCCGCGCGTTCGTCAGCGTCTCCAGGGTCGTGAACGTCTTGCTCGCGACGATGAAGAGCGTCGTCTCCGGGTCGAGCCCCTTCGTCGTCTCCGCGATGTCGGTGGGGTCGATGTTGGAGACGAAGCGGGCGCTCAGTCCCTCCTGCACATAGGGCTGGAGGGCCTCGTAGACCATGACCGGGCCGAGGTCGGAGCCGCCGATGCCGATGTTGACGACCGTCTCGATGCGCTTGCCGGTCACGCCGGTCCACTCCCCGGAGCGCACCGTCCGAGCGAAGGCGAAGACCTTGTCCAGCGTCGCGTGCACGTCGGCGACGACGTCCTGACCGTCGACGACGAGGTGGGCGTCGCGCGGCAGTCGCAGCGCCGTGTGCAGCACCGCGCGGTCCTCCGTGACGTTGATGCGCTCCCCGGCGAACATCGCGTCGCGGCGCTCGGTGAGCCCGACCTGCTTGCCGAGCGTCACGAGCGCGGCGAGGACGTCGTCGGTCACGAGATTCTTCGACAGGTCGACGAAGAGGTCGCCGGCGGTGAAGGAGAAGCGCTGGGCCCGGTCGGGGTCCTGGGCGAACCAGCCGCGCAGGTCCGGCTCCAGCTCGGTCTTGATCTGCGTCAGGCGGCCCCAGGCCGTCGTCGTCGTCGGGTCCACGGGAGCGGGGGTCGTCATCACATCGCCCATCTGATCGGATCGCTGATCGGGAGTCCTGCCACGGGCGCCGGTCGCGCGGCCCCCGGGCCGGGTGCCCCCCGGGCCGGAGCAGGAGTGATCCCAGCCTAGTCAGCGCGCCCCGGTCCGCGGGTGGCCGCGTCGTGCCGGCTCTCCCCGCCGCCTCCTTGACCCCCTCTACCCCCTCGACCGGTTCTGATGTCGATGCGTACGCAGCGCGGACCGCCCCGGGTGCCTGGGCACAGACCGGCAAAGACCGGCACAGTCCGGAACAGACCGGCACAGACCCTGCGTGCGCAACGGCGTTGTCCACAGGCGGCGCGCCGGGCGTCCGTGGGTGCGCCGGCGGATGTCACGATGAAGCCCGACCATGAACGGTCGTCCAGGAGGTGACATCGATGTCGACGACGGCATACCGTCCACCCGCTCTGCGCGGGCTGCCCACGACCGTCGGTCTGCCGAGCGCACGCCCCGCCGGCGCGCCGCGCCTGGTGCCCGTGGCTCCGGCCGCGACGAACGACGCCTCGCCTCCGCACGAATTCGTCTGGACCGCCATGCCGCTGGGCCCGGCGACGCCCGCGGCCCGGCTCGCCGCGCTCGCGGCCATGCGTCATACGGGCCTGCATGAGCGCATCGCGGCCCACCCGGCGGCCCCCGCGCAGACGCTGGCTCAGCTGGCCCGCGATCCCAGCCCGCTGGTGCGCGTGCGGGTCGCGCGCCACCCGCGCACGCCGCTGCCGACCCGGCTCGCCCTGCGCGCCGACCCCCACCCGGCCGTGCGCCGGGCCCTGCCGCGCCGCCGCCGCCTCGACGCGGTCGCCGCCGCCTGACGGCGACGGGCCCGGCGCACGTCGGTCGTCACCGGTCGCTGCGGGTCGCTGCCGGCCGATGCCGGCCGATGCCGGCCGATGCCGGCCGATGCCGGAGCGCGGCGCCGGCGGGGTTAGGGTGAGGGCCGAATCGGCATCCTTTAAGACCGTCCGGCGAGGCGGGTAAGGAGGTTCGGCGCGTGACGACGCCACCATCTGCAGAGCCCGCGGACTCTCCACCCCCTCCGGACGCGCACGTCGTCCTGCGGGCGCAGGACATCGCCCGGGGCCTGCGCCGCATGGCCCACGAGGTGCTCGAGCGCAACAAAGGCGCCGACGACCTCGTCGTCCTGGGCATCCCGACCCGCGGCGTGGTGCTGGCCCGGCGGCTGGCTGCGCTCATGGCGCAGGTCGAGGGGCGCGCGATCCCCGTCGGAGCGCTGGACATCACGCTCTATCGCGACGACCTGCGCCGTCAGCCGACCCGCGCCCCGGGCGTGCTGCAGATCCCGCCGGGGGGCATCGACGACAAGGTCGTCGTGCTCGTCGACGACGTCCTGTATTCGGGCCGCACCATCCGCGCCGCCCTGGACGCCCTGACCGACCTCGGTCGCCCGCGCATCGTGCGCCTCGCGGTGCTCGTCGACCGCGGCCACCGCGAGCTGCCGATCCGCGCCGACGTCGTCGGCAAGAACCTGCCGACCTCCAGCAGCGAGCGTGTCGCCGTGCGGCTGCGCGAGTGCGACGGCATCGACGACGAGGTGCGCATCCGCCGCGTAGAGGGGACGACGTCATGACCCGACACCTGCTCTCGATCGCCGACCTGGACCGCGAGGAGATCCTCGCCCTGCTCGACACCGCGACCCAGATGCACGAGGTGCAGCACCGCGACGTCAAGAAGCTGCCGACGCTGCGCGGCCGGACCGTCATCAACCTCTTCTTCGAGGATTCGACGCGCACCCGCGCGAGCTTCGAGATCGCCGGTAAATGGATGTCGGCGGACACCATCAACATCTCCGGCAAGGGCTCCTCGACCTCCAAGGGCGAGTCCCTGCGCGACACCGTCATGACGATCTGCGCGATGGGGGTCGACGCCCTCGTGATGCGGCACAGCGCCAGCGGCGCCGCCCACCAGGTCGCCGGATGGGTCGACGCCAGCGTCATCAACGCCGGAGACGGGATGCACGAGCATCCGAGCCAGGCGCTGCTCGACGCCTACACGATGCGCGCCCATCACGGCCGCCTCGACGACCTGCGCGTGGCCATCGTCGGCGACCTGCTGCACAGCCGGGTCGTGCGCTCGAACCTGTTGTGCCTGGCCAACTTCGGCGCCCGGATCACGCTCGTCGCGCCGCCGACGCTCATGCCCTCGGGGATCCGCGACTGGGCGGCCGCCGACGGCTTCGAGATCAGCCACGACCTCGACGAGGTGCTCTCCCGGCCGCTGGACGTGCTCATGATGCTGCGCGTGCAGCGGGAGCGGATGAGCGGCGGGTTCTTCCCGACCGAGCGCGAATACACCGTGGGCTACGGGCTGACCCGCGAGCGGCTCGCCGCGCTGCTGGGGCGCAACGCCGACGCCGTCATCGCCCACCCCGGGCCGATGAACCGCGGGCTGGAGATCGCCCCGGAGGCCGCCGACGCCGCCTCGTCGGTGATCCTGGACCAGGTCTCCGCCGGGGTCGCCGTGCGGATGTCGATCCTCTACCACCTGCTCGCCTCCGAGGGGAGTGCCGCGTGAGCCTGCTCATCAAGGGCGCCGACCTGCTGGGTGCCGGACGCGCCGACCTGTTGCTGGCCGACGGCGTGATCACGCAGGTCGGCTCGCTGACCGGCGTGCGCGCCGACGAGGTCCTCGACGCCGACGGGCTCGTCGCGCTGCCGGGCCTCGTCGACCTGCACACCCACCTGCGCGAGCCGGGGCGTGAGGACGCCGAGACGATCGCGACCGGGTCGGCCGCGGCGGCCGCCGGCGGCTTCACCGCCGTGCTCGCCATGGCCAACACCGACCCCGTGACCGACACCGCCGAGGCCGCCGAGCACGTCTACGATCTGGGCCGCCGGGCCGGGCTCGTCGACGTCGTGCCGGTCGGGGCCGTCACCAAGGGCACCGGCGGCGAGCAACTCGCCGAGCTCGGCCTCATGGCGCGCAGCCGGGCGCGCGTGCGGATCTTCTCCGACGACGGCCGCTGCGTGCACGACGCCCGGATCATGCGGCGCGCGCTGGACTACCTCAAGCCCTTCGGCGGCATCGTCTCCCAGCACGCCCAGGACCCCGACCTCGCGGGGTCGACGGCCTGCTGCCACGAGGGCGAGCTGTCCGGTCGGCTCGGGCTGCCCGGCTGGCCCGGCGCGGCCGAGGAGGTCATCGTCGCCCGCGACGTCATGCTCGCCCGGCACACCGGCGGCCGGGTCCACATCGCGCACGTCTCGACCGCCGGCTCCGTCGAGATCATCCGCTGGGCCAAGGCCCAGGGCATCGCCGTGACCGCCGAGGTCACCCCGCACCACCTCGCGCTGACGACGCCGCTGCTGACCGGCTACGACCCGACCTACAAGGTCAACCCGCCGCTGCGGCCCGACGCCGACGCCCAGGCGCTGGCCGACGCGCTCGTCGACGGCACCATCGACATCGTCGCGACCGACCACGCCCCGCACGCCCGCAACGACAAGGAGCACGCCTTCGTCACCGCGGCCTTCGGCATGGTCGGCCTGGAGACGGCGCTGCCCGTGCTCGCGACGCTCCTCGTCGAGCCCGGCCGGCTGACCTGGGGCGACGTGGCCCGCGTGCTGTCCACGACCCCCGCCGCGCTCGCGCAGCTGCCGGACCACGGGCGCCCACCGGCCGTGGGGGAGCCGGCCAATCTCACGCTCGTCGACCCGGCCGCGACCTGGACCGTCGATCGCGACGCGAGCCTGTCCGCCGGGCGCAACAACCCCTGGCACGGGCGCGAGTTGAGGGGGCGGATCGTCGCGACCTACCTGCGCGGGCGAGCCACGGCCCGTGACGGAGCGCTGGTCCCGGCCGACACCGACGCGCAGCCCGGCGCCCCCCGCCCCGCGACCGTGATCCACGCACCGACGAAGGAGACCCGATGAGCGCGCGCTCCGCGCAGGACCTGCTGGAGGCGCCCATCGCGGTGCTCGTGCTGGAGGACGGGCGCATGATGCGCGGCCACGCCTACGGCGCGGTCGGCACGACACTGGGGGAGGCCGTCTTCTCGACCGGGATGACCGGCTACCAGGAGACCCTCACCGACCCCAGCTACCACCGGCAGGTCGTCGTCATGACGGCCCCGCACATCGGCAACACCGGGGTCAACGACGAGGACGAGGAGTCCGGGCGGATCTGGGTCGCGGGCTACGTCGTGCGCGATCCCGCGCTGCGCCCGAGCAACTGGCGCTCCCGGCGCAGCCTCGAGGACGACCTGCGTGACCAGGGCGTCGTCGGGATCAGCGGCGTCGACACCCGCGCCCTGACCCGGCACCTGCGCGAGCGCGGCGCGATGCGCGTCGGGATCTTCTCCGGCGCCGACGCCCGCGCCGACGACGCGACCCTGCTCGAGCGCGTGCGCACCGCCCCGGCGATGTCCGGGGCCGAGCTGGCCTCGCAGGTCAGCACCGACGAGCCGTATGTCGTGCCCGCCCTCGGGCAGCGCCGGTTCACCGTCGCGGCGCTCGACCTGGGCATCAAGGGCATGACGCCCACGCTCATGGCGCAGCGCGGCATCGAGGTGCACGTGCTGCCCGCCGACTCCGCGCTGGAGGACGTGCTCGCCGTGCCGTCGGTGACGCGCGAGCCCGGCGCCGGCCCGGACGGGGTGTTCTTCTCCAACGGGCCGGGCGACCCGGCGACCGCGGACGCCCAGGTCGAGCTGCTGCGGCAGGTCCTGGCGCGGCGCATCCCCTTCTTCGGCATCTGCTTCGGCAACCAGGTGCTCGGTCGCGCGCTCGGCTTCGGCACGTTCAAGCTCAAGTACGGCCACCGCGGCATCAACCAGCCGGTCATGGACCGCGCGACCGGCACGGTCGAGGTGACCGCCCACAACCACGGGTTCGCCGTCGACGCCCCGCTGGACGGGGACGTGCCGGCGCCCGCCGACGCGGAGCTGGGCACCGACTTCGGCCGGGTGCTGGTCAGCCACGTGTGCCTCAACGACGACGTCGTCGAGGGCCTGGCCTGCCTGGACATGCCCGCCTTCTCCGTCCAGTACCACCCGGAGGCCGCGGCCGGGCCGCACGACTCCGACTACCTCTTCGACCGCTTCGTCAGCGTCATGCAGGGCGGGTCACCCGCCCCCGATGCCGCCGAGACCGCACACTCTTCTGTGGAGACTGACGCCTGATGCCCAAGCGTTCCGACCTCGAATCCGTCCTGGTCATCGGCTCCGGGCCGATCGTCATCGGCCAGGCGGCGGAGTTCGACTACTCCGGCACTCAGGCGTGCCGCGTGCTGCGGGAGGAGGGGCTGCGGGTCATCCTGCTCAACTCCAACCCGGCGACGATCATGACCGACCCCGAGATCGCCGACGCGACCTACGTCGAGCCGATCACCCCGGCGATCCTCGAGGCGATCATCGCCAAGGAGCGCCCCGATGCGGTCCTGGCGACCCTCGGCGGGCAGACCGCGCTCAACGCGGCGATGGCCCTGCACGAGCAGGGGATCCTGGAGCGCTACGGCTGCCCCCTGATCGGCGCCAGCGTCGAGGCGATCCGCCTGGGAGAGAACCGCGAGGAGTTCAAGGGCGTCGTCGACCGTTGCGGCGCCGAGTCGGCCCGCTCGATCATCTGCCACACGATGGACGAGCTCCTCGCCGGCGCCGCCGATCTGGGCTACCCGGTCGTCGTGCGGCCCAGCTTCACGATGGGCGGCCTGGGCTCCGGCTTCGCCTACGACGAGGAGGACCTGCGCCGCATCGGCGGGGCCGGCCTGCACGACTCCCCGACGACCGAGGTGCTCCTGGAGGAGTCGATCCTGGGCTGGAAGGAGTACGAGCTCGAGGTGATGCGCGACCGCGCGGACAACTGCGTCGTCGTCTGCTCGATCGAGAACGTCGACCCCGTCGGCGTCCACACCGGCGACTCGATCACCGTCGCCCCCGCGCTCACGCTCACCGACCGCGAATACCAGAAGCTGCGGGACATCGGCCTGGCCGTCATCCGCGAGGTCGGCGTCGACACCGGCGGCTGCAACATCCAGTTCGCGGTCAATCCCGTCGACGGGCGCATCATCGTCATCGAGATGAACCCGCGCGTCTCCCGCTCGAGCGCGTTGGCCTCCAAGGCGACCGGCTTCCCGATCGCCAAGATCGCCGCGAAGATGGCGATCGGCTACACCCTGGACGAGGTGCCCAACGACATCACCCGCGAGACGCCGGCGAGCTTCGAGCCGACGCTGGACTACGTCGTCGTCAAGGTGCCGCGCTTCGCGTTCGAGAAGTTCCCCGCCGCCGACCCGACGCTGACGACGACGATGAAGTCGGTCGGTGAGGCGATGTCCATCGGGCGCAACTTCACCGAGGCGCTGCAGAAGGCGCTGCGCTCCGTCGAGCGCACGGGCAGCAGCTTCCACTGGAGGGTCGGCACGGAGCCGAGCAAGGAGCAGGGCCGGGCGCTGCTGCAGCAGGCCATGACCCCCACGGACGGGCGGATCGTGCTCGTCCAACAGGCGCTGCGCGCCGGGATCACCGTCGAGGAGGTGCACGAGGCCACCGGCATCGACCCGTGGTTCCTCGACCAGATCCAGCTGCTCAACGACGTCGCCGACGCGGTGACGCAGACGGCCGGCCGGGAGCGCGTGCTCACCCCGGCGGCGCTGCGGCTGGCCAAGCGGCACGGCTTCTCCGACGCCCAGCTCGGCGAGATCATCCAGATGCCGGAGTCGGTCGTGCGCGGCGTGCGGCACGCGCTGGGCGTGCGGCCGGTCTACAAGACCGTCGACACGTGCGCGGCGGAGTTCGCAGCCGCGACGCCCTACCACTACTCGACTTACGACGAGGAGACCGAGGTCGCCCCCCGCGAGCGGCCCGCGGTCATCATCCTGGGCTCCGGGCCCAACCGCATCGGTCAGGGCATCGAGTTCGACTACAGCTGCGTGCACGCGAGCTTCGCGCTGCGCGAGGCCGGCTTCGACACGATCATGGTCAACTGCAACCCCGAGACGGTCTCGACCGACTACGACACGAGCAGCCGGCTGTATTTCGAGCCGCTCACCCTCGAGGACGTCCTCGAGGTGGTGCACGCCGAGAGCGCCGCCGGGCCGATCGCCGGGGTCGTCGTGCAGCTCGGCGGGCAGACCCCGCTCGGCCTCGCGCAGGCCCTCAAGGACGCCGGGGTGCCGATCGTCGGCACGAGCCCCGAGGCCATCGACCTCGCCGAGGACCGCGGTCACTTCGGCCGGGTGCTCGCCGAGGGCGGCCTCAACGCCCCCAAGCACGGCATCGCCTACTCCGCGGACGAGGCCGTCGGCGTCGCCTCCGGCATCGGCTACCCGGTGCTCGTGCGGCCGAGCTACGTGCTCGGCGGGCGTGGCATGGAGATCGTCTACGACGAGAAGACGCTGCGCGAGTACGTCGACCGCGCGACGACCGCCTCGCCGGAGCACCCGGTGCTCGTCGACCGCTTCCTCGACGACGCGATCGAGATCGACGTCGACGTCCTTTACGACGGGGCCGACCTCTACGTCGGCGGGATCATGGAGCACATCGAGGAGGCCGGCATCCACTCCGGCGACTCCGCGTGCGTCATCCCGCCCGTCACGCTCGGCCCCGGCGAGGTCGAGCGGGTCCGCGAGGCCAGCCGGCGGCTCGCCGAGGGCGTCGGGGTGCACGGACTGATGAACGTGCAGTTCGCGCTCGCCCAGGACGTCCTCTACGTGCTCGAGGCGAACCCGCGCGCCTCCCGGACCGTGCCCTTCGTCGCCAAGGCCACCGGCGTGCCGCTGGCCAAGGCCGCGGCGCGGGTGATGCTCGGGGCGACGATCGCCCAGCTGCGCGCCGAGGGGCTGCTGCCCGCGCACGGTGACGGGGGAGAGCTGCCCTTCGACGCGCCGGTGTCGGTCAAGGAGGCGATCCTGCCGTTCAAGCGCTTCCGCACCGCGCAGGGCCGCGTCGTCGACTCGGTCCTCGGGCCGGAGATGCGCTCCACGGGCGAGGTCATGGGCATCGACGAGACCTTCGGACCGGCCTTCGCCAAGACCCAGACGGGCGCCCTGTGGGGTCTGCCCACGCAGGGTCGGGTCTTCGTCTCCGTCGCCAACCGCGACAAGCGGGCCATGGTCTTCCCCATCAAGATGCTCGCCGACATGGGCTTCGAGTTGCTCGCCACCGACGGCACCGCCCAGGTGCTGCGGCGCAACGGCGTGACCGCGACCGTCGTGCGCAAGCACAGCGAGGGGCCGGGCCGTCACGGCGAGCCGACGATCGTCGAGGAGATCCTCGCCGGTACCGTCGACATGGTGGTCAACACGCCGGGCAGCAGTGACGCCCGGCGCGACGGCTACGCGATCCGCACCGCGACGACGAGCATGGACCGGCCGATCATCACGACGGTCCAGCAGCTCGCCGCGGCGGTGCAGGGCATCCAGTCGCAGCGGCAGGGTCCGTTCGGCGTCGCCAGCCTGCAGGAGCACAGCGCCCGGCTCGCCGCAGGCCGGCGGGCGCAGGACGAGGCGGCAGGCCGTCAGGGCAGTAGCGAAGAGTAGGGAGAGGTCATTGGCGAAGGCCAAGGGCGGGCGCGTCGAGCCCGTCGTCCACGTCGAGGCGCGCCTGGTCGCGACCCGGCCGGTGGGCGACTACCAGTACATGACCTTCACGGCGCCCGGTGTGCCGGACGTCGCGCGACCGGGGCAGTTCGTCACGGTCAGCGTCGGCGGGCCGACGGCGACCCAGAGCGCCACCCCGGCGCAGCTGCTGCGGCGCAGCTTCTCGCTGCACGCGGTGAGCCCGGCGGCCGACCGGTCCGAGGAGGACATCCTCGACCTCGTCGTCGCGGCACACGGCCCGGGCACCCAATGGCTGGCGTCGCGGCAGGTCGGTGACTACGTCGACCTCGTCGGCCCGCTCGGGCGGCCGTTCCCGCTGCCCCGCGAGCGCGTCTCGTGCGTGCTCGTCGGCGGCGGATACGGCAGCGCGCCGCTCTTCTGGCTCGCCGCGACCCTGCGCGAGCGCGGCTGCCGGGTCGAGCTCGTCCTCGGCGCCTCGACGAAGGACCGCCTCTTCGGCACCGACAAGGCCGAGCGGTATGCCGACGCCGTCACCGTCGTCACCGACGACGGCTCGCGCGGCACCAAGGGCTGGGTCTCCGACGTGCTGCCCGACGTGCTCAAGCGCTCGGACGCCTCGGTCGTCTACGCCTGCGGGCCGATGCCGATGCTGGAGAGCGTGACCCGGCTCGCCGGTGAGTTCGGCGCCGTCGCGCAGATCGCCGTCGAGGAGTCCATGGCCTGCGGCGTCGGCGTGTGTATGACGTGCGTGCTGCCGGTCCGCGGCAACGACGGCGTGACCCGGATGCTGCGCTCCTGCGTCGAGGGGCCGATCTTCCGCGGCGACCGCGTGCGCTGGGACACCTTCCGCGAGGGGTGGGCGCTCGTGCCCGCCGATGCCTACGGCGCGCCGAAGCAGGGAGGCCACTGACGATGTTCAACCGCAAGAAGCCCGCTGAGGGCACCGGGGACCAGGGCCGCACCTACGCCGCACCCGGCACCCGGCCGCGCGTCGCGCCCCGCCCCTCGGCCTCGCCCGTCGAGCCCGTCGGCACCGGCGGCACCGGCGGCACCGGCGGCGTCGGCACGCCCGCCTCAGGTGCGGCCGGTGGCGGCGCGCGCCCCGGCGCGGCCGGTCAGGCCACCTCCGGTCCCTCGACCGCCCCGATGCCCGCGGCGCCGGTGACGGACTCGCGGCCCGCCTCGGCCGGCCCCTCGCCGTCACCGTCGTCCTCCTCCGCAGCGTCGGCCGGAGGGCGGGGATCCTCCGGCGCCGACGGCCCGTCGGGGTCGTCGGGGTCGTCGGGGTCGTCCCAGGCTGCGCCTGCACAGGCCGGCTCGTCCCCACGCGCACGGGCCGGTGAGCTCGCCGATCCCGCGGCACAGGTGGGCCGCGGCGGTCGCGACGGCGGCGCCGCCGACTCCGCTTCTTCCTCCTCTTCCGACTCCTCCCGCCCCGCCGCTGGGGCTCGCCCCGGGGGCGAGTCGGGAGGCGACCGCGGCGCCCCCGGTGGCGCGGCGCCCACCGCCCGACGCTCCGCACCACACACCGGCGCGGCGGCCTCACCCGGGCCGGGCACCACCGCGCCCGGCACCGCCAGGACCGCGCGCGGACCGGCCGGTCCGGCCGCGGCGACCGCGCGCGGTGCGGGCTCACCGAGCGCGCCGAAGCCGCCGGTCTCGGGGCTCGGCCCGGCCGCCGCGCCGCCGCTGGCCCCGACCCTGCGCCCCGGGGCCAAGGTCGACCTGACGACGGTGCTGGGACCGATCACGATCCCCAACCCGGTGCTCACCGCCTCGGGGTGCGCGGCCAACGGGGCCGAGTTGCACCGCCTCTTCGACATCTCCTCCCTCGGGGCGTTCGTCACCAAGACGGTGCTCGCCGACCCGCGCTCGGGGCGCGGCACGCCGCGCATGGCCGAGACCGCCAGCGGCATGCTCAACTCGATCGGCCTGCAGGGGCCGGGCATCACCGACTTCGTCGACAAGGACCTCGCCTGGCTCATGAGCGCCGGGGCGCGCGTCGTCGTGTCCATCGCGGGCAACGACCCTCGCGAATTCGCCTCCGTCGCCAAGACGCTCGTGGAGAGCCCGGCGTTCGACGCGTGCGTGGGCATCGAGGTCAACATCTCCTGCCCCAACGTCGCCAACCGCGGGCTCGTCTTCGCCTGCGACCCGGCAGCGACGACCGAGGTCATCGACCGCGTGCGCACCCAGGTGCCGCCCGGCATCCCGATCCTGGTCAAGCTGAGCCCCGACGTCACCGACATCGTCGCCATCGCGCGGGCCGCGGTGCACGCCGGTGCCGACGGACTGACGATGATCAACACCGCCCTCGGCCTCGAGATCGACACCGTGACCATGCGCCCGGCGCTCGCCGGGATCACCGGCGGACTGTCCGGCCCGGCGATCCGGCCGATCGCGCGGCGCGCGGTATGGCAGGTGTATGCGGCGATGCAGGCCGGGGTCGTGCCCGCCCGCCCGATCGTCGGAGTCGGCGGCATCCGCAGCGGCCGGGACGCCCTGGCCTTCCTCGCCGCCGGTGCGACGGCCATCCAGGTCGGCACCGCGATCTTCAACGACCCGCACGCGCCGGTCCGGGTGCGCGACGAGCTGTCCGCCGAGCTGGCGGCCAGGCGCATCGCGACCCCGAGCGACATCGTCGGGATCGCCCACCGCCGCGTGCCCGGGGCACCGTCGTGACGCCGGACGTGGAGTCGAGCGTGGAGTCGAGCGTCGGCTCCGGCTCCGGGGTGGAGCCCTTCGGTGCGCGCCTGGCCGCGGCGATGGACCGTCACGGCCCGCTGTGTGTCGGGATCGATCCCCATGCGGCGCTGCTGCGGGCCTGGGGGCTGGGCGACGACCCCGCCGGGCTGGAGACCTTCGCGATGCGCTGCGTCGAGGCCTTCGGCGGGCAGGTGGCCTGCGTCAAGCCGCAGTCGGCCTTCTTCGAGCGGCACGGCTCGGCCGGCGTCGCCGTGCTCGAGCGCGTCCTCGCCGGGCTCCGCGCGGCGGGCACGTTGTGCCTGCTCGACGTCAAGCGCGGAGACATCGGCTCGACGATGGCGGGCTACGCGCAGGCGTATCTCGGCGACGGCCCGCTGGGCACCGACGCGATCACGGTCTCGCCCTACCTGGGCTACGAATCCCTGCGCCCCGCACTGGATCTGGCGGCCGAGAACGACCGCGGGATCTTCGTCCTGGCGCTGACGTCCAACCCCGAGGGCGCGCAGGTGCAGCACGCCGAGCGCGACGGGCACAGCGTGGCCGCGCAGATCGTCGCCGGGGTCACCGCCGACAACGCGGCGGCTGCGGCCCAGGGCCGGCTCGGCAGTGTGGGCATGGTGGTCGGCGCGACGGTCGCCGACGACGTGGCCCGGCTCGGCCTGGACCTCGGCGCCGCCGACGCCCCGCTGCTCGCCCCCGGCATCGGCGCCCAGGGAGGCTCCGGCGACGCCCTCGCCGCGGTCGTCGGGCCGCGGCGCGACGCGATCCTGGCCGCGAGCAGCCGCGAGGTGCTCAGCGCCGGCCCACAGGTCGCCGACCTGCGCCGCGCCGCCCTGGCGACCGCGCAGCGGCTGACCGGGGAGCTGCGCCCGTGACACCGCCGACGCGCCCGACCCCGGACGCCACCGCACCGGACGCATCCGAGCCGGACGCATACGAGCCGGACGCATACGAGCCGAACGCCGGAGAGCCGGACGCCGCTGAGGCCGGGGAGGCCGGGGAGGCCGCCGAGCAGGCCGGCGCGGCGATCCCGCGAGAGCTCCTCGCGCTGCGGCACAGCATCGACAACATCGACGCGGCCCTGGTCTATCTGCTCGCCGAGCGCTTCCGCTGTACCCAGCAGGTGGGCCACCTCAAGGCCGCGCGTGGCCTGCCGGCGGCGGATCCGGGCCGCGAGGCCGAGCAGATCGCCCGGCTGCGGGCGCTGGCCGAGAGCGCGGACCTCGACCCGGCCTTCGCGGAGAAGTTCCTCGCCTTCGTCGTCGAGGAGGTCATCCGGCATCACCGCGCCATCGCCGCCGGCGACGCGTGAGCCGGGCCGGCAGGGTCGCACCCCGTCGGTGACCGGCGCGGTCGGCCGGGGCAGGTGCCGATGAGCCGGTGCATTACGGCCCGTGCAGGGGGCCGGTCGCATATTCTCCGTCGTGTCGTTGCGCGCATCCGCCCTGGTCGCTAGTTTCGGGGGCAACACCGCCACCCGCCAAGGCTCGCCGGGACCGCGGGAGGCGGCGACGCCGTATTTCGCGCCGAGCCAGACCTAGGAGACACTCGTGGCCCTACCCCAGCTGACCCCGCAGCAGCGCGCGGAAGCACTCGAGAAGGCGGCCGCAGCTCGACGGGAGCGTGCGGCGGTGAAGAACAGGCTGAAGTCCTCCCAGGGGTCCCTCTCTGCCGTCATCAAGGAGGGCAAGACCAACGAGGTCATCGGCAAGATGAAGGTCTCCTCCCTGCTGGAGTCGATGCCCGGCGTCGGCCGGGTCCGCGCCCGCCAGATCATGGAGGAGGTCGGCATCTCCGAGACCCGCCGCGTGCGGGGGCTGGGCGCCAACCAGATCGCCGCGCTCCTCGACCGGTTCGGCGAGGCCTGAGATCCACAGCCCCGACGTGTCCCCCGCCGCGCCTGCCTCGCAGGGCGGCGGGTTCGACGTGCCGCCGACACCCCTTCCCCGGACGACGCCCGAGCCCGCGTCCCCGATCGCGCGACCGACGGCGCCGCCGCGGGACGAGCCGGCCGGCGCGCCGGTCCCAGGCGGCCACGGTGCCGGGGCGGGTCGGGCCCGGCTCGTCGTGCTCGCCGGGCCGACGGCCGTCGGCAAGGGCACGGTCGCCGCGTGGATCCGCGAGCACCACCCCGAGGTGTGGATGTCGGTGTCGGCGACGACGCGACCCCCGCGCCCGGGCGAGATCGACGGGCGGCATTACCGCTTCCTCAGCGGCGACGACTTCGCGGCCCGCGTGGCCGCGGGGGACTTCCTGGAGTGGGCGACCGTGCACGGGCGGCACTGCTACGGCACGCTGCGCGGCCCGGTGGAGCGGGCGCTGGCCGGTGGCACGCCGGTGCTCCTGGAGATCGACCTGCAGGGCGCCCGGCAGGTCCGGCGCACGATGCCCGACGCGGTGTTCGTCTTCCTCGCCCCGCCGAGCTGGGACGAACTCGTCAACCGGCTCGTCGGGCGGGGCACCGAATCGGCCGCCGAGCGCGCCGCCCGGCTCGAGACCGCGCGGGTCGAGCTGGCGGCCGCCCACGAGTTCGATCACGTCATCGTCAACCACGATGTCCGGACCGCCGGTGAGGAACTCGTATCATTGTTGGGATCGTCCGCTGCCGGCGCACGGGTCGGCGAGACCGGCCAGCGCGCCTGAGCGCCGGCACACCCGGCCCGACCAGCGAGGACGACCGGCCGTGAGCCCCGCGCTCCATCCCGGGCCGACGACCCGCGACGATCGGCGCGACCACGCCCGATCGCTCGCACGCACGACCACACGAGTGACCCCGAAGAGAAGGCAGACAACGTGTCAGGCACCATCGCCGCACCCGAAGGCATCACCAACCCGCCGATCGACGAGCTGCTCGACGTCGCGGACAGCAAGTACGCGCTCGTCATCTACTCCGCCAAGCGGGCCCGTCAGATCAACGCCTACTACAGCCAGCTCTCCGAGGGCCTGCTGGAATATGTCGGCCCGCTCGTCGAGACCCAGGTCCACGAGAAGCCGCTGTCCGTCGCGCTGCGCGAGATCAACGAGCGCCTGCTGACCTCGACGCCCGTCGAGGCCTGAGCCGCCGGACCGTCGCCGCCGCCCACGTCAGGAGCGCGTCATGAGTCGGATCGTCCTCGGCGTGGCCGGCGGCATCGCCGCCTACAAGGCGGCGTCGCTGCTGCGCCGCTTCACCGAGACCGGGCATGACGTGACGGTCGTGCCGACGGCCGCGGCGCTGGAGTTCGTCGGCGCCCCGACCTGGTCGGCGCTGTCCGGCAAGCCGGTGACGCCCGAGGTCTTCGAGGACGTCCACCAGGTCCGGCACGTCCGGCTCGGTCAGGAGGCCGACCTCGTCGTCGTCGCGCCCGCGACGGCGGACCTGCTCGCCAAGGCCGCGCACGGCCTGGCCGACGACCTGCTGACGAACGTGCTGCTCACCGCCCACGGGCCCGTCGTGCTCGCGCCGGCGATGCACACCGAGATGTGGCAGCACCCGGCGACGGTCGCCAACGTCGCGACGCTGCGGGCGCGCGGCGTGCACGTCATCGAACCCGCCTCGGGGCGGCTCACCGGCACGGACACCGGGCCCGGGCGGATGCCGGAGCCCGAGGACATCTACGTCGAGGCGCTCGGCGTGCTCGCCGGTGTGCGCCGGCCCGGCGCCACGACCGGCCCGCTGGCCGGCCGCCGGGTGCTCATCAGCGCCGGCGGCACCCGCGAGGCCCTCGACCCGGTGCGCTACCTCGGCAACCGCAGCTCCGGCAAGCAGGGGTATGCGCTCGCCGCCTCGGCGGCCGCCCGAGGGGCCCAGGTGACGCTGGTCTCGGCGAACGTCGCGCTGCGACCCCCGCAGGGCGTGCAGCTCGTCGAGGTCGAGTCGGCCCGGGACCTCGCCGAGGCGATGACGCAGCGGGTCGCGGCGGCCGACGTGGTCGTCATGGCCGCTGCGGTGGCGGACTTCCGGCCGGCGAGCTACGTCGACGCCAAGATCAAGAAGTCGCACGACGCCGGCCACGAGGACGACGCCCCGGTCATCGCGTTGACCCGCAACCCCGACATCCTCGCCGGGCTCGTGCAGTGGCGCCGCGAGCAGGGGCGGGCACCCGGCGACCCGGTCATCGTGGGCTTCGCCGCCGAGACCGGCGACGCCGACGGCGACGTGCTGCACCACGCGCGGGCCAAGCTGGCGCGCAAGGGCTGCGACCTGCTCGTGGCCAACGAGGTCGGCCGCGACGTGACGTTCGGCCGGGACGAGTCGACCGTGCACCTCCTGACGCCGGGCCAGGAGCAGCCCGTGACGATCGGGCCGGCGCCCAAGAGCGTCATCTCCGCGGGCGTGTGGGACGCCGTCGAGCGGCTGCTGGCCGCCCGCTGAGAGGCGTGCGGGCGCGATGGGCCGTGTGAGCGGGTCGTCGGTGCCGTCCAGCCGGTGGTCGCGGGGGAGCACCGGTGTCGGCGCGGCTAGAGTGGGGCAGGTTTGTGCCGGTCCCGCCTCCGCGCGGTCGCGTCGGTCGAGCCCATCAGCGTGTTCCCCAGCCTTGCAGGAGTTGCTCCGTGTCCCGCCTGTTCACGTCCGAGTCCGTCACCGAGGGTCACCCCGACAAGATCTGCGACCAGATCAGCGACGGCATCCTCGACTCCATGCTCACCCAGGACCCGCACGCGCGGGTCGCGGTCGAGACGATGGTGACGACCGGTCTCGTGCACGTCGCCGGTGAGGTGGCCACCTCCGGCTACGTCGACATCCCCAGCATCGTGCGCAAGACGATCATCGGCATCGGCTACGACTCCTCCGTCAAGGGCTTCGACGGCAAGACCTGCGGCGTCGAGGTCTCGATCGGCGAGCAGAGCGCCGACATCGCCCAGGGCGTCGACACCGCCTACGAGAACCGCACGGGTGGCGTCGACCCCAAGGACAAGCAGGGCGCCGGCGACCAGGGCCTGATGTTCGGCTACGCGTCCAGCGACACCCCCGAGCTCATGCCGCTGCCGATCCACCTCGCGCACCGGCTCGCCGAGCGCCTCACCGCGGTCCGCAAGTCCGGCCAGATGGCCTACCTGCGCCCCGACGGCAAGACCCAGGTGACGGTGGAGTACGACGGCGACAAGCCCGTCCGCCTCGACACGGTCGTCCTGTCGACGCAGCACGCCGAGGACGTCAGCCTCGAGGCCCTGCTGCAGCCCGACGTCGAGCAGTACATCATCAAGCCGGTCCTGGAGGACCTGCGCGACTCCGGTGTGCAGCTCGACCAGGAGGGCTACAACCTCTACGTCAACCCGACCGGCAAGTTCGTCGTCGGTGGCCCCATGGGCGACGCCGGCCTGACGGGCCGCAAGATCATCGTCGACACCTACGGCGGCATGGCCCGCCACGGTGGCGGCGCCTTCTCCGGCAAGGACCCGTCGAAGGTCGACCGCTCCGCGGCCTACGCGATGCGCTGGGTCGCCAAGAACGTCGTCGCCGCCGGCCTGGCCGGCCGCTGCGAGGTGCAGGTCGCCTACGCGATCGGCAAGGCGCAGCCCGTCGGTCTCTACGTCGAGACGTTCGGCACGCAGACCAAGCCGCTGGACGTCATCCAGAAGGCGATCACCGACGTCTTCGACCTGCGGCCCGCCGCGATCATCGAGGAGCTCGACCTGCTCCGCCCCATCTACCAGCCGACCGCCGCCTACGGCCACTTCGGCCGCACGACCGCCGGTGCCGTGTCGAACCCCTTCACGTGGGAGCACACGAACAAGGTCGAGGAGCTGCAGCGCGCCGCCGGCTGACACCGACCCGCCCGCCCGGCCGGCCCCCGAGGGGGCCGGCCGTCGGCGTGTCCGGAGCCGGTGTGCCGGGCGCGAGCGCTGCGGCGCGGGTCAGGCCCGGGTGCCCGGCTCCAGACGCGAGCCCGGGGGCAGCACGACGCCGCCGCCGATGACGCTGTCGCGGCCCACGAGACTGATGTCGTCGGCCACCGGCAGCTGGGTGCCGGTCTCCACCCCGAGGCGGGCTCCGGGGCCGACGACGACGTGCTCGTCGACGACGGCGGTGCCGACGAACGCGCCGGCCTCGATCCGGCTACCGGCGAGCAGGACGCTGTCGACGACGTGCGCGCCTGCCGCGATCTGCACGCCCGGCCCGATGACGCTGCGGGTCACGCGGCCCGCGACCCGGGCCCGCGGCGCGAGCATGCTGTCCTCGACGACGGCGCCGGCGTCGACGTGGGCGGGCAGTCCGTTGACGGGCATGCCGAGCAGGGGGCCGCGGTCGTCGGTGAAGAGGTCGACCCGGCCGGCGAGGATGTCGCGGTGCAGCCGCAGGTAGGAGTCCGGGCGGCCCGCGTCGCGCCAATAGCCCTCCAGGGGGTGCGCCACGACCCGGCCCCGCTCGATGAGCCGCGGGATGAGCTTCTCGCCGAAGTCACCCAGCCCGCTGTCGCCGTGGCCGGCGTCGGGCCCGAGCTGCGTGTGCAGCTCCCCGAGGGTGTCCATGAGCACCTCGGGGGCGTAGGCGAAGATCTCCGTCGCGACGACGTCGGTCTCGGCGCGCGACGGCTTGTAGGTCCACCCCGTCACCGCCGCACCCGCGCGGACCGGCCCCCGGCCGGCGGTCTCGACCGTCGCGTGGTGGACCGCCTCCCGTTTGGACAGCTGCGTCGTCACGACGGTCGCGTCGGCCTCGTGCGCGAGATGGGTCGCGACGACCGCGCCGAAGTCGAGGCGGTAGACGTGGTCGGCCGAGCAGACGAGCAGCACGTCGGGGGCGTAGTGGCGCACGTGGCGCCGCAGCTTGAGCAGCACGTCGGCGTTGCCCGAGGCGAAGCCGCTGTGCTCGGGGCTGCCGCCCTCCTCCGGTCCGACGAGCCGCAACCCGCCGTAGGTGCGGTCCAGATCCCACGGGCGGCCGTTGGCGACGACCTCGTCCAGTGAGGTCGCGTGATACTGCACGGAGACGAAGACGTCCTCGATCCCGCTGCGGCGCAGGTTGGTCAGCGGCACGTCGATGAGCCGGTGGGTGCCCGCGAAGGGCAGCGCCGGCTTCGCGCGCTCACGCGTCAGGACGTCCATACGGCTGCCGCGGCCACCGGCCAGCACGACGGCGAGGGTGCGGGGTGCGCTCATGAGGGCCATAGTGTCCGGCCCGGCGTCCACAGCGGGCGCGGGCCCGTGGCGGGTGGCGCACCACACGCCCGGCACGGCGCCGACGAGGGGGTGCTGCGGTGGCGGACCGGCGAGGGTGCCTGGCTTGTCGGTGCTGTGCGATACAACCGGAGGCATGGTCGATGAGAGCAGCCCGAGGGCCGACGGCTCGGGCGGTCCGGGGGGCTCTGGCGGTCCGGGAGGCTCGGGCGGTCCGGGCGGCGCCGGTGGCGCACGCGGTGGCGCCGACGCGCCGGGTGCGCCGGTGCCGCAGGTGACCCCGCAGGTCGGGCCTGCCCGCCAGTTGGCGCTGCTCGCCGGCGGTCAGGCCCGCAAGGCCCGCCGCATCCTGCCGCCGCAGGCTCGCCTCGCGGCCCACCTGCCGGTCGCGCGGGTGCTCGTCGACGTGCCGCTGCCGCACCTGGACCGGCCGTTCGACTACGCGGTGCCGCAGATGCTCGACGACCTCGTGCGGCCGGGCGTGCGGGTCAAGGTGCGCTTCGCCGGGCAGGACGTCGACGGCTTCGTCGTCGAGCGGGCCGCGGACACCGACCACTCCGGCCCGCTGACGCCGCTGCGGCGGGTCGTCAGCGACGAGCCGGTCCTGACCCCGCACCTGCTGGCGCTGTGTCGCGCGGTCGCCGCGGAGCACGCGGGCCCGATCAACGACGTGCTGCGCCTGGCGATCCCGCCGCGTCACGCGACGGCGGAGAAGGCTCTGGCCCGTCAGGCGCCGGCGCACGAGCCGGTGCCGATGCCCGAGCCGGGACCGTGGGCGCAGTATCCGGCGGGGCCCAGCTTCGTGCGGCGGGTCGGCGCCGGTGGCGGGCCTGCGGCGGCCTGGACGGCGCTGCCGCAGTCCGGTGGCGACTGGGCCCAGGCGCTGGCGGTGGCCGCGGCGGCCGCCCTGAGCGCGGGCCGGGGCGCGGTGCTCGTCGTGCCCGATCACCGCGACGTCGAGCGCGTCGACGCCGCGTTGCGCGAGCAGCTGGGGCCCGGTCGGCACGTGCGGCTCACGGCCGACCAGGGCCCGCAGGCGCGCTACACCGCCTGGCTCAAGCTGCTGCGCGGGCACGTGCGGTGCGTCGTCGGGGCGCGGGCCGCGGCCTTTGCGCCCGTCGCGGACCCCGGGCTGCTGGCCTGGTGGGACGACGGCGACGACCTGCATGCCGAGCCGCGCACGCCCTACCCGCACGTGCGTGCCGTCCTGCTGCGTCGGGCTCAGCTGCAGGCGGACCAGGCGGCCCGGATCACGTCGGGCGCTGCCCGCCCGGTGGGCGAGCGCGGCGACTCCGGCGCTCCTGCCGGGCACGAGAGCGTCGATCCGCCGGCCTGTGGGGAGCCCGTCGATCGCGGGGGCCGCGTGCCGGGGGACGCCGACGCGGCGGCAGCGCGACCGACCGTCGCTGCCGCGGCCGGCGCGAGCGGACCCCAGGCCACGACATCGCCGGGGGCGCTCGCCGGTGGCACGGGCCACGCCCAGGCCGTCGCCGGGTCGCCGGACGCCGCCGGCGAGGACCTGGGCGGGGGAGCCGAGGCGGGCGGCGGTGGCGCGGGGGTGAGCGCGGCACCGGCGGTGCTCGTCGGCGGGGTGTCGCGCTCGGTCGCGGTGCAGCAGCTCGTCGAGGACGGCGTGCTGCGCGAGATCGTGCCGGAGCCGGCGACGCGCCGCGGGGCCGTGCCGCGGGTGCGGCTGGCGGTCGAGGGGCCGGACGCCGAGCGCGACGGGGTCGCGGCGCGCGCGCACCTGCCGTCGATGGCGTGGCGGGCGGCTCGTGAGGCGCTGACCCGCGGCCCGGTGCTCGTGCAGGTGCCCCGGCGCGGCTACGTGCCCTCGCTGTCCTGCGCGACGTGCCGCGCCCCGGCCCGGTGCCCGCGCTGTCACGGCCCGCTGGCGCTGCCCGGCCCGAGCGCATCGCCGACGTGCCGCTGGTGCGCGAGCGTGGCGGCCCACTACGTCTGCCCGGAATGTCACGGGGTGCGGCTGCGGGCGAGCGCGGTCGGGGCGCGTCGCACCGCGGAGGAGTTGGGCCGGGCCTTCCCCGGGGCGCTCGTGCGGACCTCCGGCGGGCACGAGGTGATCGACCGCGTGCCGGAGCTGCCGGCGCTCGTCATCGCGACCCCCGGCGCCGAGCCCGTGGCCGACGGCGGCTATGCGGCGACGCTGCTGCTCGACGCCTGGGCGCTGCTCGATCGGCCCCGGCTCGACGCGGGGGAGGAGGCGCTGCGGCGCTGGCTCGGCGCGGCCGCCCTGACCCGCTCGCACCGCGACGGCGGCATCGTCGTGCTCGCCGGCACCCCCGAGCACGAGACGCTCGCGCCGGTCGAGGCGCTCGTGCGGTGGGCGCCGGAGTGGTTCGCCGCCCGGGAGCTCGCCGAGCGCCGCGAGCTCGGCCTGCCCCCGGCCGTCTGGACCGCGCGCATCACCGGCCCCTACGGTGCCCTCGACGAGGTGCTGCGGGAGGTCACCTGGCCGCCGGAGGTCGCGCGGATCGGGCCGACGGCCGTCGACACCCCGCCGGGCGCCGCGACCGCCCCCGTGGCCGCGCCGACGTCCACGCCGACGTCCACGCCGGCTCCCCCGCGGGCGGCCCGCGGCGCGGGGGCGCGCATGCTCCCGGGATCAGCCGCGCTGTCGGAGGTGGCCATGCTCCCCGGAGCCGCCTCGAGCTCGGGTGCCCAGCCGTCGGTCGGCACGGGTACGGGCGGTGTCGGTGCGCCGTCCCGGCCGGGGTCGACGACGCCGGCATCCCCGACCGCGCAGCGGCCGGCGCAACTGCTCCTCATGGGGCCACCGCACATCGGACCGGCCATGAGCCGCCTCCTGACGGATGTGCGCCGCTCGCGCAGCGCCCGCCGCGACACCGCACAGATCAGTGTGCGGATCGGCGAGGTGGATCTCCTGTGAGAGCGCAGCCCGCGCGGGCGTCGCGGTCGCCGGCGAGGGTCGTGGTCGTCGTCGCGACGCGGAGCGCCACCGTGAGATCGAGGGGAGATCGAGGGGAGATCGAGGGGTGAGCCGGGGGAGGGGGCGCCCCGGGCGCGAG
>JAVTVZ010000198.1:3098-5009 GCA_032229625.1 Dermatophilaceae bacterium | reverse complement strand
GCGGTCATCGTCGCCGCGTAGGGGTGGGTCGCGTCGACGACGGCCCGCACGTCGTGCGCGACGAGCCACGCGGCCAGGCCCGCGACGCCCCCGAAACCGCCGATCCGCACGTCGCCCGCCGGCAACCGCGGCGCCGCGACCCGCCCGGCCAGCGAGGACGTGACGCGCACCGGCACCCCGCTCGGGTCGCCGCTCGGATCGCCGATCGGGTCGCCTGCGGCTGTTCGCTCCGCGAGCGCGGCGGCCAGCTGCCGCCCCTGCGTCGTGCCGCCGAGGACCAGGACGTGCGGGAGTTCAGCGTGGGACACCGGCCCATCATCGCCCCTGGCCGCCCGCGCCCGACATCCCGCGGACCGTCCCGCCCTCCCCGAGTGACTGCTCGGTTCGCCCCTGTTCGCCCGAGTGCCCGCACCCCGACATCCCGTCTCCCCCGCGCCCGCGCGGCCCAGTTCGGCTCTCCCCGAGCTCTCCTGAGGAGCCGGGGCCGTCACCAGCGGCCCCGAGTAGGGTCGCGGCCATGACCGCCGCCCCCCGTAGGCCGCGATGACCCCGACCGGTCGTTTCGTGCCCCTGACTCTGCCCGCCCACGAGCTGCGCCCCCTGCCGGGCACCGCGGGCCACGACCCGTGGGGCATCCTCGAGCTCCCGGTCCGCGGCGTCGAGGGCGGGCAGGAGCCCCTGCTGACGCGGCTGGCCGAGACCGACACCGACGCGTTCGTCGTCGTGCACGCCGGGCGCATCGCGCTGCAGTGGTATCGGGACGACACCGTGCGCGGCACGCCGCAGTCGATCATGTCGATCACCAAGTCCGTCGTCGGCACGCTCGCGGGGGTGCTCGACGCGGCCGGCGCCCTCGAGATCGACCGGCTCGCCGTCGACTACGTGCCGGAGCTGGCCCGCGGCGGCTATGCCCGGGTGAGTGTCCGGGACCTGCTGGACATGCGCACCGGCGGCTCCGACTACACCGAGGACTACACAGATCAGTGTGCGGAGCTGGCGGGCATCGCCCGGGCGATCGACGGCGCCGCCGGGGCCACGCCGCTGCGCGACCTCGTCGCCGGCGCCCACCGGCACGGCCTGCACGCGGGCCCCTTCTGCTACCGGTCGTTGGACACCGACGCCCTCGGCTGGGTGCTCGAACGCGCGGCGGCGACCCCGATCGACCGCCTCCTGGGCGACCTGCTCGCCGCCACCGGCGTCGCCGGCCCCGTGCGCGTGGCGGTCGACGAGAGCGGGGTGGCGCAGTGCTCCGGCGGGCTCGCGACGACAGCCCTGGACATCGCCCGCTTCGGGCTGATGATGCTGCACGGCGGCGCGGTCGGCGCCCGGCAGGTCGTGCCGACGGCCTTCGTCCAGGATCTGCGACGCGGCGGCGCGGACTCCGCCGACGTCTTCCGGGCCCGCGTCGAGCAGCTGCTCGCCGACCGCGCGGCCCTGGATACGGCGGGATTGCGGACCGGCCACTACCGCAGCCAGTTCTGGGTCCCACGCACGAGTGGGCGTGCGCTAATGTCCCTGGGCATCCACGGGCAGTGGCTCCATGTCGACCCCGACACGGACTGCGTCGTGGTCAAGCTGTCCAGCTGGCGCAACCCCCAGGACCCCGGGCGCTTCTCCCAGGCCCTCGAGTGCGACCGGGTCGCGTCGGCGCGGTTCGCCCACGCCCCGCGCCGCGAGGCACAGCACACCCGTGAGCGGAGCATCCTGTGAGCCTGTCGACCCGGGCCCGCTCCCGGTGGCTGCGCGCGTGGCGACGCCTGACCGCACTGCTCACGCCCTCAGACCGAGAGGAAGCCGCTGTGACCCTCACCGAGCGCACCGACGAGCCGGCCCGGCCGCCCGCGCAGGCCGCCACCGCGCAGCCCGCCACCGTGTCGACCGCCACCGTGTCGACCGCCACCGTGTCGACCG
>JAVTVZ010000198.1:0-2998 GCA_032229625.1 Dermatophilaceae bacterium | reverse complement strand
CCGCCACCGTGTCGACCGCCACCGTGTCGACCGCCACCGTGTCGACCGGCCACGGCCAGGTCGCCGATGCCGTCGAGGCCATCCACGCCGCCCCCACCCCGCGTCACCTGCGCAACATCTCCGAGATCCGCAGCTTCTTCCGCACCAACGAGTCACCCGTCTTCTTCGTCGGCGCGACCGCGTTCAACCTCCTGGGCATCGACCGGTGGGTGCGCAACTTCTCCTACATCCCCTTCTACGACAGCTGGGGCGGATACCACCCGCGCGTCTTCAGCCCCCCGCTCATCGAGCACGACGACTTCACCAGCGGCGAGGACATCAACAACTACCTGCTGCGCCACCCCAGCGTGCAAGCGCACATCGCCGCCCAGATGGAGGCCCACGGCGGCGGCCGGCCCAAGATCCTCATGGTGTTCTTCGACCCGCAGACCGAGGCGATCTGCGAAGAGCTGGGCTACGACCTCATCCTGCCCAGCTACGAGCTGCGCAACCACCTCGACTCCAAGATCACGACGACGAAGCTGGGCAACGAGGCCGGCGCCCCCTCGGTGCCCAACATCCTGACGACCGTCGAGTCCTACGCCGACCTCCTGGAGCAGTGCGCCGCCCACGGTCTCGGCGACGACCTGGTCCTGCAGTCCGCCTACGGCGACTCGGGCAAGACGACCTTCTTCGTCGCCTCCCAGGAGGACTGGAACACGTGCTCCGCCGACGTCGTCGGCGAGGAGATCAAGGTCATGAAGCGCATCCGCAACCGCGCCGCGGCCGTCGAGGCCGTCAACACCCGGCACGGCACGGTCGTCGGCCCCTTCATGACCGACCTCACCGGATACCCCGAGCTGACCCCCTACCGCGGCGGCTGGTGCGGCAACGACGTGTATCCCGAGGCCCTCACCGACGACCAGCGCGCCCGCGCGATCGGGCACGTGAGCCGACTGGGCGACCGGCTGCGCGAGGAGGGCTACCGCGGCTTCTTCGAGGTGGACGTGCTCGTCGACCTCGACACCGACGAGGTCTACCTCGGCGAGCTCAACCCGCGTATCTCCGGCGCGAGCTCGATGACCAACGTCACCGCCGGCGCGTATGCCGACATGCCGCTCTTCCTCTTCCACCTGCTGGAGTACTTCGACGTCGACTACGACCTCGACGTGGCCGAGCTCAACGAGCGCTGGCGCGAACTCGCCGCCGTCGACGTGTGGAGCCAACTCATCATGAAGACCTCCGACGCGCGGATCCGGCTCATCGACGAGGCCCCCGAGACCGGCATCTACCGGCTGCACGAGGACGGCTCGCTCGTCTACGAGCGCAAGACGCTGGACTGGCAGTATCTCAACGAGCCCGAGGAGGCGTTCTTCCTGCGCGTCTACGGGCCGGGCGACTACCTCTTCAAGGGCGCCGACCTGGGCATTCTCGTGACGCGCTCGCGGATGCAGACGCAGGAGGGCGAGCTGACGCCGCGGTGTCGTGAATTCATCGAGGGCGTCCACGCGCGCTACCGCGCGACGGACATCGCGGCGCCGCCCGCCCAGACGAGCTACCTCGCCTACCTCAAGTAGGTCCAGCAGCGCACGCAGATCGAGACGGCGCGTCGGCCCGGTCCCCTCGCGAGGGCCGGGCCGTCGGCGTCGGCGGTGCGTCCTGGCCGCTCAGGCGGCCGAGCCGGAGAGCACCCGACCGAGCCGGCGCAGGGCCCAGATGGTGCCCAGGAGCTTCTGGGAGTCCTGCGGATAGGGCCAGCTCGACAGCTTGACCGCGACGAGCCCCGTCGAGCGCTCGACGAAGACGATCTGCCCGTGGATGCCCAGCGCGAGCTGCACGGGGCCGTCGTCGCCGGGCACGAACCAGAACTGGTTGCGATACCACCCGCCGGGCATGAAGGGCTCGTTCTCACTGGCGGCGAACGCCTCGCGCACCCCCGGCGGCGGGTAGCAGGCGGTCTGCATCCACTCCGCCGGCACGACCTGCCGATCCCCGACGCGACCGTCGGCGGCGACCATGAGGCCGAAGCGCGCGAGGTCGCGCAGGGTCGTCGAGATGCCGCCGTCGTGGATGGCCGTCGCGAGCGGGTCGACGGTGACCTCCGCGTCGTGGAAGGCGCCGATCGGATGCCAGATCCGCGTCGAGATGAGGTCGGCCATGCGCGTGTCGGCCGCGCGCTCGCAGACCCAGCCGAGCACGTCGGTGTCGATCGACCGGTAGGTGAAGTCGCCGTCGTGCTCGGTCTCGCGGCCGACGGTCAGGATGTAGGGGTACATGCCCAGGGGGTCGCCGTGGTTGCGCGGCGCCCAGCCCATCGACCGCTCCATGACCCGGACTTCGGAATACGGGTCGAGGTAGGTCTCGTGGAAGCGCACACCGGTGCGCATGTCGAGCAGATCCCGCACGGTGCAGCCGGCATAGCCGGACTCGGCGAGCTCGGGCACGTAGCGCTCGGCGGGCGCCTGCGGGTCGAGCAGGCCGTCGCCGGCCAGGCTGCCCGCCACCGCCGACACGATCGACTTGCTCACCGACATCACGAGGTGGCGGGTGCGCCGCACCATGGCGCCGGCGTACTGCTCGGTGACGATGCGGCCGTGGTGCAGCACGAGGAAGCCGTCGGTCTGCGTCGCCGTCAGCAGCTCGGCCAGCGTCGGCGCCCACGCCAGATCCGTCGTCACGGCACCGAGCTCCTGGAGATCCTGCGGCAGCGGACGTGGCTCGTCGTTGCCGTGGATGGCCTGGCTCGGCATGAGCTCGCGCATGTGCTGGAACGACCAGCGCAGGTTGTGCGGCTCCTGCCAGTTGGCCAGCGAGACCAGCGGCTCCTTCATGACGAGCAACGGCTGGAGGCTCTCGACCTGCGCCCAGGCGGACCCGGGGTCCGGGGCGTAGTAGTGCTCCACTGGCTGGTATTCGGCGGACATACCCCCGACTGTATGCCCGTCAAGGCAAACTTGACGAATGGATCGCGTCAAGGAAGTCTTGACGGCATGACGACGACTCGACGCCTTCCCCGCTG
>JAVTVZ010000197.1:27981-32281 GCA_032229625.1 Dermatophilaceae bacterium | reverse complement strand
TCACCCAGCTCGGCCTGAGCTTCGACCACCGGCTCATCGACGGCGACCTCGGCTCGCGCTTCCTCGCCGACATCGCCGCCGTCCTGCACGACCCCGCCAAGGGACTCGTCTGGGGCTGACGGAGACTCACGCAGACGCCGGGCCGCTGAGCGGCCCGGCGTTCTCGTCTCGGGAGGCCGAGCCGAGGGGGAGGGACACGGCGTCCACCGAGCGCTCCAGCCGGCACCATCAGCCCCACCTAGCATGTGGGGGTGAGCAGCCTGACCATCGCCCGCAGTGACGTCGACGAGGCGTGGCGGCGCATCGAGCGCGTCGTCGCACCGACCCCGCTGCTCGTGCCCGAGCCGGCCGGGAGGGATGACCTGGACCTTCCGGGTGACCTGGTCTTCACGTGTGAATTCCAGCAGCACACCGGCTCCGTCAAGGCGCGCGGCGCGGCCGACCGGGTCCTGGTGGCGCAGGCCGACGGGTGCCTCGACCCGCGCGTGGGCATCGTCGCGGCGTCGGGTGGCAATGCAGGTCTGGCCAACGCCTGAACGGCCCGTCTTCGGCGCGTCGACGCCCCGTGGGAAGGAGCCGTGTGCGGCCCGATCAGCGCCTGTGGACCCGCGATTTCGCCCTCGTGCTGGTCGTCAACCTCGCGATGGCGTTCATCTTCTACCTGCTCATGACGACGATGGCGCTGTATGCGGCGCAGCGCTTCGGGGCGCAGGACAGCCTCGCGGGATTCGCGTCCAGCGCGTTCATCGTCGGGGCCGTCGCCGCGCGGGCGGTGGGCGGCAAGTGGCTCGACGTGGTCGGGCGGCGGCGCACGCTGCTCGTCAGCCTCGTCGTCTTCGTCGTCGCGTCGCTGGCCTACATCCCGGCCGACAACATCGGGCTGCTCCTGACGATCCGGCTGCTGCACGGCGTCGCGTTCGGCGCCGGCAACACCGCGCTCGCGACCTCCGTGCAGACGCTCATCCCGCCGTGGCGGCGCAGCGAAGGCACGGGGTATTTCGGGCTGTCGGCCACGGGCGCCACCGCGCTGGGGCCGCTGCTCGCGGTCCTGCTCGTCGACTCGGTCGGCTACGAGGCGCTCTTCGCCTTGTGCGCCGGCTGCTCGGCCGTCGGGCTCGCCGTCGCGGCCGTGCTGCGGCTGCCCGAGCGGACCCTGACCGACCAGGAGGTCGCCGACCGCTGGCGGCTGCGCCCCTCCGACGTCGTCGACCCCAGCGCCCTGCCGATCGCCTCGATCATGCTCATCGCCGGCGGCGCCTACTCCGGCATCCTCGCCTTCCTCAACTCCTACGCCCGCGACCTCGGCGCGCCCGCCGCAGCAGGCGGCTTCTTCCTCGCCTACGCCCTCGTCGTCGTCGGGGTGCGGCTCGTCGTCGGGCGCATCCAGGACCGCCGCGGCGACAACGCCGTCATGTATCCGACGATCCTCGCCTTCGCCGCCGGGCTCGCCGTGCTCGGCGTCGCGACCGGGCCGGCGCAGGTCGTCGCCGCCGGGGTGCTCGTGGGCTGCGGCTTCGGCGCGCTGATGCCGTGCGCCCAGGCCATCGCGGTCGCCTCCGCGCCGCCGGAGCGGGTCGCCTATGCCACCGCCACCTTCTACCTGCTGCTCGACGTCGGCACCGGCGTCGGGCCGGTGCTGCTCGGGCTCGTCGTGGCCGCGGCCGGTTTCCACACCATGTATGTCGTGCTGGCCGCCGTGATGCTCGCGACGACCGGCCTCTACCACGTCGTGCACGGGCGCCGGCGCGTGCGGCCGGCCGGGGCGGGGCAGGGGTAGGCAGGCGCGCGTCGCGTCTGCGTGCCGGGAGACGCCTGCCGCGTCGGCATGCGGGTGCCCACGGCGTCTGGGTGTCGACAGGCCCCGGCGGCGGCGTGGCGCTGTCCCCAGGCAGGCCGGGTCGGGCGGCGCGGTGTCGGTGCGGGCCCCTAGCCTGGGCGCAGGCACGCCGGCCGTGGCCGCCGGTCCCATCCCCAGCCTCAGGAGCCCGACATGTCAGCGCAGGACGTCCCCCCGGAGCCGGACCCCGCGTGGGACCCAGCGTGGGAGGTCGCGTGGGAGGTCGGCCCCGGCGGGTGGGAGGACGAGCCGCCGGAGGATCTGTGGGCCGGCGACGCGCCGCCGAGTGCCCGTGTCGGTGCCGGTGCCCGTGTCGGTGGCGGTGTCGCGGCCGGTGCCGGGTCGTCGGTGTCGGGGGCGCGGCACGTCCAGCGTGAGCCGTTGAGCGCCGCGCAGGCGGCGCCGCGCGCGCTGGAGGTGCTGCGCGAGGTGTGGGGATACGAGCAGTTCCGCGGCGACCAGGCCGCGATCATCGAGACGGTCGTCGCGGGCGGCGACGCGCTCGTGCTCATGCCGACCGGCGGCGGCAAGTCGCTGTGTTATCAGGTGCCGTCGCTGGTCCGCGAGGGCACGGGCGTCGTCATCTCCCCGCTCATCGCGCTCATGGCCGACCAGGTCGACGCGCTCGCGGCGCTCGGGGTGCGCGCCGGCTTCCTCAACTCGACGCAGTCGCCGCAGCAGCGGGCCCAGACCGAGCGGGCCTACGTCGCCGGCGAGCTCGACCTGCTCTACCTCGCCCCCGAGCGGCTGCGCAGCGAGTCGACCGCGCGGCTCCTGGACTCCGGGCACATCGCGCTCTTCGCCATCGACGAGGCGCACTGCGTGTCGGCGTGGGGCCACGACTTCCGGCCCGACTACCTCGCGCTGTCGATGCTGCACGAGCGCTGGCCCGGGGTGCCGCGGATCGCGCTCACGGCGACCGCCACGGCCGCGACGCGCGCCGAGATCGCGCAGCGGCTCTCGCTGCAGGACGCGTTCCGCGTCGTCGCCGACTTCGACCGGCCCAACATCACCTACCGGATCGTCGCCAAGGACAACCCGCGCGCGCAGCTGCTGAGCTTCCTGCGCGCCGAGCACCCCGGCGAATCAGGCATCGTCTACTGCCTGAGCCGGGCGAGTGTCGAGCGCACCGCCGAGCACCTGTGCGCCCAGGGCATCCCCGCGTTGCCGTATCACGCGGGGCTCGATCGGGAGGTCCGCGCCGCCAACCAGGCCCGCTTCCTGCGCGAGGAGGGGCTCGTCATGGTCGCGACCATCGCCTTCGGCATGGGCATCGACAAACCCGACGTCCGCTTCGTCGCCCACCTCGACCTGCCGAAGTCGGTCGAGGGCTACTACCAGGAGACCGGGCGCGCGGGCCGTGACGGGCTGCCGTCGACGGCCTGGCTCGCCTACGGGCTGGCGGACGTCGTGCAGCTGCGCCGCATGATCGACACCGGCGAGGGCGACGCCGCGCACCGCCGCCGCCAGCAGCAGCACCTCGACGCGATCCTCGCGCTGTGCGAGACCGTGACGTGTCGGCGCGCGCAACTGCTCGCCTACTTCGGGCAGGAGGGGCGCGGCCCGTGCGGCAACTGCGACACGTGCCTGAGCCCGCCGACCGGCTGGGACGGCACGGTCCCCGCACAGAAGCTGCTGTCGACCATCGTGCGCCTCGAGCGTCGCGGGCAGCGGTACGGCGCAGGGCATCTCGTCGACATCCTGCGCGGCAACAGCACCGCCCGGGTCACCCAGCTCGGCCACGCCGACCTGAGCACCTTCGGCATCGGCACCGAGCTGGGCGAGGCGGAGTGGCGCGGCGTCGTGCGACAACTGCTCGCGGCGGGGCTCGTCGCCGTCGAGGGCGACTACGGCACGCTCGGGCTCACGCCGGCCAGCGCCGACGTGCTGCGCGGCGAGCGGCAGCTCATGCTGCGCCGCGAAGCGCCGCGGACTCGGTCACGCGGGGGTTCGGGCGGCTCGGGCGGCTCGGGCTCGGGTGGTGCGCGGGGGTCCGGCGGGTCGGGGCGAGCGGCCGCGGTGGACCTGTCGCCGCAGGCCACGGAGGTCTTCGAGCGCCTACGGGCGTGGCGGGCGGCGACGGCCAAGGAGCAGGGCGTGCCCGCGTATGTCGTCTTCCACGACGCGACCTTGCGCGCCATCGCCGTCGCCGAGCCCGGCTCGCTGGAGGCGCTGCGCGGCATCAGCGGCGTCGGCGCCGCCAAGCTCGAGCGGTACGGCGCCGGGGTGCTGACGACCCTGGCGGGGGAGGGCGACACCGACCCGGAGTAGCGGGTTCGGCCGTCGCAGGTTGAGTGCCCGCCCGTCGGTGGCCGGTCTGCTCGCCGGTGACTGAGCCCCCCGCCGTCCCTGCCCTCAGTGAGGCGGCGCGAGCTCAGTGAGGCGGCGAGAGCTCAGTGAGGCGGCGCGAGCTCAGTGAGGCGGGAAAGCGTCGGTGTGCGGGCCCGCGCGACTGTGACGCAG
>JAVTVZ010000197.1:18951-27881 GCA_032229625.1 Dermatophilaceae bacterium | reverse complement strand
GAGCTCAGTGAGGCGGGAAAGCGTCGGTGTGCGGGCCCGCGCGACTGTGACGCAGATGCTCGTGAGCAGCATGGACGTGTCGGCATCTCGGGCCGCACACTGTGCGGGTGCCGTCGACAAGCCAATGGGTCGCCTACCTGCTCGCGTCCCTGCTCTTCATCCAGGTGCCGGGCCCGAGTCTGCTCTTCACGATCGGGCGCGCGCTGAGCGTCGGCCGCGCCGAGGCGCTGCTCTCGGTCGTCGGCAACGGGCTGGGCCTGCTGCTGCAGATCGCGCTCGTCGCGCTCGGCCTGGGTTCCCTCGTCGCGGCGAGCGCGACGGCCTACACGGTCCTCAAGGTCGTCGGCGCCGTCTACGTGTGCTGGCTGGGGATCCAGGCGATCCGCCGCCGCGCCGACGCGCGCCTGGCGATGGAGACGGGGGTCTCGGCGAGGCGTGGGCACCCCGTGCGGATCGGGCTGACCGTCGGCGCGACGAACCCCAAGACCATCGTCTTCTTCGTGGCGTTCCTGCCGCAGTTCACCGACCCCACCGGGGTCGTACCCGCCCAGATCCTGCTGCTCGGCGCCGTCTTCGCGGTCCTGGCCATCGCCTCGGACTCGATCTGGGCGCTCGCCGCGGGGCGCGCGCGGCGCTGGTTCGCGGCGCAACCGCGGCGCCTCGACGGATTGAGCGCGACGGGCGGCTCGATGATGGTCGGTCTCGGTGCGCTGCTGCTCGTCAGCGAATGACGCAGCGGCCGTAGAGCGCTCGCGCGTCGTCGCGTGATCGCGGCGTCGGCGGTGGCGCACGCGACGGGATCGCGGGTCGCCGTCCCGGATCCCGAGCGGCCGCCGCGTCAGGTTCGGTCCGCGGCGGGGCACCTTCCGGCACGTGGAGGCACGTGCTGCCACGTGGGGGCAATTTCCGACACGTGGCGGCGCTGTCGGTCACGTGGGGTCGCGTGGGGGCGACACGAGGTGTCAGGACGTGCCCCGAGGTGTCGGGAAGTGCCCCGAGGTCGGCGTGCGGTGGGCTGAGAGCGTGGGCTGGCAGCGGCGTCGGTGGCCCGGTACTCCGGTCGGACTCGAAGGGGGTGCCGCGATGCCGAAGGGTCGACGCTGCAGGGATCGCCGGCACGTGGGGGCACTTGGTGACAGGTGGGGGCGCTGTCGGTCACGTGGGGTCGCGTGGGAGCGACACGAGGTGTCAGGACGTGCCCCGAGGTGTCAGGAAGTGCCCCGACGTCGGCGTGCCGCGCGGCGGGTGCGTCGTCGCGATCGGATCGCCCGAGCGGCCGGGCGCGTCCGCGCGTAGGGGAGCCCCGGCGGCGCACGGCTGGCATGGTGTGCGCATGAACGACGCGAGCGGAGTCGCCTTCCCCGTCGCCCCGCCCCCGAGCGCTGCCCCGCACCCGGGCCGGGCCGCAGCTGACGACCGGGCCATGGCTGACGGCCCCGCCGCAGCTGACGACCGGGCCGAAGCCGCGGAGCCGGCCGCGGAGCGAGCCACGGCACCGGCCGCGGCGCCGAATGCCACGGGACGCCGCGGACGCTCGGGCCCGCCGTCGACGGCAGTGCCTCAGGGTGACCACCTGCACGGGCTGTCCGGTGCGCTCGGCCGGGGCATCGGTCGGCTCGGCGCGAAGCTACCGGCGCCGGCCGCGCAGCTCGGCGAGCGGGCGATCGAGCAGGTGCCGGCGCTGGTCGAGCGGCTTGCGCTCCGGGGGTCGCGGCACGTGCCGCACCGCGCGGGGCGACACGGCGACCGCGGCGAGGTCGGACCGACCCGCAGCACGAGCGCGTTCGGCCGGGCGGTCGTGGCGGACGCGCTCGCCGACGTCGATCCGCGCGCGTCGCGCCAGGCGCTGATGGAGACCGACTGGCGCCGCTACTACCCGCTGCATTTCCGCCGCCTCCTGGAGGCGGGGCTCGACTCCCCGGAGGCGGCCGTCGCGATCGCGAGCGCCGGGCTGGCGTCGGTGCACGACCGGATGCGGTGGATCGAGCCCGGAGGCGCCGAGCGGCCACTGCGGGACCGGCCGCGCACGCCGCCGGCGGCGCTGGACAGCGTGACGCTGCACGGGGTCGCCGAGCCGGAGCAGACGGTCGTGCTGCCGTATCGCGGGGGCCGGCTCGTCGGTGACGACCTGCGGCGGCAGCTGGACCGGTGGGTCGCGGCGGGTGTCATGGAGCCCGATGCGGGCGAGGCGGTGCGGCGCGTCATGGCCAACCCCCCATGGCTGCGGCTGCCGGGCCGCACCGCCGTCGTCATCGGTGCGGGCGCCCAGCTCGGGCCGCTGGTGCCGCTGCTGCGCTGGGGTGCGGAGGTGGCGGCGCTCGACGTGCCGGGGCCGGGGCTGTGGCGGCGGATCCTGCAGACGCTGAGCACCAGCGCGGGGCGGCTCACGGTGCCGATGCCCGCGGACCCCGGTGCGCACCCGCACGTCGCGCCACACGACGTCGTCGGGGTCGACCTCACGCGCGACCTGCCGGCGGCCACGCAGTGGGTCGGGCAGCTGCCCGGCGACCTGGTCGTCGGCAACTACGCCTACGCCGACGGGGCGGCGCACGTGCTCGTCAGCGTCGCCGCCGACGCCCTGCTGGAGGATCTGCGGGCGGCGGGGGGTCGGCAGGTGGTGCCGGCGTGTCTGGCGACGCCGACCGACGTCTTCGGGGTCCCGCCCGAGGTGGTCGCGGCCGCGCAGTCGGCCTTCGGGCGCGGCCAGAGCCTGCGCTCCAGCGCCCTGCGCGAGGCGCTGCGCACCGCCAGCGGCGGCCGGCTCCTCGCCCCGAACTACGGCCTCGACCTGCACGGACTCACCCGCAGGCCGGCCGTGAACGACAGCATCGTCGCCCAGCAGGGCCCGAACTATCTGCTCGCCAAGCGCATCCAGCGGTGGCGGGCGACGCTGACCCGCGCCGCCGGCGGCCCCGTCGCGTTCAGCGTCGCGCCGCCGACGAGCACGCGCTCGGTGACGAAGAACAGGGCGCTCGCCGCGGCCTACGCGGGGGCGGACCGCTTCGGGGTCGAGGTCTTCGAGCCGGCGACCGCGAGCACGCTCATGGCGGTCCTGCTCGTCCACGACCTGTATGCCGGTGGGCCGACCCCGGCGGCGACATGGCAGGCCGAGGCCCGGCACGCCGTGCACGGCGGACTGTGGCGCACCGCCTACGAGCCGCGCAGCGCCCTGGGCCTGGCCGCCCTCACCGGCCTGACGAGCCGCGGCTGACGAGCCGCAGGCGACCCCTTGGGGGCGCGTCGGCGCCGCTCAGGGCGTGATCGCGAGGTGCTCGAGCACGCAGGCGGCGACGGCTTCGTCGCCGATGACGGTGTAGTGCAGGTCGGCGACGGCGCGGCGGCCGGCGGCGCGGCGGGTGAACGCCTCGGTGGACAGCTGGATGCTCGTCGTCTTGCCGATCGCGGGGATCGGGCCGGTCTCGTCGGCCCCGCCGGCGAACATCACGTGCCCGACGCGCTGCCCGTCGGGGCCGTCCTCGACGCGCACGCCGGCGCGGGCGACGACGGGGCCGGTGAGCTCGATCATGACGACCTTGCCGGCGGGCACGCCGCACTCGTCGATGACGATCTCGGGCAGCGCCTCCAGGGCCAGGGCGCTGAAGACGGCGGCGCCGGGGCTGTCGAGGTTGCCCGGGCGCCCGAGCGCGGAGCGCACGTCCTGCTCGTGGACCCAGACGTCGCTGACCCGCATGCGCATGAGCTGCAGCAGCGGGATCTCCCGGCCCGAGGGTGAGGCGACGAGCTGCTCGGGGTCGAGGTCGGCGTCACGCAGCCGACCCAGCCGGGCCGCGACGATGCGGTGCAACTCCTGGGCGACGTCCTTGCCGGGGCGGTCCCGCCGCAGCTCGACGCCCGCCTCGATGCGGCGGGCCATGTCGTGGCGCAGATGCGCGTAGTCCGGCACCTCCACCGCAGGGTCGGGCCGCCCGAGCAGCGCCGCCTCGGCGGACGCGACGTGCGACAGCTGGTCCTTGACGGTCCAGCCCGGACAGTCGGTCGGGGTGTCATAACCGGCCTCGCCGGCGGAGATCGCGAGGTCGACGAGCGCCTGCGCGGATTGGGCGTAGGCGGCGACGAGCCCGGGGAGGTCGTCAGGAGCGGCCGGGTTCATGGGCATGGCGTCAGCCTATCTAGGCTGACCGACATGGCCGCCCCTCATCGCCCAGCGCACCCGGGATCGATTCGGCCGGCGAGGGCAGTCGTGCCTGGGGCCATCGCGGTGCCGCTGCTGGCGGGCCTGGCCGCGGTCGTGCTCGCGGGGCTCTTCACCGGCGCGTTCGCGGGGCTCGTCGGCTTCGACGACGGCGGCGCGCACGCCCGCTGGGGCATCCCGATCACCCGCACGATCCACGACCTCGCCGCCGCGGCGACCCTCGGTCTCCTCGTGCTCGCCGGCACGATCGTGCCGGAGCGGGCCTCGACGGACCGGCGCGGCCGCGCGACCCGGCTGGCGGCCGCGACGGGCGCCGTGTGGGCGACCACGGCCCTGGCCGGGCTGCTGCTGGCCGTCGCCAACGTCAGCGGTATCGCGCTCGGCGCCCCCGGCTACCTCGGGCAGCTCTCGCAGGTGTGGGGCATCGAGTTCTTCCGCGTGCTGCTCATCGACACGGTGCTCGCCGCCGTCGTGGCGATCGGCGCGCGCCGCACCCGCGGCCGGGTCGGCGCGACCTGGCTCGCCGCGATCACGCTGCTGGCCATCGCGGTGCTGGCCCTCGTCGGGCACGCCGCCGGGGCCGCCGCCCACGACACCGCCGTCAACTCCCTGGCCTTCCACCTGCTCGGCGCGACGACCTGGGTCGGCACGCTCGCCGGGATCCTGCTGCTGTGGCCGGCGCTCGGCGACGCGCTGCCCGTGACCGTGCGCCGGGCGTCGGTGCTCTTCGCCTGGTGTTATGCCGCGGTCGCCGCGTCCGGCGTGCTCAACGCCGCGATCAGGCTCGGCTCCCCGGCCGGCCTGGGCACGCCCTACGGGCTGGTCGTGGCGGGCAAGGTCGTGCTCATCGGCGCCCTCGGACTCGCGGGGTGGCGGATGCGGTCGGCGATCGTCGCGCGGCTGCAGGACCGCGCGACCAGCCGCGCCGCCGACGGCGACGCGCGCGGCGCCTTCGCCGCCCTGGCGCTGCTCGAGCTCGGGCTCATGGGGGCGGCGACGGGGCTGGGGGTCGCGCTGTCCCGCTCGGTGCCGCCGCTGCCGCAGACGACGTCGGCCGACGTCGTCGTGGCGCTCACCGGCTACCCCGCGCCCGCCGTCCCGCCGCAGGGCTGGGTGTGGCTGACGACGGTGCGCATCGACTGGCTGTGGCTGACCGTCGCGCTGCTCGCGATGGGCCTGTATGTCGCGGGCGTCGTGCGGCTGCACCGCCGCGGTGTCGCGTGGCCGGTGCTGCGCACGTCGTGCTGGCTCATCGGCTGGCTGATCTTCCTGTGGGCGACCAACGGTGCGCCGGGGGTCTACGGGCGCCTCATGTTCTCCGCGCACATGCTGATGCACATGTCGCTGGCGATGCTCTCGCCGGTCATCCTGTGCCTCGGTGCGCCGCTGACGCTGGCCGCGCGGACGTTGCCGGTCCGACACGACAAGACCCTCGGCCCGCGCGAGCTGCTGCTGGCATCCGCACACTCGCGCTGGATGAACTTCTTCGCCAACCCGATCGTCGCCGGCGTCAACTTCGCGGGCTCGCTCTACGTCTTCTACTTCACCGGCCTCTTCGAGCTGGCGCTGCGCACCCACACCGGCATGGTCCTCATGGTCGTGCACTTCATGCTCGCCGGTTATGTCTTCGCCTGGTCGCTCGTGGGCGCCGACCCGGGGCCGCGGCGCTGGCCGCCGTCGCTGCGGCTGCTGCTGCTCTTCGTGACGATGAGCTTCCACGCGTTCTTCGGGGTGGCGCTGCTGAGCACGACGGCGCTGCTGGCCGGCGACTACTTCGGCGCCCTGACGCTGCCCTGGCCGGTCGATCTGCACGCCGACCAGGTCGCCGGGGGAGCGCTGACGTGGGGCTTCGGCGAGGGCCCGATGCTGCTGCTCGCGATCGCCGTGGCGGCCGTGTGGATGCGCAGCGACGAGCACGAGGCGCGGCGTCGCGACCGCCAGGCCGATCGCGACCACGACGCCGAACTCACCGCCTACAACGACGAGCTGGCACGCCGCGCGCAGTTCTACCGCAAGGAGCGGTAGCGGGGCTCGCTCGCGGTCGGTGGCGGGGTCATGGACGGCTGTGCAGGTGCACTGACCTGCGCGGGGTGGCGACCCGATCGACGCGCGGGATACCGAACACCAGATCCGTGGGCTGACCTGCGGCGTTGTCCCGATGCGCTGCCGCCGAGAAGGAGTGGGCAGTGGCGCCAGGACGTGTCATTCTTGCGTCCACGGACCCTCGTCGCGCGCCCGCGCGACGCGGGTGACGTGTTCCGTGACGTGGTGGCGAAGTGGTCCATCACGTGGCTCGCTCGAGGCGGGCCACGACGACGAGGAGATGCCCCGTGAGCGCCAAGCCGACCTTGTGGATGCGGCACGAGACCCGCGCCGGCGAGGGCCGTGCGCCGATCAGTCCGCCGGACGCCGCGCTGCTGGTGCAGGCGGGTTTTCGTCTCGTCGTCGAGGAGTCCCCCGTGCGGGTCTTCCCCATCGAGGACTACGAGGCCGCGGGCGCCCTCGTCGCCCCGGCCGACAGCTGGCGCGACGCCCCGGAGGGGGCCGTCATCATCGGGCTCAAGGAGCTCGCCGCCGCCGACGTGCCGCTGCGCGACCACATCTTCTTCGCCAACGCCTTCCACGGTGAGAAGGGCGCCGACCGGCTCCTGCGCCGCTTCGCCGAGGGCGGCGGCACCCTCTACGACCTGGAGCATCTCGTCGACGACACCGGTCAGCGCGTGGCCGCGTTCAGCCACTGGGCGGGGTATGTCGGTGCCGCGATGGCCGTGTTGGAGTCCCGCCGCGAGATGCCGCGTGTGCTGCACTCGATGGCCAAGTCCGACCTCGACCGGCTCCTGGCCGACGGGATCGACGCGACGCCGCGGCGGGCCGCCGTGCTCGGCGCGCAGGGCCGCGGCGGGCAGGGCGCGGCCGAGGCCCTGGCGGCCGCGGGCATCGAGGCGACGCTCCTGGACCGCGCCGAGACCGAGGCGCTGGGCCGCCAGGAGCGCACTGCCCTCCTGCTGGACCACGACATCCTGATCAACACGGTGCGGCTCAACACCCTGCGCGCCGACGTGCCGGTGCCGGTCGAGCCCTTCCTCACCCTCGACGACCTCGACGCGCCGCAGCGGCGGCTCAGCGTCATCGCCGACGTCGCCGGCTCCCGCGACCCGCAGCTGAGCGTCCTGCCGCTCTATCGCGACGTGACGACCTGGACGTCGCCGGTGCTCGAGCTGCGCGGCGGCAGCGCCCCGGTCCGGCTCATCGCCCTGGACAACCTCGCGCGGCTGCTGCCGCTGGAGAGCTCGCTGGAGTATTCGGCCGAGCTGCGCCCGGTGCTGGAGAGCCTGCCCGACGGGGCCGTCTGGCAGCGCGCCCGCGAGGTGTGCCGCCGGCACCTGCCGTCGCTCGTCGGCTGACCGCACTCGACTCGACTCGGCTCGACTCGACACAACTCGGCTCGACACAACTCGGCTCGACCCGGCCGCGACTCGCGGGTCGGCCGGCGGCGCGCGCGGCTCAGCTCGTGGTGACGCGCGTCGCGGGCGTCGGCAGCTCCGGCTGACGCAGCGGCCCCCAGGCCTGCGCGAGCAGCTCGTAGGAGCGCACGCGCAGCGCCGGGTCCCACGTGTAGGTCGTCGTGATGACCTCGTCGAGGTCGTGCGCGGCGACGAAGTCCTCCAGCTGGGTCACGACCTCCTCCGGTGTGCCGACGGCGCGGGCGGTCTGCGAGCCCTCGATCGCGGCGAGCAGCCGCGGGTCGAGTCCGTCGAGGATCCGATCGTCGGGCGGCAGCAGCGGCCCGGCGGTGCCCGAGCGGATCTGCGCGCCGAGCGCGAGCGACGTGGTCCGCAGCCGCTGCGCCTCCGACGTCGTCGGCGCGGCGAGCACGTTGATGCCGGCCATGACATAGGGGCGCGCGACCTGCGCGGTCGGCGCCGAGGCGTCGAAATGCGCGCGGTAGTAGGCCAGCGCCGCGCTCAGCTGCTCGGGCGCGAAGTGGCTCGCGAAGACGAAGGGCAGCCCGAGCGCGGCGGCGACACTCGCGCCACCCAGCGACGACCCGAGCATCCACAGCGGCACGCCGGTCCCCTCGCCGGGCAGCGCGCGCACCCGCAGGTCGGGGGCGGCCTCGCGCGGGCCGAGCCACGCGGCCAGATCGGCCACGTCGGCCGCGAAGGAGTCGAGCTGGCCCGTGCCGCGGCGCAGCGCCGCGGCGGTCATCGGGTCCGTGCCCGGCGCCCGACCCAGCCCCAGATCCACCCGCGACCCGTAGAGGGTGGCGAGCGTGCCGTAATACTCCGCGACCATGAGGGGGGCGTGGTTGGGCAGCATGACGCCCCCGGCGCCGACCCGGATGTGGTCGGTGTGGGCCGCGATGTGGGCGAGCAGCACCGCGGTCGCCGAGCTGGCGAAGGTGCGGCTGCCGTGGTGCTCGGCCATCCAGAATCGCGCGTAGCCGAGCTCCTCCGCGCGCTGGGCCAGGGCGGTGGAGTCGCGCAGCGCCTGCGCCGCGTCGGAGCCCTGGGAGACCGGCGCGAGATCGAGGATGGACAGCGGGACACGGCCCCGATCGGGGCGCGCGGGCGTGGAATCGGTCATGTCAGGGCCAACATCGCCCGCCGACGGCCTATGCCCGCCGAGGCCGTCTGACGCCGCGCCGAGGCCGTCGGGTGCTGCGCCGGGTCCCGAGTCCGCTCACCTGGCAAGGAAATTCGTCTCCGATGCGGCGCCGGTCTGCCGATAAGAGGGTGGCTGTGCCGATCGTCGGCCGGCCTCGTCCCGCCTGGAG
>JAVTVZ010000197.1:0-18851 GCA_032229625.1 Dermatophilaceae bacterium | reverse complement strand
CCGGCGAACCGGCGGGGCGTGGCGTGCCCGCGGGCCCTGGCGATCCGGCGGGGCGTGGTATGTCGGCGGGCCGTGGCCTGCGCGACCGCGCCGCCGCGGCCGATCCGGCGGCAGACCCCCGCACCGATCCGGGCCGCGATCAGGGCAGCGATCAGGGCGGTGATCCGGTCTACCTCGCCGGCCTGCACCTGCACGGTCGGCGGGTGGTGCTCGTCGGCGCGGGCCGCGTCGTCGCCCGGCGGCTGTCGACCCTGCGGGCGGCCGGAGCCGTGCTCGACATCGTCGCTCCGCAGGCCCATCCGCACGTCGCGGCGGCGGCCGCGGCGCAGCAGGTGCGCTGGCAGCGGCGCGACTACGCGCCGGGCGATCTCGACGGGGCCTGGTATGCGATGGCCGCCACCGACGATCCGGCCGTCAACGCGGCGGTCGTGGCGGAGGCGGAGTCGCGGCGCATCTTCTGTGTGCGCGCCGATGCCGGCCCGCTGGGTCAGGCCGTGACGCCGGCGAGCGGGCGTCGCGGGCGGGTGCAGGTGGCCGTGACGACGGGCGGGGACTACCGGCTGGCCCGTCGGCTGCGCGACGAGCTCCTCTCGCGGCTGCCGCACTAGCCGGTCGCGTCGCGCAGGCGCCGCGCGGTGACACGCGCGGGAGGACACGTGCGCGCAGCGCGCGAGGCCACCGGCGGGTCGGCACGTGACCGGCCGCCCCGATCGCGACCCGCCGCCGCGGCGGCGTTCGATCCGTGGACACCCGGACGAGCCCCCGAACCGGCCCTTATAAGGTTGCGTCATGGTCATCACAACCGGGGATTATGAGAAGGTCGACGGAAGGCGCGCCGAGGCGACGGCGACCCCGTCCACCGCGCGCCCGACGCGCCGCGGCGCGGGTCGCACGCCCCGACCCGAGGGGCAGTGGGCGCTGGGTCAGACCGACCCGCTGAATCACAACGAGGAATTCAAGCGGGACGACAACCCCCTCAACGTCCGCGCGCGGATCCTGGACACCTACTCGGTCCAGGGATTCGACTCCATCCCCAGCGACGACCTGCGCGGCCGCTTCCGCTGGATGGGCCTCTACACGCAGCGCAAGCCCGGCATCGACGGCGGCCGCACCGCCCAGCTCGAGCCGCACGAGCTCGACGACGTGCACTTCATGATGCGGGTGCGCGTCGACGGCGGGTCGCTGACGCTGCCCCAGCTCGAGGCGATCGCCGACATCTCGACGACCTACGCCCGCGACAGTGCCGACATCACCGATCGGCAGAACATCCAGCTCCACTGGGTGCGCATCGAGGACGTCCCGGCGATCTGGGAGCGGCTCGCCGCCGTCGGGCTCGACACGACCGAGGCGTGCGGCGACTGCCCGCGCGTCATCCTCGGCAGCCCCGTCGCGGGCGTCATCGCCGGTGAGGGCATCGACCCGCGCCCGTCGATCGCCGCGATCAAGGAGCGCTTCATCGGCGACCCGACGCTGTCGAACCTGCCGCGCAAGTACAAGACGAGCGTCAGCTGGTTCTGGGACGCGGTCCCGGAGATCAACGACATCAGCTTCGTCGGCGTGGAGCACCCCGAGCACGGGCCGGGCTTCGACGTGCTCGTCGGCGGCGGCCTCTCGACGAGCGCCCACCTGGCCGTGCGCCTCGGCGCGTGGGTGCCGGAGTCCGACGTGCCGCAGGTGTGGCACGCGGTGACGCAGTTCTTCCGCGACTACGGCTATCGGCGGCTGCGCAACAAGGCGCGGTTGAAGTACCTGGTCCAGGACATCGGCGCGGAGAAGGTCCGCGAGATCCTCGAGACGGAGTATCTGCGGCGCCCGCTGCTCGACGGGCCGGCCGCGGTCGCCCCCGAGCGCCCGCTCGACTATGTCGGCGTGCACGAGCAGGCCGACGGTCGCCGCCTCGTGGGCTTCTCCCCGATCGCGGGGCGGGTCAGCGGCTCGATCCTGACGCAGGTCGCGGCCGCCGCGCGCGCCGCCGGCTCCGAGCGCGTCACCTTGACCCCGCTGCAGAAGCTGCTCGTGCTCGACGTCGCCCCCGAGCGGGTCGACGCGCTCATCGAGCAGGTCGAGCCGCTGGGGCTCATCGCCCGTGCGTCGACGTGGCGTCGCGGCACGCTGGCCTGCACCGGGCTCGAATACTGCAAGCTCGCGATCGTCGAGACCAAGGGTCGCGCCGCCACGCTCGTCGCGGCGATGGAGTCGCGGCTCGACGGCCTCGACCTCGACCGCCCGGTCAGCGTCGGCATCAACGGCTGCCCCAACAGCTGCGCCCGCATCCAGACCACCGACATCGGCCTCAAGGGCCAGATCGTCACCGACGACGAGGGCGCGCAGGTCGAGGGCTTCCAGGTGCACCTCGGCGGCGGCCTCGGGCCCGACGTCGGCTTCGGGCGCAAGCTGCGGGGCCACAAGGTCACGGCTCGCGAGCTGCCGGACTACGTCGAGCGCCTCGTGCGGCACTACGCGGCGGGCAAGGAGCCGGGCGAGCGTTTCGCGCAATGGGCGCAGCGCGCGCCCGAGGACCAGCTCGTATGACGGCCGCACACCCCCAGTCCGCAGCTTCCGAGTCCGCACAGGACAGTGTGACGTCGCAGGGTCGCCTGCCCGAGCCCTTCACGCCGCGCTCGCAGGAGGAGCTGCGGGCACTCGTCGAGTCCGGCCGCGCCGAGCTCGGGATCGCCGACGGGCGCGACGCGGACGCCCGCGACGTCATCGCCTGGGCGGCCCGCACCTTCGGGTCGCGGTGGGCGCTGACCTCCTCGATGCAGGACACGGTGCTGGCGCATCTCGTCGCGCAGGTCGCGCCCGGCACGGACGTGCTCTTCCTCGAGACCGGCTACCACTTCCCGGAGACGCTCGCGACGCGCGACGCCGTCCGCGAGCGGTATGCCGTCACCGTCGTCGACCTCGTCGCCGACCAGACCCCGGCGCAGCAGGACGAGGCCTACGGCAAGGATCTCTTCGGCTCCAACCCCGACCTGTGCTGTTTCCTGCGCAAGGAGCTGCCGCTCGAGGCGGCGATGGAGCGGTACGAGGCGTGGGCGACGGGCGTGCGTCGGGCCGAGGCCGTGACGCGCCGCGAGACCACCCAGATCGCCTTCGACGAGCGGCGCGGTCGCGTCAAGATCGCCCCGCTCGCCGCCTGGAGCGACGCGCAGGTCGAGGCCTACGCGACCGAGCACGACGTCGTGCGCAACCCCCTGCTCGACCAGGGGTATCCCTCGATCGGGTGTGCGCCCTGCACGCGCAAGGTGCTCCCCGGTGAAGACCCTCGAGCCGGCCGCTGGGCCGGGACCTCCAAGATCGAATGCGGGATCAACGTATGACTGCACACAGTTCTGTGACTGACGCACAGACGTCTGTGGGGACCGCCCTCGCGGATCCACCGGCCGCCCCCGCGCGCGGCGTCACCGTCTGGCTCACCGGCCTGTCCGGCGCCGGCAAGTCGACGATCGCCTTCGCGCTCGCCCGACGCCTGGAGCAGGAGGGCCGCGCCGTCGAGGTGCTCGACGGCGACGAGCTGCGCGAGGCGCTGTCGCCGGGCCTGGGCTTCACCCGGGCCGACCGCGACGCCCACGTCGGCCGCGTCGGCTACCTCTCCCGGCTCCTGGCGCGGCACGGCGTCGTCGCGTTCGTGCCGGTCATCGCGCCCTACGAGGAGCCGCGGGCCGCGATCCGCGCCGCTCACGAGGCCGACGGCACGCCGTATGTCGAGGTGCACGTCGCGACGCCGGTCGCCGAGTGCGCCCGCCGCGACGTCAAGGGCCTCTACGCCAAGCACGCCGCCGGCCAGATCAGCTCACTGACCGGGGTCGACGACCCCTACGAGGCACCGACCTCCCCCGATCTGCGGCTCGACACGACGGGGACCGACATCTCCGCCGGGGTCGACGCCGTCTACGACCTGCTCCTTCAGAGAGGACTGCTGTGACTGCCACCACCGACACCAGGGACGAGGCGCCGGCCGCGCCGGCGCTCCCGCGCCCGACGCTGGACGCGTCGCTGCGGGCGCTGGAGTCCGAGGCGATCCAGATCATCCGCGAGGTGATCGCCGAATTCGACCGTCCCGCGCTGCTCTTCAGCGGTGGCAAGGACTCGGCGGTGCTGCTGCACCTGGCCCGCAAGGCCGCCGCGCCCGCGCCGCTGCCGATCACGCTCGTCCACGTCGACACGGGCCACAACCTGCCCGAGGTGCTCGACTTCCGCGACCGGATCGTCGCGCAGGGCGGGCACCGGCTCGTCGTCGCCGCGGTCGAGGACTGGATCGCCGACGGCCGACTCGTCGAGCGCGCCGACGGCACCCGCAACCCGCTGCAGACCGTGCCGCTGCTCGACACCATCAACGAGCATCGCTTCGACGCCGTCCTCGGCGGCGCGCGCCGCGACGAGGACCGGGCGCGCGCCAAGGAGCGGATCTTCTCGATCCGCGACGCCTTCGGCGGCTGGGATCCGCGCACCCAGCGCCCCGAGCTGTGGACCGTCTACAACGGTCGCCACGCGCCGGGCGAGCACACGCGGGTCTTCCCGCTGAGCAACTTCACGGAGCTGGACATCTGGCGCTACATCGCGGCCGAGGACGTCGAGCTGCCGTCGATCTACTACGCGCACCAGCGGCCCGTGTGGCTGCGTGACGGCATGTGGCTGACGCCCGGGCCGTGGGGCGGCCCCAAGGGCGCGGAGGCGCTCGAGACGCGCACGGTCCGCTACCGCACCGTCGGTGACGGCTCCCTGACCGGCGCCGTCGACTCCGAGGCGACGACCGTCGCCGACGTCATCGCCGAGATCTCCGTGAGCCGCCTCACCGAGCGTGGCGCGACGCGCGGCGACGACCGCATCTCCGAGGCCGCGATGGAAGACCGTAAGCGAGAGGGCTACTTCTGATGACGACCACGCTGGACACGACCCCCGGCTCGACCCCCGGCTCGATCGAGGGGCAGGGCGAGGCGCTGGCCGAGCAGGTGCTCCACGCGCAGCGCGCCGAGCTGCGGCTCGTCGTCGCCGGATCGGTCGACGACGGCAAGTCGACCCTCGTCGGGCGGCTGCTCTACGACACCAAGTCGATCCTGGCCGACCAGTACGACGCCGTCGCCGACGCGAGCCGCCGCCGCGGCTCGCAGGCTGTCGACCTCGCGCTGCTCACCGACGGGCTGCGCGCCGAGCGTGAGCAGGGCATCACGATCGACGTCGCCTACCGCTACTTCTCGACGCCGCAGCGCAGCTTCGTGCTCGCCGACACCCCCGGCCACACGCAGTACACGCGCAACACGGTCACGGGCGCCTCGACGGCGCAGGCCGCGGTCGTGCTCGTCGACGTCCGCAACGGCGTCTCGGTGCAGACCCGCCGCCACCTCGCGGTGATGGCGCTGCTGCGGGTGCCCTCCGTCATCGTCGCCGTCAACAAGATGGACGCCGTCGACTGGGACCAGGCGAGGTTCGACGCGGTGGCCGCCGACGTGCGCGCCGTCGCGGACCGGCTCGGCGTCAAGGGCCTGCGGGTCCTGCCCGTCAGCGCCCTGACCGGCCAGAACGTCGCGGTCGCCGACGTCATCGACGAGACCGGTGCCTGGTATGAGGGCCCGAGCCTGCTCGCGCTCCTCGAGGGCCTCGACGACACCGTCGCGGCGCGCGCCGCCGACTTCCGGCTGCCCGTGCAGCTCGTCATCCGCCCGCGCACGCCCGAGCACCCCGACTACCGGGGTCTGGCGGGGCGGGTCGCCTCCGGCACGCTGCGTGTCGGCGAGCAGATCGTCGCCCTGCCCAGCGGCCTGAGCTCGGTCGTCACGGGCATCGACACCCCGTCCGGGCCGGTGTCGGAGGCCGTCGCCGGCGACTCGGTGACGGTGCTGCTCCAGGACGAGCTCGACGTGGGCCGCGGCGAGGTCCTGGCCCACCCCGGCGCCGAGCCGGTCGTCGTCTCCGAACTCGTCGGGGTCGTCTGCTGGCTCGCCGAGCGCGCCTCGACGCCGGGGCAGCGGGTGCTCGTCAAGGTCGGCACGAAGGCCGTCCGCGGTCTCGTGACCTCCATCGGGGAGCACTGGGACGTCGACGCGCAGGAGTGGGTCGCCTCCGGCGAGCCCGCGCAGCTCAACGACATCGTGCGCGTCGTCATCCGGCTCGCCGAGCCCGCCGCCGTCGACGACTACTTCGACAACCGCGGCACCGGTGGCTATCTGGTCATCGACCCGGCCTCGGGCGCGACGCTGGCCGCCGGCATGGTCGGCGACCCGCTGACGCGGGCGTTCGACCCGAGCATCTGAGCGTGACCCACGACCCGACCCGTCGCGAGACGATCCTGCTCGTCGGGCACGGCAGCCGCGATCCGCGCAGCGCGAGGGCGCTCGCGCGGCTCGCGGCGCGGGTCGACGCCCGCAGCGCCGTGCCCGTCGAGCTAGCGTTCCTCGAGCTCAGCGAGCCGTCGCTCGAGGACGCCCTTGCGGGCCGCAGCGGCCGGGTGCGGATCGTGCCGCTGCTGCTCGCCCGGGCGTTCCACGCCCGCGACGACCTGCCCGGGCGCGTCGCGGCGGTCACGGCCGCCCGCGCGGACCTGCACGTCGACATCGCCGGCGTGCTCGGGCCCGACCCGCTGCTCGACGCGGCCGTCGTCGCGCGCGTCGCGACCGTCGCCGTCGAGTTGGCCGCCGAGTTGGCCGTCGAGCCGGCCGCGGGCGCTACAGCCGAGCCGGCCGCGGGCGCTACAGCCGAGCCTGCCGACGCTGTCGCGGGCCCCGCGGCCGGTCGGAGGGTCGACGGGCTGCTGCTGCTGGGTGTTGGCTCGTCGCACGCGTCGGCGAACGCGGCCGTCGACGCCGTGGCCGCCCGCGCGGCCCGCGCCCTGGGCATCCCCGCCGCGGCGGGATTCGTCACGCGGGGGCGCACCGTGGAGGAGGCCGCCGCGCTCGTGCGCGGCGCGGGCGCGTCGGCGCCGCTGGTCGTACCGTGGTTCCTCGCGCCCGGCCTGCTGCTCGACGCGGGACTGGCGCGCGCTCGCGAGCTGGGGCTTCGCTCTACCGAGGAGACGTTGGCGGCGACAGACGCGGTCGCCCGGCTCGTCCTGGCCCGCGCCGCCGAGGCCGACGAGGGGTGCCACGCGGCCTGAGCCGCCGGTGGGCGCTCGCCGTCCTCGCGCCTGCGGTCCCGTGCCTGCGTCCGTGCCGGAGTCCCTGCCCGTGCCCTGGCCGTGTCCTGGCCGTGTCCACAGGGGTAGGCGATCCACAGGCGCGGTCGCGGGCCGCGCGCGGGGCCGTGGCGGCTCGCCAGGCTGGGCGCATGAGCTTCCACGACCTCCCGGCGGACTGGGCCCAGCGCTCCATCACCGATCCGGGCATCTTCACCGACGCCGTCGACCTCTTCGCCAGCGACGAGGGGCGGCGCGCCGGCTCCCTGCTCTTCCTGTGGTGCCACCCCGACGGGCGCGCGCTCCTGCCGACCGCCGTCGACGGCTGGGACTTCGACGCCCCGGCCGCTGCCCAGCGCGAGTTATTCGACCGGCTCGTCGGGCTGCTGGGCCGCGACACCCCGGGTCACGTCGTGCTCGTGGTGTCCCGCCGCGGGGTCCTGCGCGTGAGCGGCAACGACCGCCAGACCCTCCACACCCTCGCGACCGCGGCCGCCGCGCACGGCATCGAGGTCCTCGCCGTCGCGATCGCCACCCCGCACGGCGTGATGCGCTGTCCCGACCACGTCGCCGGCCGCGCCGCCTGAGGCCGGGCGCACCGCCCGAGGCCGCGCCGCGCCGCCTGGCCCCGCACGCCCCGCCGCACGCCTGCCGACACGTCGGTTGACGTGCGGCGGGGCGCGTGGCGGGCTCGTCCTCGGGCGCGCGTAGCCTTCGAGTATGTCGACGAGGACCCCCGCGGATACCGCTCCCATCAGCTCCACCGACGGCGCCACCAGCGGCATCGTCGCCAACGGCACCCCTGCGGCACTGACCCCGACGCCCACCCCCGCCTACTCGGTGCGGGTGCGGGTGCGCATGGTCAACCGCCCCGGCAGTCTCGGGCGGCTCGCGGTGGCGATCGGTGAGGTCGGCGCCAACATCACGGGGCTGGAGGGCTTCGTCGTCAAGACGTCGCACCTCACCGACGACCTGGTCATCTACTGCGGCAGCGAGGACCACCAGCGGCAGGTGCGGGCCGCGATCGAGGGTCTCGACGGTGTCGAGCTGCTCGAGTGGCACGACCGCACGCACGTCATGCACGAGGGCGGCAAGATCGAGGTCGTCGGCACCTCCCCGCTGATCGACATGGACGACCTGGCGATGGCCTACACCCCGGGCGTGGCCCGCGTCTGCCTGGAGATCGCCCGCGATCAGGAGCTGTCGCACGACTACACGATCCGCAAGAACACGGTGGCGATCGTCTCCGACGGCACGGCCGTGCTGGGCCTGGGCGACATCGGGCCGCACGCGGCGATGCCGGTGATGGAGGGCAAGGCGATGCTCTTCAAGCACTTCGCGGGGGTCGACGCGTTCCCCATCTGCCTCGACACCAAGGACCCGGATCAGATCGTCGAGACGGTGCGCACGCTCGCGCCGACCTTCGGCGGCATCAACCTCGAGGACATCGCGGCGCCGGGGGCCTTCGACATCGAGGAGCGGCTCGTCGAAGCCCTCGACATCCCGGTCTTCCACGACGACCAGCACGGCACGGCGATCGTCACGGTCGCCGCGCTGCACAACGCGCTGAAGATCGTCGGCAAGCGCCACGAGGATCTCAAGGTCGTCGTCGCCGGCGTCGGCGCCGCGGGGGTCGCGGTGAGCAAGATGCTCATGGCGGCCGGGGTGCGCAACATCATCGGGGTCGACCGGCAGGGCGCCGTGCACACGGGCCGGGAGGACCTCAACGCGAGCAAGCAGTGGTTCGCCGGCAACACCAACCCCGACCGGCTCGCGGGCACGATCACCGACGTCATCTCAGGGGCGGACGCCTTCGTCGGCCTCGCGGGCCCGGACCTGCTGACCGTCGACGACGTGCGCTCGATGGCGCCCGACCCGATCGTCTTCGCGATGGCCAACCCCAACCCGGAGATCCGCCCCGAGCTCATCGCCGACATCGCCGCCGTCATCGCGACGGGCCGCAGCGACTTCCCGAATCAGATCAACAACGTCCTGGCCTTCCCCGGCGTGTTCCGCGGCGCCCTCGACGCCCGCGCGACCTGCATCACCGAGCGCATGAAGTCCGTCGCGGCCGAGGCGATCGCCGACGTCGTCGGCGACGACGTGCGCCCCGACTACATCGTGCCGACCGTCTTCGACGAGCGCGTCGCGCCCGCCGTCGCCGCCGCCGTCGCCCGCGCCGCCCGCGAGGACGGCGTCTGCCGCCCGGAGCGGCGCCGCTGAGCCGGTAGGTCGCAGTCGCCCGGCCGGTGCGTCGCTGGTCGTCGCCCGGCCGGGCGCCCGGGCCGCCTGGCCGATGGGGCCGTCTCGCGCCGACTGAGCCGTATGGCGCCGACTGAGCCGTATGGCGCCGACTGAGCTGCGTCGGCCGACTGAGCGGGGTCACGCCGACTGAGCCCCGCACGGGACGAGGGTTCAGTGGCCTCCAGGTGTGCCAGTGGGTGCCGGGGGCTTGCGTGGCTCGGGTGTCGCGGGATCGTGGTGCGCGTCGACCCACGCGTCATAGCCGCCGATCAGGTGCCGCACGTCGCTGCGGCCCTGGGCGAGGAGATGGTCGAGCACGTCGCCGGAGCGGGCGCCCGCGGCGCAGTGCAGCACGAGCGCGCGGTCTGCCGGCAGCGTGACGCGCCCGGAGAGGATCTCGTCCTTGGGCACGAGGCGGGCGCCGGGCAGGTGTCCGAGGTCCCACTCGACGGGCTCGCGCACGTCGACGAGGTCGAAGTCCTCCTCGCCGCGCGCGCGGGCCGCCAGCGCCGCGTCGAAGGCGGCGACGTCGAGCTCGCTCCCTGCGGGGCGCGCCGGGGCGCCGGACCCGGCCGGTGCCGCGCAGGCTGCGGCGACCGGCTCCAACGTCGTCACGGGCACCCGCTCCGGGTCCGGTGCCAGGGCCAGTTCGCTCCACGTCGCCTCCAGGGCGTCGTAGACGAGGAGCCGGCCGACGAGCGTGCGACCCGTCCCGGTGATGAGCTTGACGGCCTCGGTGCCCATCGCCGCGCCGATCGCCGCGCACAGCACCCCGAAGACCCCGGCCTGCGCGCACGACGGCACGAGCGCCGGGTCCGGGGGGTCGGGGAAGACATCGCGGTAGACCGCGCCACGCCCGGCCCAGAAGACGCTGACCTGCCCGTCGAACCGCAGGATCGAGCCCCACACATACGGCATCTGCAGGATCTCGCAGGCGTCGGCGACGAGATACCGGGTCGCGAAGTTGTCGGCGCCGTCGAGCACGAGGTCGTAGCCGGCGAAGATCGCCAGGGCGTTGTCGACCGTGAGCCGTGCACGGTGGGTGATGACCGTGATGGTCGGGTCGAGGCGAGCGATGGCGTCGCGGGCGGAGTCGACCTTGGGTCGGCCGACGTCGCCGACGCCGTGCACGACCTGGCGCTGCAGGTTGGAGACCTCGACGGTGTCGTCGTCGATGACGCCGATCGTGCCGACGCCCGCGGCCGCGAGATACAGCAGCGCGGGGGAGCCGAGGCCGCCGGCGCCGATGACCAGGACCCGCGCCGCGAGGAGGCGGCGCTGACCCTCGACGCCGATGCCGGGCAGGATCGCGTGCCGCGAATAGCGCCGCGCCTGGGCGGGGTTCAGCTCCGGGCCGGGCTCCACCAGCGGCGGCAGGGCCCCGGTCGGGCGGGCCGGGTCGACCGCGGGCCCGGTCACAGGTCCGGCCGCCCGTCCATCGGTGAGGACGCCAGCGCGTGCCGGCGCCGCGGGATCCGCCCGGCGAGCCGGGCCAGACGCCCGGCCTCGACGGCATGGCGGAACGCCGCCCCCATGAGCGCCGGGTCGTGCGCCCGGGTCACCGCGGTCGCGAGCAGCACGGCGTCGCAGCCGAGCTCCATCGCCAGCGCCGCGTCCGAGGCGGTGCCCAGCCCTGCGTCGAGCACGATCGGCACGCCCGCCCGGGCGACGATGAGCTCGATGTTGTGCGGGTTGAGGATCCCCAGCCCGGTGCCGATCGGCGCGCCCAGCGGCATGACCGCCGCGCAGCCCAGCTCCTCCAAGCGCAGCGCCGTCACCGGGTCGTCGTTGGTGTAGGCGAAGACGGTGAAGCCCGCCGCGACGAGCTGCTCGGCCGCCTCGAGCAGCTCGGGCGCGTCGGGCAGCAGCGTCGTCTCATCGGCGATGACCTCGAGCTTGACCCAGTGGGTCTCCAGGGCCTCGCGGGCCAGCTCCGCGGTCAGCACCGCCTCGCGGGCCGTGAAGCACCCGGCGGTGTTCGGCAGGATCCGGATGCCGCGATCGGTGAGCAGCTCGAAGAGCGAGCCCGACTCACCGGGGGAGTAGCGCCGCATCGCGACCGTCGTCAGCTCCGTGCCCGACGCGTCGAGCGCAGCGCCCAGCGCCTGCAGGCTCGGGATGCCGCCGGTGCCCATGATGAGCCGCGAGGACAGCTCGACACCGTCGATGACCAGCGGCGCTGTGGCGGCGCCGGCCGGGGCGGGGGCCTGGGCGGCGGGCGTCGTCGTGGCGGTCATCGTCAGCCTCCCTGCACCGCGGTGAGGACTTCGACGCGGCTTTCTGCACACAACAGTGTGCGATCCCACTGGGTCCGGGGCACGAGTCGGCCGTCCACGGCGAGCGCCATGCCGAGGCCTGCGCCCTCGATCGGCCGCCCGTCGGGGCCGACCTCGCGGCCGGTGAGCTGCTGCACCAGGTCGCGGCACGTCGTGCCCGCGGGCAGCGTGCGGGTCTCGTCGTTGACGGTGAGCGTCAGGTCGGTGCTCATCTCTCCTCCTTCGGGCCGGGCGTCTGCACCGGCCGTGCCCGGTCGGGCCCGGTCGGGCCCGTGGTCCGCGCGGTCGACGGAACTGGTCATGGGCGTCACGCCCGCCCGGCCGGCACCGGGACGGCCCCTGGCCGCGGCGCAGGCGGGGCGGCGGCGAATCGCCCAGGGGCGAACGCCGCGAGGTCGGTGGGCGCCGCCACGGGGTGACCCAGCAGGTGGGCCACGGCGTCGGCGACGGCCGGCGCGAGCAGGACGCCGTTGCGGTAGGTGCCGGTCGCCGCGACGAGCCCGCCGATCGGCAGCCGACCGAGCAGCGGCGCGTTGTCGGGTGTCCCCGGACGGGCGCGCGCGACGGACTCCGTCAGGGCGAACTCCGCGACCGCCGGCACCAGCCGGATCGCGTCGCGCAGCAGCTCGTGCACCCCGCCGGCGCTCACCCGCGGCTGCCCGTCCTCGCGGGCGGTCGCGCCGAGCACGACGCTCCCGTCGCCCCGCGGCACGAGGTAGACGGGTCGGCCGGCGACCAGCCCGCGGATCGTCCCGGAGATCAGACCCCGCAGGCTCGGCGGCGCGTCCAGCCGCACCACGTCGCCGTAGACGGGTCGCAGACTCGCGCGCAGGTCGAGGCCGATCCCGTCGAGCTCACCGGCGGCGACGGCGTTGGCGACGACGACGGCGTCACCGGTGATCCGGCGCCCGTCGGTCAGGACGACACCGGTGACGGCGCCCCCGCCGACGACCCTCGACCCGCCACGAGGCGCGCCCCGCGACGTGCCGTCGCGACCGGTGCGCGTGTCGTCGGGTGCGGTGGGGGCGTGCGCGGCGCAGTCAGACGCGCCGCCGTCAGACGCGCCGCCGTCAGACGCGCCGCCGTCAGACGCGCCGCCGTCAGACGCGCCGCCGTCGTACTCGGTGCTCGTCACGGCCCGCACCTCCCCGCGCACGAGCTGCGCTCCCGCGGCGGGCAGGGCCTCCAGCAGCGCGGCGGCGAGCCGGCGGGGATCGACCTGGTGGTCGCCCTCGGCGAGGAACGCCGCGCTCAGCCCCGGCCCCAGCAGCGGCTCGAGGCGCCGAGCCTCGCGGGACGTCAGGCGCCGCGAGTCCAACCCGAGGCCGACGCTCAGCTCGTGCAGGTCGCTCAGCGCCCCCCGGTCGGCGGCGTCGGCGCCGACGATGAGGGTGCGGGTCTGCCGGTAGCCGACATCCTGCGCGGACCGCCCCAGCGCCGCGGCGAGTTGCCCGACGAAGCCGGCATAGCGGTCGTTCGAGGCCAGGCACAGCTGCCCGAGCGCCCGCTCGTCGTAGGAGGTCTCCGCGACCGGCGCGAGCATCCCCGCCGCCGCGTGCGTGGCGCCACCCGCGGGGTCGGGGTCCACGAGCGTGACGCGCTCGCCGAGCTGCGCGAGCCGCCACCCGGCGGCGAGCCCCACGAGTCCGGCCCCGATGACGATGACGTGCATCCACCCTCCCTTCGCCGGCATGACCCGGACAGGTTCGAGCGGTCGGCGCCGTCCGTGCGCCCTCTCAGCCACCGTGTCGGCCCGCCGCGGCGAGTGCACAGACACTCGCGTCGAGCGGTGGGTCCGGGTCGCGTGGCTCCCGCGGATCACCCCACCGTAGCCCGGCGCTCCCGGCCGCGACATCCGGTAGCGCGTGTGCGCTGCCGCTGGGAGCCGAGCCCGCCTTCCACCGGGGCGCCCCATCTGCTTGCGGTTGCGGTGAGGGTCGCGCGTTGCGGTGGTAGGCGCGACGGGCTGCGCTGACCGCGACCGCGAAGGGGGAGAGTGCCCCATCTGCTCGCGGTTGCGGTGGGAGTCGCGCGTTGCGGTTGTCGGCGCGACGGGGAGCGCTGGGCGCGACCGCGCGGGTGGGGGTGGGCCTACGGTAGGCCCGTGGACCACGCCGACGCCCGACCCGCAGCCGACGCCCGACCTGGAGCCGACGCCCGACCCGCGCACGACGCGGACGCCGACAGCCGCAGCGCTGCCGGCATGGCGCCGGATTCCCGCTCCGCAGAAGAGGCTTCGCGGCGCCGGGAGGCCGCTCGCGTGCGGCTGGAGCGCGCGCGCCTCTATCTGTGCACGGACGCGCGGCAGGCGCGGGGCGACTTCGACGCCTTCGTGGCGGCGGCGTTCGCGGGTGGGGTCGACATCGTGCAGTTGCGCGACAAGTCGCTGGAGGCGGCGCAGGAGTTGGCGCTGCTGGAGGTGTTGGCGCGGCGCGCGCGGGAGGCCGGGGCGCTCTTCAGCGCGAACGACCGCGCCGACGTGGCCGCCCTCGCGGGGGGCGATGTGCTCCATGTCGGCCAGGGCGATCTGACGCCCGCGCAGGCCCGCCGGATCGCGCCGGATGCACTCATCGGCCTCTCGACCCACGATGTTGCGCAACTCACAGCGGCGCGCGCCGACGCCGGCATCGACTACTTCTGCACCGGCCCGATCTGGGCCACCCCGACCAAGCCCGGGCGCCCCGGGGTGGGTCTGGAGCTCGTCCGGGCCGCGGCCGAAGCGCCGCAGACCAGACCGTGGTTCGCGATCGGCGGCATCGACGACGACACGCTCGGGCCGGTCCTGGACGCGGGCGCCCAGCGCGTCGTCGTGGTCCGCGCGATCACCGCCGCCGACGACCCGCAGGCCGCCGCTCGGCGGCTGCGCGACCGCCTCCCCGACTGACAGGCGGACGCCTGCGGTCCGGATGGTGGACCGGCTCTTGTTGCTGGGGATCACCCGACGGAAAACTGAGCACCAGCCGGCGCCCTCGGGGGGCGCCGGCTCATTCGTGTCTCAGGCGCGTATCTGCGTCGTGGCGCTCGGGCCCGTCCGTCAGAAGGCCGCCTCGGGCACGTCCATCAGCGCGTTGTCGATGTGCGTCGCGACGTCCCGCTCGCCGGCGAGCAGCGGCAGCACCGTGCGCGCGAAGAAGCGCGCCGCAGCCACCTTGCCGGTGTAGAAGTCGCGGTCCTCCTGCGTGAGGTCCGCGCGCTGCAGCGCCGCGAGCGCGACCCGCGCCTGACGCAGCAGCAGCCAGCCGATCATGACGTCCCCGGCGGCCATGAGCAGGCGCGTCGAGTTCTGCCCGATCTTGTAGAGGTTGCGCGGGTCGTTGTCCTCACCGGTGCGAGGGTCGGACTTCATGAGCTCGCCGATCATGAAGCCGAGGATCGCCTGCACGTCCTCCCCGGCGCGGCCCAGCAGCTTGCGCTCCGTGGCCAGCGGGTCCTTGCCGCCGTTCGTGCCTGCGTCGGTGCCTGCGTCGGTGCCGGGCGCGGCGACGTCGGTGGTGACGAACGCCTGGATCTGCTCGGCGAGATGCCCCAGCGCCCCGCCCTTGTCGCGCACGATCTTGCGGAAGAAGAAGTCGATGCCCTGGATCGCCGTCGTGCCCTCGTACAGGGTGTCGATCTTGGCGTCGCGCACGTACTGCTCGATCGGGTAGTCGGCCAGGAAGCCGGATCCGCCGAGGGTCTGCAGCGACTCGGTGCCGAGCAGCACCCACGCCCGCTCCGACCCGACGCCCTTGACGATCGGCAGCAGCAGGTCGTTGACGCGCATGGCCATGTCGACGTCGGAGCCGGCCTCGGCGCCGGCCCCGGGCTCGGTGTGCGTACCGGGGGTCGCCAGCTCGTGGCGCGCGATGAGGTCCTGCAGCGAGGCGGTGTAGAGGACCAGGGCGCGCATGCCCTCGGCATACGCCTTCTGCAGCATGAGGGAGCGGCGCACGTCGGGGTGGTGGGTGATCGTCACGCGCGGCGCGGACTTGTCGGCCATCTGGGTCAGGTCGGCGCCCTGCACGCGCTCCTTGGCGTAGGCCAGCGCGTTGAGGTAGCCGGTGGAGAGGGTGGCGATCGCCTTGGTGCCCACCATCATCCGGGCGTATTCGATGACGCGGAACATCTGCGCGATGCCGTCGTGCACGTCACCGACGAGGGTGCCGACCGCGGGGATCGTCTCGCCGAAACGCACCTCGCACGTCGTGCTGACCTTCAGGCCCATCTTGTGCTCGACGTTGGTGACGAAGGCACCGTTGCGCTCGCCGAGCTCGCCGGTGGCGGGGTCGACGTGATACTTCGGCACGCAGAAGAGCGACAGGCCCTTCGTGCCGCCGCCGGCGCCCTCGGGGCGGGCCAGGACGAGGTGGATGATGTTGTCGCTCAGGTCGTGCTCGGCCGAGGTGATGAAGCGCTTCACGCCCGTGATGTGCCACGTGCCGTCGGGGTTCTGCGTGGCCTTGGCGCGGCCGGCGCCGACGTCGGAGCCGGCGTCGGGCTCGGTGAGCACCATCGTCGCGCCCCACTGCTGCTCGACCATGTGCCGCGCGATGAGCTTCTGGTCGGGGGTCCCCAGCTCGTAGAGGATGCTCGCGAAGCCGAAGCCCGCCGTATACATGTAGAGCGCCGGGTTGGCCCCGAGGATGAGCTCGGCGACGGCCCACCGCAGCGACGGCGGGGCGACGGTGCCGCCGAGGTCGCCGTGCACGTTGAGCATCCCCCAGCCCGCGTCGACATACGCCTTGTAGGAGCGCTTGAACGACTCCGGCAGCGTCACCGAGTGGGTGCTCGGGTCGAAGACGGGCGGGTTGCGGTCGGAGTCCAGGAGGCTGTCGCCCAGCTCGTGCTCGGCGAGGCGCGCGACCTCGGCGAGGATCTCGCGGGCCACGTCCGGGTCGACGTCGGCGAACGGGCCGTGCCCGAGGTATTCGTCGCGGCCCAGCACCTCGAAGAGGTTGAACTCCAGGTCTCGGACGTTGCTCTTGTAGTGGCTCACGGACACCCCTTCGTCTCCATTCGGCTGCGCCGTCTCGGTCATTCGGCTCCGCCGGTCGCGGCGGTCCGGCACGGCGCTCCCCATGAGTTACTCGCCAGTAACTTGATTGTGCCTGGCTGCGTCGCACTTGGCAAGGTGCGCGGTGGGCCAGAGGGTCGTCCCAGGTCGGCGAGGTCGTCCCGCCTGGCCGACGGGGGTCGCGTCCGTAGACTGGCCGGGTGCCTGAGGCTGCGCTCGAGACCGAGCTGAAGTTCGACCTGCCGCCCGACGCCGCCCTGCCCCGACTGCACGGCGCCGGGCCGATCGCGCGGGTCGGACAGGCGCGCCGGATGACGCAGACCGCCACCTACTACGACACCCCCGACCTCGCGCTGCTCGCCGCGAAGTGCACGCTGCGGCGCCGCACGGGCGGCACCGACGCGGGGTGGCACCTCAAGACGCCCGGCCCGCGCGCCGCCGCCACCAGTGGCGGGCAGGGGGCAGAGTCGAACGGCGCGCTGCTGCGCCGCGAGCACCACGAGCCGCCGGGGTCGGCGCGCAGCCAGATCCCCACGCCGCTGCGGGCGCTCGTGGCCGACATCGTCGGGCGTGAGCTGCTCATGCCGGTCTGTGTGCTGCGCACCGTGCGGGTGCGCCGCGAGCTGCTCGGCGCCGACGGCGCGGTGCTCGCGCTCGTCGAGGACGACTCCGTGCAGGCGTGGCGGCCCGGCGCCGACAGCGAGATCGTCGCCTGGCGTGAGATCGAGGTCGAGCTCGTCGCACCGGCCGACGGGGGCGCCGAGTGCACAGGTGGCACCGAGAGTGCAGGGGCCACTGCGGACGCAGGTGGCGCCGAGGGCGCCGGCCGCGACGTGCTCGCCGCGGTCGTCGACGTCTTCGCGGCGGCCGGGCTGACGCCGGGCCGCTCGCCCTCCAAGCTCGCCCGGGCCCTCGAAGGGCTCGGGCTCACCCCGGGCCCGTCGGTCGCGGTGCCGGCGGACGCCTCGATCGCCGCCGACCTGACCGGCGCCCGGGTGGCCGTGTGGCGGTATATGGCGGCGCAGGTCGGGGTCATCCAGGCGCTCACGGCGGCGGTCGCCGACGACGAGCCCGACGCGGTCCACAAGATGCGCGTCGCGACCCGACGGTTGCGGGCGACGCTGCGCACGATCCGCCCCTGGCTCGACAAGGACGCCACGCAGCGCATGCGCGTGCAGGTGCGCTGGCTGACGCGCACGCTGGCCGGCGCCCGCGACGGCGAGGTCGTGCGCGAGCGCATCCTCGCCGAGCTCGACGAGCTGCCCCGCCGCGACGTGCGCGGCCCGGTGCGGCGGCGGCTGCGCCGCGAGCTCGACGCCACCCACGCCCAGGCCCACGCCGTCGTCGTGCAGGCCCTGGCGTCCGCGCGCTACGAGCGGCTCCTCGACACGCTCGTGCACTTCCTGCAGCACCTGCCGTGGCGTGAGCGCTCGCGGCGCACCCTGCACGACCTGCTCATGGCGGCGACCCGGCGTGTGCAGCACCGCGCCCAGCTCGCCGACGAGGCGCCGACGCCCGCCCTGCGCGAATACGAGCTGCACGAGGTGCGCAAGAAGGGCAAGGCTGCCCGGTATGCCGTCGAGGCCGCCACGAAGTTCGCCGTCGACCCCGACGAGCTCGTCGAGGTGCCCGACCTGGAGCCGGGCGCGGCCGGTGTCGACGAGGCCGTCGCCGGGCGGCTGCTGCGCGATCCGTCGGACGAGCTCGCGGCCTGGGTCGAGCTGCAGGAGCTGCTCGGTGACCACCAGGACGCCGTCGTCGCCCGCGACGTGCTGCGCCGGCTCGCCGCGACGGCCCATGCCGCCGGTGAGGACACCTACAGCTACGGCGTGCTCGTGGGCCGTGAGACCCAGCGCCTCACCGACAACACCGCCCGCATCGAGGCCGCCCTCGCCCGCGCCCTGGATCCCGGCGTAGAGGACGACGACTGACGCGGACGATGCCGACGAGCGCCGACAAGCGCCGACAAGCGCCGACAAGCGCGGACGGGTGCGACGGCCGTTGCGACGAAGGCTCGAGACGACGAAGACCCCGGACGCAGCGGTCCGGGGTCTTCTGTGTGGAGCGAGCGACGGGAATCGAACCCGCGTATTCAGCTTGGGAAGCTGATGTTCTACCATTGAACTACGCTCGCAACTGCGCACCTCACGCACGCTTGATCGAACACCTGGATGATCGAACACCTGGATGATCGAACACCTGGATGATCGAACACCTGGATGATCGA
>JAVTVZ010000196.1:0-33073 GCA_032229625.1 Dermatophilaceae bacterium | reverse complement strand
GCGACGTCTCCTACTTGAGGAAGTCGGGGACGTCCAGGTCGTCGCCCTCGTCGAAGGTGACGGTCCGCGGCGGACGGGCGGCCGCCGGCGCCGGCTGGCGGGCGGGCTCGGGGCGAGCCTGCTGCGGCGCCTCGCGACGCTGCTGCCCCTCGGCGGGCTGCCAGTTGGACGCCGTCGGCTGCGGCGGCGCGAGCCGCTGCACGGGCTCGTCGTCGGCGACGATCGGCTCGGGCTGCGGGCGCGGCGTGCTGCCGAAGACGCCCTGGGAGCGCGGGGCTGCGGCGCGACGCTGCTCGCCGGCCGCGGCCCGCTGCTCGTCGCGGCGCTGGGTCGGGCCGCCGCCGTCGAAGCCGGCGGCGATGACGGTGACGCGCACCTCGTCGCCGAGGGCGTCGTCGATGACCGCACCGAAGATGATGTTCGCCTCCGGGTGGGCGGCCTCCTGGACGAGGCGGGCGGCCTCGTTGATCTCGAAGAGGCCGAGGTCGGAGCCACCCTGGATCGACAGGAGCACGCCGTGCGCACCGTCGATGCTCGCCTCGAGCAGCGGCGAGGAGATCGCCAGCTCGGCGGCCTGCACCGCGCGATCCTCCCCGCGCGCCGAGCCGATGCCCATGAGGGCCGAGCCGGCCCCCTGCATGACGGACTTGACGTCGGCGAAGTCGAGGTTGATGAGGCCGGGCGTCGTGATGAGGTCGGTGATGCCCTGGACACCGGAGAGGAGCACCTGGTCGGCGCTGCGGAAGGCGTCGAGCATCGAGACGGCCCGGTCGCTGATGGACAGCAGCCGGTCGTTGGGGATGACGATGAGCGTGTCGACCTCTTCGCGCAGGGCGCCGATGCCGGACTCGGCCTGGTTGGCGCGGCGCCGGCCCTCGAAGGTGAAGGGGCGCGTCACGACACCGATGGTCAGGGCGCCGAGGCTCTTGGCGATCCGGGCGACGACGGGAGCGCCGCCGGTGCCGGTGCCGCCGCCCTCACCGGCGGTGACGAAGACCATGTCGGCGCCGCGCAGCGCCTCCTCGATCTCCTCCTCGTGATCCTCGGCGGCCTTCTTGCCGACCTCGGGATCGGCGCCGGCGCCCAGCCCGCGGGTCAACTCGCGGCCCACGTCGAGCTTGAGGTCCGCGTCGCTCATGAGCAGTGCCTGCGCGTCGGTGTTGATGGCGATGAACTCGACACCCTTGAGACCGACCTCGATCATGCGGTTGATCGCGTTGACACCGCCCCCGCCGATGCCGACGACCTTGATGACGGCCAGGTAGTTCTGTGGTGCTGCCACGTCGGGGGCCTTCCTGAATATGACTGTTGACGACGTTGTAGATGGTGCGGTGGCGCCGGCGCGCCGCGGAGGTCCGACGGCGGCAGGCTCTGTCACGTCCGTGTGTGTCGAGGACCGACCGTCCCGCACATGAGTCGCGCGGGACGATGGACCTCAACCTGAGGTGTCACCCCCGCCCGGGCGATCTCTCACACCCGACCGGCTCGACCGTCCGCGAGGCACGGGGCATCGCAAACCCTCGGTCGTGCGCCATCCTACGCGACGCGCGACGCGAATCCGGACAGGGCCCGCGACGCGACACGGCCCTCAATGTCAAGTTCAGGCACCGACTCCCGCCCCTCCGACCGTCACCGGATTGCTCGGCGCCGACACATCGAGCCGCTCCAGCCCTGGTCGATCGACGAGTGCGTCGACGACCGCCGACTTCAGTCGCTCCTGCCCGGGCGGACCCCACGCCACCGCGACCGCGCCGAGGTCGAGGACGACGCTGCCGTCGGCGCCGACTGCGATGCGTTGCAGCTGAGCACGGCGTTGCGGGGAGAGCGCGAGGGTGGCCGAGGCCGCCGCCCGACCCGCGTCGCCGACCTGCGCCGGCAGGGTCGCCAGGGGCAGTCCCGCGGGCGCCCGGGAGACCGATTCGAAGGCCGTGCCGTCGCCGTCGATGAGCTCGACCCGGTCCCCGGGGGCGACCGCCGCGAGCACTGCGACCCTCGGCGTCACGGTGACGTCGACGGCGCTCGGCCACGATCTCTCGACCATCACCGTCGAGTAGCGATTGAGCTCTTCGATGCGGCGTGTCGCCTCCGTAGTATCAACCTCGACGAGAGGTTGACCGACGGGAAGTCCGGCGATCCGCACGATCTCCGCGCTGCGTCGACCTGCCGATCCGTCCGCGAGGACCGCCCCGCTCGAGGGCGACGTCGGGTCCGCGACGTGCACGCGGACCTGCTCGACGCGCAGCCACGGCGAGCCGTAGAGCACCCATCCCGCGGCCACCCCGCCGACGGTGAGCGCGACCCCGAGGCGCAGCCCGATGCGGCGGATCGCGGCGGAGTGCGCACCCACCTGGGCACGCCAACGCCGGATCCCGCCCTTGCCTGATGTCGTGATGTCGCCGGCGCGCTGCCGCGCCTGCCTGATCCAACCCCCCCGTTCCCCCAGAGCCATACCGATCACCCCTCAGCGGCCGGGCACCACGCCCGGCCCAGTGTCGATTACTGCTGTGGCGGGTCGACCCCCAGCAGGTGCAACACGGCCGGTCCGACATCGGTGACATCCCCCGCACCGACGGTCAGCATGAGATCACCCGGCCGCAACAGCCCCGCGAGTTCGCGCGGGGCCGAAGCCTTGTCCGGCAGATAGCGCACCTGCGTCGCGCCCCCCAGCGCGTCGAGTGCGTCGGCCACCAGTGCGCCGCTGACACCCGGGATCGGGTCCTCACGCGCGGCGTAGACGTCGAGGATCACCGCGATGTCCGCCGGGGCCAGCCCGGCGGCCAGCGCGTCGGCGAAGTCGCGGGTCCGCGAATACAGATGCGGCTGGAAGGCGACGACGAGCCGCCCTCCGGCCGGCACGAGCCCCCGGGCGGTGCTGACGACCGCCGCGACCTTGCCCGGGTTGTGGGCGTAGTCGTCGACGACCCGCACGCCGGCGGCCTCGCCCTTGGGCTCGAAGCGGCGTCGCGTGCCCGTGTAGGAGGCGAGCCCGGCCAGCACGGCGCCGGGGTCGGCGTCGATGCCGCAGGTCGCGGCGAGATAGGCGGCCGCGGCGTTGAGCAGGTTGTGCGCGCCCGGCACGGCGATGACGAGCTCCGCGCCGGACCCGTCCTGGGCCCCCTGGGCCCCCTGGGCCCCAGGAGCCGCCGCCCCGCTCAGCTGGGCCCGCCCGGTCATCCCGTCGGCGACCGGCGCGTCGAGCCGCAGGTCGGCCTCGGGGGCGGCGCCGTAGGTCAGCACGCGGATGCCCTCCTGCGCGGCCTGCGCGGCCAGGGCGGCCGAGCCGGGGTCGTCGGCGCACGCGATGAGCAGACCGCCGGGGCGCACGGAGCGGGCGAACGCCAGATACGCCTCCTGCACCGCCTCGAAGGTGCCGTAGAAGTCGAGGTGATCCGGCTGCACGTTGGTGACGACCGCCACGAGGGGGCGGTAGGCCAGGAACGACCCGTCGCTCTCGTCGGCCTCGACGACCATCGCGTCGCCCCCACCGACGTGCGCGTTGGTGCCCGTCGCGGAGATCTCCCCACCGATGGCGAAGGACGGGTCGAGACCGGCGCCCTGCAGCGCGACGGTGAGCATCGACGTCGTCGTCGTCTTGCCGTTGGCGCCCGCGACGGCCAGACACGCGTGCCCGGCGGCGACGGCCGCCAACGCCTGCGACCGGTGCAGGACCCGCAGCCCCGCGGCGCGGGCCGCGGCGAGCTCGACATTGTCCTCACGGATCGCCGACGACACGACGACCGTGTCGACGCCGTCCAGATGCGCGGCGTCGTGACCCACCCACACGCGGGCGCCCTCGGCGCGCAGCGCGTCGAGCATCGCGGAGTCACGGGCGTCCGAGCCGCTCACGGGCAGGTCGGACTGCAGCAGCAGCCGCGCGACCGCGGACATCCCGGCGCCGCCGATGGCGATGACGTGCACCCGGCCGAGCTCGGCCAGGCTCGGCGGCGCCGCGGTGTAATCGAAGCGGGCATTCTTCACGATCGTCCCCCTCGCCCGGCGGCGTAGGCCTCGTGGACCAGGTCGGCCAGTCGCTCGTCCGCATGCCGCTCCCCGACGCTCGCGGCGGCCGCCGCCATCTGCGCCAGGCGGGCCCGGTCGGCCAGCAGCCCGACCACCGTGCCGCGCACCCAGTCGGCGTCGACCTGGTCGTCGGGCGTCAGCGTGCCGCCGCCGGCCGCCACGACGGTGGCCGCGTTGAGCCGCTGCTCGCCGTTGCCGATCGGCAGCGGCACGTAGAGCGCCGGCAGGCCGACCGCGGTGAGCTCGCAGACGGTGTTGGCCCCGGAGCGGGCGACGACGAGGTCGGCGGCCGCGTAGGCCAGCTCCATGCGCTCGGCATACGGGCGCACGACATACCGGCCGGGCAGGACGCCCTCGGGCTCGAAGTCCTTGCCGTGCCCGGACAGGTGCAGCACCTGGATGTCGGCCGGGGCGCCGGGCCCGGCGAGGTCGGCGGCAGCGGCCGCGAACGCCGTGTTGAGGCGCTGGGCCCCGAGCGACCCACCCGTGACCAGCAGCGTCGTGCGGTCCGGGTCGAGCCCGAAGTGCTCGCGGGCCTCGGCGCGCAGGGCGTCGCGATCCAGGCCGGCGATCTCCGCGCGCAGCGGCATCCCGACGACCCGGGCGTGCGGCAGCTGCGTGCCCTCGAAGGTGACGCCCACGCGGTCGGTCAGGCGCGCGCCGAGCCTGTTGGCCAGGCCGGGGCGCGCGTTCTGCTCGTGCACGACGATCGGCAGGCCGCGGCGACGGGCCGCGAGGTAGGCCGGTGTCGCGACGTATCCCCCGAAGCCCACGACGACCTGGGCGTCGAGGTCGCGGATCGCCGCATCGGCCTCGCGCACCGCCCCCCACAGGGACGACGGCAGCCGCAGGGCCTGGGCCGAGGGTCGGCGCGGGAAGACGACCTTGGGGATCGTCGCCAGCCGGTAGCCGCGCTCGGGCACCAACCGCGCCTCGAGCCCGGTCGCCGTGCCGAGCGCCACGATCTGCACGCCGCGGTCGCGGCGCGTCAGAGCGTCGGCGAGCGCGAGCAGCGGCGAGACGTGGCCGGCGGAGCCGCCGCCGGCCAGGAGCACACGGGTCGGGCCGCTCATCGACGGCCTCCGGCGAAGACGGACAGGCTGCGGCGCACGACGCGGGGCCGGGCGGCCAGGGCGCGGCGACACGCCGGCTCCTGCCGGGCGAAGCAGATGACCATGCCGAGGGCGGTCAGGGTCGTCACCAGAGCGCTGCCGCCGCTGGAGACCAGCGGGAGCGGCACGCCGATGACCGGCAGGACGCCGATGACCGAGCCGATGTTGACCATCGCCTGGGCGAGCACCCACACCATGACGCCGGCGGTCGCGACCCGGATGAAGGGGTCGTCCGTGCGCAGCACGATCCGGTAGCACGCCAGCGCCAGCAGGGCGAAGAGCGCGAGCACCGTCAGGGTGCCGCCGATGCCGAGCTCCTCGCCGATGATCGCGAAGATGAAGTCGTTGTGCGGCTCGGGCAGCCACAGCCACTTCTCACGGCTGGCCCCCAGGCCCAGGCCGGAGAGCCCGCCGTCGGCGAGGGCGAAGCGGCCGTGCTGGCTCTGCCAGCACACCTGCACGTCGTCGCAGGTGAGCCACACGTTGAGGCGGTGCATGCGGTTGCCGCTGATGAGCACCATCGCGGCCACCCCGAGCCCGGCGATGCCGCCGGCGACGGCGAAGAGCTTGCCGGACACGCCGCTGGCCCACAGCAGGCCGGCGACGATGGCGAGCAGCACGAGGGCCGTGCCGAGGTCGTGGCCGAGGACGACGAGCCCGATGAGCAGCCCACCGGAGGGCACGACGAGCGGCACGATCGCGTGGCGCCACTGGCCCAGCAGCTTGCGCTTGGTCGAGAGCACGGACGCGCCGTAGACGATGAGGGCCAGCTTGCCGATCTCCGAGGGCTGGATCTGCACCGGGCCCAGGCGCAACCAGTTGCGGTTGCCGAGCACGCTGACACCCAGCGGGGTGAAGACCAGCGCCTGCAGGCAGACCGCCACGATCAGCAGGGGGATCCCGAGGCGCCGCCACGTCGCGACCGGCAGCCGGCTCGCGACGAAGGCCCCGGCGACGCCAATGAGAGCGAACTGCACCTGGCTCAGGAAGACCGTGTAGCTCGAGCCGCCGCGCCGCAGCGCCGAGACGCTCGAGGCCGACAGCACCATGACCAGGCCGATGAGCAGCAGCGCCGCGACGACCGCGACGAGCAGGTAGTAGGTGCTCAGGGGGGATTCCAGCCGCGCCCAGACGGGATGCGGCTCCGGCGGGATCCCCGCCACGGCATCGTCCTCGCGCCGCCGCGACGGACGAAGGCCTGTCATGCTCACGGGCGCCCTGCCCCTTTCCTTCATGTGCTCATCCCCCGGGGCTGCGGCCCGAGTCGGTCCAGGCGCGACACCCGGCGGGCCGCTCAGGCGGGCGGTTGCTCCTGCAGGTGCCGGCGCACGGCGTAGGCGAAGGCGTCGCCGCGCGCCCCGTAGTCGGTGAACATGTCCATCGACGCCGCGGCGGGCGCCAACAGCACGACGTCACCGGGCCGGGCATGGCTCGCCGCGGCCGCGACGACCTCGTCCATGGCCCCAGTGTCGGTGGCGGACACCTCGTGCACCGGGACATCGGGGGCGTGTCGGGCCAACGCCTGCGCGATCGCCGCGCGATCACGCCCGATGAGGACGACGGCGCGCAGCGAGTCGGCGCTCGCGGCGACGAGCTCGTCGACGTCGGCGCCCTTGAGCAGGCCCCCGGCGATCCACACGACGCGGGGGTAGGCGGCCAGCGACGCGGCGGCCGCGTGCGGGTTCGTCGCCTTGGAGTCGTCGACCCAGGTGATGTCACCGGAGCTGGCGACGGGGGCGATGCGGTGCGGCTCGAACACGTAGGTGCGCAGGCCCTCCCGGACGGCGGCGGGCGGGATCCCTCCGGCGCGGGCCAGCGCGGCCGCGGCCAGCGCATTGGCGACGACGTGCGGGGCCGGGGCCATCCCGCCGCGCGACAGGTCGGCCAGAGTGCCCAGCTCGGCTGCGCTCGTGCGGCGCTCGGCGACGAACGCCCGGTCCGCCAGCACGTCGTCGACGAGCCCGACCATCGAGATCGCCGGGGTGCCGAGCGTGAACGCGACCGCGCGGGCGCCCTGAACGACCTCCGCGTCGACGACGAGCTGCTCGGTGGCCGGGTCCTGCTCGTTGTAGATGCAGGCGACCTGGGTGTTGTCGTAGACCCGCCCCTTGGCCCGCCGGTACGCCTCGTAGGAGCCGTGCCAGTCGAGGTGGTCGGGCGCGACGTTGAGGCACACCGACGCCAGCGGCGACAACGACCGCTGCCAGTGCAGCTGGAAGCTGCTCAGCTCGACGGCGATGACGTCGTACGGCTCGGGGTGCAGCACGGCCTCTAGGATCGGGGTGCCGACGTTGCCCGCGGCCGCGGCCCGCAGTCCGGCGCAGCGCAGCATCGTCGCGAGCATCGTCACGGTCGTCGTCTTGCCGTTGGTGCCGGTGATCGTCAGCCAGGGGGCGGGGTCGTCGCCGGGGCGCATGCGCCACGCCAGCTCGACCTCGCCCCACACGGGGATGCCGCGCGCCAGCGCCGCCGCCAGCAGCGTGTTGTCCGGGCGCCAGCCCGGGGAGGTGACGACGAGGTCGATGCCCTGCAGGACCTGCTCGGGGGCCGCGATCGCCGCCGCGGCCGCCTCGCCCAGGAGGAGCTGGGCGTCGAGGATCTGGAGGATCTTGGCCCGCTCGGCGAGCTTCTCCCCCGAGCCGGAGTCGACGCCGAGCACCCGCGCGCCGCGTTCGAGCAGCGCGTCGGCGGCGGCGAAGCCGCTGACGCCCAGACCTGCGACGAGCACCGAGAGCCCCGCCCAGTCCGCGTCGCGATGGGTCAGCCCGGGGCGCGGGTCGGCGGGCCAGACGTCGCTCGAGGCGCCGGGCGCCGCGACGCCGTCGTCCGCGCTCTGCTGCGGCGTCTGGCGCTGCTGTGGCGTCGTGCCCTGCGGGGGCACACCGCCCTCCTGCGGCACGGCGCTCGGCTGCTCGCTCATACGACTCCTCCGACCATCCACTCGGCATAGAAGATGCCGAGTCCGAAGCCGACGCACAGCCCCGCGACGATCCAGAAGCGGATGACGATCGTCACCTCGTTCCACCCGACGAGCTCGAAGTGGTGCTGCAGCGGGGCCATGCGGAAGACGCGTTTGCGGGTGAGCTTGAACGACGCGACCTGGATGATCACGGACAGGGTGATCGCGACGAAGAGACCGCCGAGGATGACGACGAGCAGCTCGGTGCGGGTGACGATCGCCAGACCGGCGAGCGCGCCACCGAGCGCGAGGGAGCCGGTGTCGCCCATGAAGATCTTGGCGGGCGAGCCGTTCCACCACAGGAAGCCGATGCAGCTGCCCATGAGCGCGGCCGCGAGGATCGCGACGTCGTGGGCGTGCGGCGTGGAGTAGCACTTCAGCGACGTCGTCACGGGGTGACAGTTCTGATTGAACTGCCAGATCCCGATGAGCACGTAGGCCGCGGCGACGAGGACCATCGCGCCGGTCGCCAGCCCGTCGAGGCCGTCGGTCAGATTCACCCCGTTGCTCGTGCCGGCGATCATGAGGTTGATCCACAGCACGAACGCGAAGATGCCCACGACCGGCCCGAGCGCCATGAGATCCAGCGACGTCTCCCGCACGAAGGAGATCGCCGTCGAGCCCGGCGTGATGCCGTCGGAGTTGGGGAACTGCAGGACCAGCAGCGCGAAGACCGTGCCGACGAGCAGCTGGCCCGTGAGCTTCTGCCACGAGCGCAGGCCCAGGCTGCGGGCCTTGCTGATCTTGATGTAGTCGTCGAGCCAGCCCACGAGCCCGAGCCCGCACATGAGGAAGAGCACGAGCAGCGCGCTCGGCGACAGCGGCGTGATCGTCACCAGGTGCGCCAGGAGGTAGCCGATGACGGTCGCCGCGATGATGACCGCGCCACCCATCGTCGGCGTGCCGCGCTTGGTGTGGTGGGTCGTCGGCCCGTCGTCGCGGATGAACTGCCCGTATCCGCGCTTGACGAGGAAACGGATGTAGAGCGGCGTGCCGAACAACGCCACGATCAACGCGACGGCGTTGGCGACGAGCACGGACCTCACGCGTCCACCTCCGACTCTGATGTCGTCAGCCGGTCTCCGAGGATCCGCAGACCGCTGTCCCGACTCGATTTGAGCAGTACCACGTCACCTTGGCGCAACTCGGCGCCGAGCACCTCGAAGGCGGCCTCCGTGTCGTTAACCCAGCGTGCCCGAGTGTGATCGCCACCGGGGTGCTGACCTGCGGAGAATACGCCGTGCGCGGCGTCGGGATCCGCCGCGGGCAGCGGCTCGCCCAGCGCCCCCGCCAGGATCGGGCGGGCCACGTCGCCGACGGCGAGCACCTCGTCGACACGCAGCGAGCGCGCCAGCGCGCCCATCTCGTGATGGTCGCGCGGACCGTCGGGGCCGAGCTCGAGCATCCCGCCGAGCACGGCCCAGGTCCGCCCGCCCCCGATGTGCGCCAGCGTGCGCAGCGCCGCCGACATCGACTCGGGATTGGCGTTGTAGGCGTCGTTGAGGATCGTCACGCCGTCGGCCCGCACGTGCCGCTCCATGCGCCAGCGGCTCGCCGGCCGCGCCGCCGACAGCGCGGCCGCGATGTCCGGCGGGGTCATGCCCACGTGCGCGGCGACCGCCGCGACGGCCAGGGCGTTGTCGACCTGGTGCAGGCCGAGGAGCTGCAGGTGCACCGGCACGTCGGTCGACGGCGCGTCGGTGGGCCGGTCGGTCGAGGGTGCGTCGCTCGAGGGTGCGTCGGTCGGCGGCGCGCCGGGCCGGTCGGTGCGGCCGACGCGCAGCGTGAAGGCCGCGGCGCCGGTCGGGTCGAGCGTGACGTCGAGGGCGCGAATGTCGTCGTCGGGGCCGTGGCCGGTGCGCAGCACCTGCGCGCCGGCGGCGACCGGCATCGCACTGACCAGCGGATCGTCACCGTTGAGGACGGCGAGTCCCCCGGACGGCAGGGCCTGGACGAGCTCGGCCTTGGCGGTCGCGATGACCTGCCGTGAGCCGAACTCCCCGACGTGCGCCGAGCCGACGTTGAGCACGACCCCGATGCTCGGGTGCGTCATGTCGGTGAGGTAGCGGATGTGGCCGATGCCGCGGGCCCCCATCTCCAGGATGAGGAAGCGGGTCGACTCCTCGGCGCGACAGACGGTCAGCGGCACCCCGACCTCCGAATTCAGCGACCCGATGTTCGCGACCGTCGGGGCGTGCGTGCCGAGCACCGCGGCGAGCAGATCCTTGGTCGTCGTCTTGCCCGACGACCCGGTGATCCCGATGACGGTCAGCCCGGCGATCGAGTCGATGACGTGGGTCGCCAGCGCCGCGAACGCCTCCTGCACGTCCTCCACGAGCACGTAGGGCAGTCCGCTCACCGGGCGGGTGACGAGCGCGGCGACCGCGCCCCGCTGCGCCGCCTGCGGCACGTAGATGTGGCCGTCGGCGTGCTCGCCGAGCCGAGCGACATACAGGCTCCCGTGGCCGGCCTCGCGGGCGTCGGTGACGACCGGACCGTCGACGACGATCTCACCGGGGTCGATCTCACCGGGGTCGATCTCACCGGGGTCGATCTCACCGGGGTCGCGGACGATCCGGGCAGCGTCGTCGGCGCCCCCAGCGGTCTCGTCGGCGGGGTCGCCGGTGCCGACGCGGCCGCCGGTGGCCTGCGCGATCCGCGCGAGGCTGAGCGCGATCATGCCTGCTCCCCCGTCCGCGATCCGGCGGCTGACCCGGCGGGCGACCCGGCCGTGCGGCGGGCGTCGTCGCGCACGCCGGCCCAGGCCTCGCGCACGCCGGCCCAGGCCTCGCGCACGGCCTGCGCGTCGTCGAAGGGCGTCACCACATCCCCGATCGTCTGTCCGCTCTCGTGTCCCTTGCCCAGCACGGCGACGACGCCGGGTGGCCGGCCTGCTGCGCCCGCGGCGAGCTCGATCGCCCGCCGGATGCCCGCGGCGCGGCCCGCGACGTCGTGGACCGGCCCGCGGTCCGCGTCGCGGGCGCCACCGGCGAGGGCCGCGCGGATGGTCGCCGGGTCCTCGTGGCGGGGGTTGTCGTCGGTGACGACGACGATGTCGGCCACCCGCGCGGCGGCCGCGCCCATGCCGGGCCGCTTGCCCGGGTCGCGGTCACCGCCGGCACCGAGCACCGCCACCAGCGGACCCGCGGCCGTGCCCGCCAGCGCCGACAGCGTCGCCGCCACCGCCTCGGGGGTGTGGGCGAAGTCGACGTAGGCGATCGGCGGCTCGATCGGCGCGTCGCCGGTGGTCGACGCCGCGCCGGCAGCAGCGCTCTGCGCGCCGGTCCGGTCCAGCGCGACGAGCTGCATCCGCCCGGGCACCTGGGCGGGGATGTCGAACGCCCGGGCCAGCTGGCTCTCGTCGCGCACCGCCAGCGCGCCCTCGCGGACGAGCTCGAGCAGCGCGACGTAGGCCAGGGCCGTGTTGGTCGCGTTGTGCGCGCCGGGCAGCCCGACCCGCACGTCGACGCGGCGCCCGTCGCGGTGTCGCAGCGTCATCCTCGGGCCCCCCGCGGCGCCGGCCGGGCTCGCGGCGTCATCGGCACCCGCCGCGGCCGACCCCGGCGCGCCGGCGCGCCCCGGGGCGCCGGGACCGGTGGCCTCGATCGTCCAGTCCGCGTCGGGTGTCCCGTCATGTCCGCCGACGTGCCCGCCGCCGTGTCCGCCGACGTGCCCGCCACCCCGCGCAGCGTCGCCGACCACCTCGTTGGCCAGTGTCGTCGTCGGGATCGTCGCCGATCCGGCGAGCCGGCGGCCCCACGCGTCGTCGACGCAGACGACGGCCCGCTCCGCCCGCTCCGGCGTGAAGAGCTCGGCCTTGGCGGCGAAATACTCCTCCATCGTGCGGTGGAAGTCGAGGTGGTCCTGGCTGAGGTTGGTGAAGATCGCCACGTCGTACCGCACGGCGTCGACGCGGTGCAGCGCCAGCGCGTGGCTGGACACCTCCATCGCGCACACCTGCGTGCCGCGCTCGACCATCACCGCGAGCAGCCCGTGCAGGTCGGTGGCCTCGGGCGTCGTGCGCACGCTCGGCAGCCGCTCGTCGCCCACGCGGGTCTCGATCGTGCCGATGAGCCCGGTCGAGCGGCCCAGCCCGCGCACGGCCCCCTCGAGCAGGTAGGCGGTCGTCGTCTTGCCGTTCGTGCCCGTGATGCCGACCATGATCAGGTCCTGCGACGGCGAGCCGTAGACCAGCGCGGCGACGTCGCCCAGGACGCCGCGCGGGTGCTCGGCGACCAGGACGGGCAGCCCGACCCCCGCGGCCTGCACGATCTCGACGCCGGCCGCGTCGGTCAGCAGCGCGACCGCCCCGGAGCTCGCGGCCTGCTGCGCGAAGGCGGCACCGTGGACGTGCGCGCCCGGCAGGGCGGCATACAGGTCGCCGGGGCGGACGGTGCGGCTGTCGAGGGTCACGCCGGTGACCCGGGGCGGGGGGCTCGCGGCGGGCCTGGACTCGACCAGGGTGTCGCCGTCGGGGCGCAGGCTCAGGCCGTGCACGGCGAGGGCGATCTCGTCGAGGCCGACGTCGTGGGGGTGCGCGGGGCGGGGGCTGGCGTTCACTGACGGCACGCTATCGCGCGGCGCCATCCGCGGTGGGCTCGCTGGTCCGGCCGGTTGTGGCCGTGTCGGATTCGCGCCGTTCGCCAGATGACGCCGTGCCGGATGTGGAGCTCGCGGAGGCCCCCGCACCCGATCCCGACGTGCGCGGCGTCACGCTCGAGCGGGGCGCGGCGGCACGCTCGCCCGAGCCCGCGGCGTCGCCCGAGGCGGTGCCGGACTCCCCCGACTCCTCACCGGTGCCGCCGGCGGGCGGCGCCGCACCGGTCGTCGCGGCCGACGTCGACTCCTGCCCGTCCGAGCTCTCGGAGGTGCGGGGCACGGGGGTCGTCACGGCCACGCGCGGAGCGGTCGGGCTGCCCGCGTCGATGCGCATCGGCCCGCTCGGCGGGATGACGCTGGGGTCGACCTTCTCGATGTCGTCGCTCGTGCGCTCGCCGACCTTCAGCGGGAAGGGCGTGCGCGCCACCCCGGTCGGGGGGATGCCGTACTTCTGCAGCGCGTAGGACATGACCTGCTGGAAGACCGGGCCGGCGGTCGCGCCGCCGTAATACCCCTTCTTCGGGTTCTGCAGGATGACGGCGACCACGAGCTCGGGCTTGTCCGCCGGGGCGAAGCCGACGAAGGACGCCGTGTAGCCGGAGTAGCCGCCGACCTTGGGGTCGTAGCGCTGGGCGGTGCCGGTCTTGCCGGCGACGGGGATGCCGGCGATCGCGGCCTGCTGGGCGGTGCCGCTCGCCCCGACGACGGACTCGAGCATGACCGACAGGTCGGTCGCGGTCTGCTGGGAGATGACCCGCTTGCCCTCCGGCAGCGCCTGGGGCTTGACGGACCCGTCGGAGTCGGTGATCGACTCCACGATCGTCGGGGGCACGCGCACGCCGCCGTTGGCGATCGTCTGGAAGACGCCCGCGTCCTGGATCGCCGTCGTCGAGATGCCCTGGCCGAACATCACGGTGTAGCGCTGCGAGGAGTCCCACTCGGTGCTCGGCTTGACGAGGCCGCCGGACTCGCCGGGGAAGCCGACCGCGGAGCGCTGCCCGAGCCCGAAGGCGCGGAAATACTGCTCCAGGACCTTGGGGTCGACCTTCTCCGCGGCCAGGAGCGTGCCGATGTTGCTGGACTGCGCGAGGATCCCGGCGGTCGTCAGCTGCAGCGTCTCGTGGTCGTGGGAGTCGCGGAAGGCGCGGTCGGCGCGCTTGAGCCGGTTGGGCACGGTGAAGCCGGTCGTGGGAGTGACCGCGCCGGTGTCGAGCGCGGCACCCAGCGACATCACCTTGGCCGTCGAGCCGGGCTCGAAGACCTGCTGGAAGGGCAGCGAGCTGTATTCGGAGTCCTTGGCGCTGCGTGTCACCGGGTCGAAGCTCGGATACTGCGTCACGGCTCGCAGCCGCCCCTTGACGTCCATGACGACGACCGTGCCGGACTCGGCGTCGGTCGACTTCACCCGGTCCGCGATGGCGTTGTAGGCATACCAGGACAGGTCGTTGTCGAGCGAGAGCTGCAGGCCCTTGCCGGGCACGGGCGGCTTGATCTCGCTGTAGCCCATGGGGATCACGCGGTTGTCCGCGGAGTATTCCCGCAGGGTCGAGCCGGGCGTGCCGTGGAGGGTGTCGTTGTAGAGCAACTCCAGACCGGCGCCCGAGCCGTCCTTGGCCTCGCCGTCGGCGCCGACCCAGCCGAGCACCGGCGACAGCGGCGCCCCCGCGGGGTAGGTGCGCAGCGCGCTCTGCTCGCTGGCGATGCCGGGGATGCGCAGGGCCTCGATCTTGCGCCACACGGCGGGCTCCTGGGACCGCTTGAGCTGCACCCACGGCGCGGTGCCGGTGAGCTTGCGCACCAGCTCGTCCTGCGGCATCGCCAGGAGCGGGGCGAGCGCCGCGGCGGCACCGGCGACACCGACCTTCGTCGACTTCTTGGTCCGCTCGTCGCGCACCTGGTATTCGGCGACCGCGACCTGGTCGGCGACGATGTCGCGACGCTCGACGCTGTCGGCGAGGACGACGCCCTCACGGTCGACCATCTGACCGCGCGGGGCCGGCACCGCGCGCGGGCCGCCCATCATGCGCAGGTCGCGCGCCTGCTCGGCGACCTCGGCGGCGTCGATGCCCTGGAGGCGGGCCAGCTGGGCGCCGAAGAGCGTGAAGACGAAGAGCACGATGAGGAACATCGAGCGGACGCGGCGGCGCGGGTTGGCCAACCCGGCGGCCTGCGTCTGCGCGCGGTCCCGGGCTCGGGAGGCGCCGCTGCGGGGCGCGCGCGGGCCGCCCGTCCCGGGGCGGCCACGACCCGAGGACGCGGCGGACGTGGCGGACCCTACGGACCTGGCGGACCTGGCGGACCCAGAAGACATAGCGGACCTGGAGGACCCGGAGGACCTGGAGGACCCGGAGGTCACCGCGCCGGGCCGTTCGACTCGCCCTGGCCCGACTCGCCCTGACCCGACCGGCCCGCTCCAGCACCGGCGGACGCGCTGCGCTCGCTCGACGGCCGGCTCGAGGACTCGCTGGAGGACTGACTCGAGGACTCGCTCGCCCGGCGGGAGGCGGACGCCGACGGCGTCGCCGAGGCCGACGCGGACGGCGACGAGGCCGAGGCAGACGGTGACGCGGACGACGAGCGCTCGGCGGCCCCGGTCTGGCCGGGGGCGGTCGCGGCGGCTTGCGGCACGCCGAGCACCTGACCGTCGGGCAGTCGCAGGAAGGCCGGAGAGGTGCCCGGCACGAGCCCGAGCTCGGTCGCTCGTTGGGCGAGGACACCGGGGGCCGCGATCGCCGCGACCTGGTCGGTGAGGGCCTCCTGCTGCTCGGCCAGGATGGTCGACTGGCGCTGCAGGTCGTGCAACGCATACGACCCGCGGGCCAGCTGCATGTTGAGGAAGAGCACGGCGAGCAGACCGGCCGCGAGCACCCCGGAGCACAGGACGATGAAGGGCATCCGCCGCGCGGGCCGCGGCGCCGCCGTCACGACCCGCAGGTGCGAGCGGGCGGGGCGGGCGGGAGCCGAGGGGCGCCGGGTCGAGCGCGCGGTCGCGGGCATCGCCGCTGCGTCGCTCCTGGCCAGGGCCGGCATCTGGCTCATCGGGGGTGTCCCTTCCGTCCTCGGACCGGTCGGGCGCTGGGGGCCCGGCGATCGGATGAGGTCTGTGCTGGTGGCTGTGCGGTGGTGCGGTGCGGTCGGGCGTCGGTCATCGCCACCCGGGTGGCGATGGCGCCGGGCGGTCCCTCCCGGACGCGCTCGGCGACCCGCAGGCGAGCGGATGCCGCCCGCGAGTTGACCTCGACCTCGGCTGCCGTCGGCACCTCCCCTCCCCGACCGAGCAGACGCACGTAGGGCGCATGCTCGGCCAACTCGACAGGCAGACCGGGTGGGGTGCTGCTGCGGCCGGCGGCCGCGAGAACCCGCTTCACCATCCTGTCCTCCAGGGAGTGGTAAGTCAGGACAGCGACACGCCCCCCGACGGCAAGAGAATCGAGCGTCACAGGCAGCGCCGCCTCCAGCGCCGCGAGTTCGCCGTTGACCTCGATGCGCAGCGCCTGGAAGGTGCGCTTGGCGGGGTGGCCCCCGGAGCGCTGCGACGCGGCGGGCACGACGCGGCGCAGCATCTGCACGAGCCGCCCTGAGTCCGTGAAGGGTTCGCGCTCGCGGTCGCGGGCGACGGCGCCGGCGATCTTGCGGGCGAAGCGCTCCTCGCCGTAGTCGCGCAGCACGCGCGTCAGGTCTTCCACGCCGTAGGTGTTGAGCACGTCCGCGGCGGTCGGCCCCGACGTCGGGTCCATCCGCATGTCCAGCGGCGCGTCCTGGGCGTAGGCGAAGCCGCGGTCGGCCTCGTCCAGCTGCAGGCTCGACACCCCCAGGTCCAGGAGCACCGCGTGCGCGGCGGGCAGGTCCAGATCGGCGAGCACCTCGTCGATCTCGTCGTAGACGGCGTGCACGGCCACGAAGCGGTCGCCGAAGCCGGCGAGCCGCTCGCGGGCCAGCGCGATGGCCTCGGGGTCGCGGTCGATGCCGACGGCGAGGGCGTCCGGGCACGCCGTCAGGATCGCCTCGGTGTGCCCGCCCATGCCGAGGGTCCCGTCGACGTAGACCGGCCGCCGGTCGCGCGTGAGTGACGCGCCGGCGACCGACTCCGCCAGGGTGAGGGCGGGGGCCAGGACCTCGACGACGCGGTCGAGCATGACCGGCACGTGCCGGCCCTGGGCGCCGACGCGGGGCGTCGGCTGCGGCTGCGTCATCGGGCCCTCCTCGCCTACCGCTGTGGGGTCGGACCTGGCGCGGCGCGCCGGCCGGGGATCTCGGATCGGATGGGTGCGTGGTGATCGGGGCACGGGCCGCCACGGGCTTCCACGGGCTTCCTGCTCCTCTGGCCCCCGCCGCTTGCCCGCCGCCCGGAGCCGGGAAGTGCCACGGGAGGATCGTCTGCTCCGAGACCGGGGAAGTGCCCCGGAGCGGTCAAGCGGCTGGAGGACCACAAGGCAGGACGCCTGCGGATCGTGCTGGTCTCGCGGATCGTGCTGGTCGTGCTGATCGAGCCGGTCGTGCGGGTGAGGCCGGTCAGATGAGGCCGGGGATCACCTCCTGCGCCTGGTCGGCGAAGGCCTGCTCGGTGCCGGCCAGGTAGGTCTCCCACGCCGCGCTGTCCCACAGCTCGAGGCGGGCGCCGGCGCCGATGACCGTGCACTCGCGCCCGAGCCCGGCGTAGTCGCGCAGCGTGGCCGGGATCGTCACGCGGCCCTGCTTGTCGGGGATCTCGTCGGAGGCACCCGAGAGGAAGACCCGCAGGTAGTCGCGGACGGCCTTGCTCGTCACGGGTGCGGACCGCAGGTCCTGCGCGACTCGCATGAACTCCTCCATCGGGAAGACGTAGAGGCAACGCTCCTGGCCACGGGTGACGACCAGCCCGGAGGCGAGGCGTTCCCGGTATTTCGCGGGGAGGATCAGGCGGCCCTTGTCGTCCAGACGGGGGTGGTGCGTGCCGAGGAACATCGGCGCCTCCTCCCCTCCGTCGTGAGCGTCGCGGGCACCCCCGAACCCTCCGATCTCCTCCACTTTACGCCACTATTCCCCACGGTCAACGCCCAGAACGCCGTGATGTGCGCATCCGGGCCGCGAATGCCCAGGTCAGAGGCAGCGAAGCGACGTGGAGCGACGTGGAGCGCTGTGGGGCGGATCGAGCCCCGACGGCCACGCCAGGCGCGACAGGGCGCCTGAGGCCGTCGGCGACGCTCCCGCGCTCCCCCGGGATCCAGGCCGCTGACCTGCACGTTCGCTCTCAGCGCACGGCGCGTGACGTGCACGCACAGCCGCAGCGGTGATGATTGGGGAGGGAAGTGGAGGAGTCCGGCCGGCGGCGCACCGCCTGCTCGGGATCCGCGGGCGCGGCGACACCGGCCGCGACGCTCCCCGGCGCGAATGCAGCAACAGCCGCGAATGCAGCAACAGCAAGGAGATCCCTCGTGCACTCACCCTCCGCAGGGCACTCGTCGGCGGGCGCCGATCCGGCGCGCACGAGCGCCGCCGCGATCGAGGAGGTCGCCGCGCTCGGCCGGCGCCTCGCCGGCGCGATCGACACCGTGCTGCAGGGCAAGGAGGACATCGTCGAGCGGGCCCTGACGGTGCTGCTCGCCGGCGGGCATCTGCTCCTGGAGGACGTGCCCGGGGTCGGCAAGACGACCCTGGCCAAGGCGATGGCCGCCGCCGTCGACAGCCCGATGCGGCGCATCCAGTTCACGCCCGACCTGCTGCCCAGCGACATCACCGGCATCAGCATCTTCGACACCCAGACGCGACGCTTCGAATTCCGGCCCGGCGCGATCTTCGCGACGATCGTCGTCTGCGACGAGATCAACCGCGCGTCCCCCAAGACCCAGTCGGCCGTGCTCGAGGCCATGGAGGAGGCGCAGGTCACCGTCGACGGGCAGACGCACCCGCTCGGCGAGCCCTTCCTCGTCATCGCGACGCAGAATCCGCTGGAGATGGAGGGCACCTATCCCCTGCCCGAGGCCCAGCGCGACCGCTTCATGGCGCGGATCTCGATGGGATATCCGCACGCGGCGGCGGAGCTGGCCATGCTCGACAGCCACGGCAGCCACGATCCGCTCGCCGAGTTGACGCCCGTCACCGACGCCGCGGGCATCCGCCGCGCCCAGGAGGCGATTCGCGGCATCTATGCCGCCGACGCCCTCAAGCGGTATGTCGTCGACGTCGTCACCGCGACCCGCTCGACCCCCGCCCTGCGCCTGGGCGCCTCGCCGCGCGCGTCGCTGCACCTGCTGCGCGCGGCGCGCGCCCGGGCGGCACTGGACGCTCGCGACTACGTGCTGCCGCAGGACGTGCGCGCCCTGGCGCTGCCGGTGCTCGAACACCGCGTGCTCCTCTCCGGGGAGAGCCGACTCGCCCGGGCGAGCCTGGCGCAGGTGGTCACCGACGTCGTCGACTCGGTGCCGCTGCCCGGCCGTCCGAGCGGCGGCCGCGAGGCCCGGACGCGATGACGTCGGCCCCGTCGAGGGCGAGCCGCGGCAGCCTGACGGATCGCGGACGCGCGCTGGTCGCGGCCGGCGTCACCCTTGCGGGCTCGGGCATGGCGCTGGGATTCGTCGACCTCACGCGGGTCGGCATGCTGGTCATCAGCCTGCCCCTGCTGACCCTGCTCACCTACCAGGCAGCTCGACCTCGACTGGACGTCGAGAGGCTGGCGACTCCGGCAACTCTCACTGTCGACGAGAGCTCGACGGTCAGGTTGCGAGTGCACAACCGCTCCGGACTCCTCATGCCCGAGTCGTTCGCCGAGGAAGGTCGCGATCCCGGGCTGGGCGAGCCGCTGCGCTTCGTCCTGCCGCCGGTCCCCCGGCGCGGGACACGCGGCGTCACCTACGCGATCCGGGGCCTGCGTCGCGGCCGGCACCGGCTCGGGCCGCTGTCGGTGCGGCGCGTCGACCCCTTCGGCCTGTGCAGCTCGGCGACCCCGCTGCCGGGCCTCGGCGAGGTGCTCGTGCTGCCGCGCGTCCGGCCTCTCCTGGGGCGCGCGGAGGCGCTCGGCGGGTCGGGCAGCAGCGGTGCCGACACGCCCTCACCGGGGGCGACCGAGCTCGACGCCACCTCGCTGCGCGCCTACCAGATCGGCGACGACCTGCGGCGCATCCACTGGCCCGTCACCGCCCACCGCGACGAACTCACCGTGCGGCACGACGGTCGCGCCCCGGTGCGGCGGGCCGCGCTGTGCCTCGACCCGAGCTTCCCGACCGGTCGCGGGGCCGCCGGCCCGGACTCCCACGCCCTGGAGTGGGCGGTCGAGGCCGTCGCCTCCATCGCCGCCCACCTGCACACCCTCGGCTTCACCCTCACCCTGACGGTGCCGACCGTCGTCGTCGACGGGCACGGCGGGCAGGACATCGACCTGGATCAGACGGTGAGGGAGCTTGCCCTCGTCGGCCCCCGCGACGGGGAGCTGCTGCGGCCGCGGACCGCAGGCCCTCGGGCCGCGCGGCGCCCCGCACGGGTCGGCGCCGCAGGCAGCGGGCCCCTCACCGGCGGCGGGTCGCTCTCCGGCGCGGACGACACGCACGGCGCCGACGCCGCGACCGAGTCACCGCTGGTGACGACGCTGCGCGACGCGGCCACCGGCAGCGGCCTGGCGGTGCTCGTCGTCGGCACCCACGACCCCGGCGCGGCCCGGGCGCTGCTCGGCACGCTGCCGGCCGGCACCTCGGGTCTGGCGATCCTCGTGGCCCCCGGAGCGCGCCGCACCGTCGACGATGCCTCCGGCGGATCCGACGATGCCTCCGGCGGATCCGACGATGATGCCTCCGGCGGATCCGACGCCGCCTCCGGCGGATCCGGGCGCAGACCGGGCGGGCGTCGCCCCGACCTGCCCGGGCCGCAGCTGCCGCAGGAGGCGCACGCGCTCGCCGCGCACGCGGCCGCGGGCGGCTGGCGCGCGCGCGTCGTCGCCGGCCCGGAGCGCCTCGAGGCCGTGTGGCACGACCTGGCCGGAGGCGTGCGATGACGGGCACGCTCGGGTCGCTCATCGTGGCCCTCACCGTGCTGTGCTCGGCGCAGCCGCTGCGCACGCTCTTCGACGGCGACGGCTGGGTGTGGCGGCTCGCCGTCGTCCTCGTGGTCGTCGGGCTCACCGGTGCGCTGGCCCGCCCGCGGCTGACGCCCGCCGCCGCCGTCGGCGCCCAGACCGGCGCGTATGTCGTCACGCTCGTCGGGCTCTTCCACTCCGACACGCTGCTGCTCGGCCTCGTGCCGACACCGGCCACGCTGACCTACTGGAACGCCCTGCTGATCGAGGCGGGCGAGACGCTGCGCGAGCACGCGGCGCCGGCCCCGGAGACGCTGGGCGTGACCTTCCTGCTCACCGGCGCCGTCGGCGCGATCGCGCTCGTCGCCGACACCCTCGGCGTGACGCTGGGCCGCCCGGCGCTCGCGGGGTTGCCGATCCTCGCGCCCTTCCTCGCCGCGGTCGCCAACGGTGACGGCGGGCTGCCGCCGTCGTCCTTCGTCGGGACGGCGCTCGGCTGGCTGGCGCTGCTGGCCCTGCACGACCGGGACGTCGTGCGCGCCTGGGGGCGGCCCGCGACGTCGGGCCGCGCGCCCGCGGCACGCTCCGCGTCGGCCCCGCCGGCGATCGACGACCCCCCGCCGGGCAGCGGGCGCCAGACCGGCGGCGCCCACTCGGCCACCGCCACCCCGACGCGCGAGCCGGGCGCTCGCCGCCGCACCCTGGCGTCGGCGTCCCTGGGAGCCGCGGCGATCGCGATCGCCCTGCTGGCCTCCGCGGCGCTGCCGCACCTGCCGGTGCGCTATCTCGCCGACGGCTTCGGCACCGGCGGCTTCGGCGGGCAGGGGCAGGTCGGCTTCTCGCCGTCGGCCCAGATGATCCAGGACCTGACGAGCACGCAAGGCCGGCCCGTCCTGCGCTACCGCACCGACGACCCGACCCCGCCGCCGCTGCGGGTGTCGGTGTCGACCGTCTACGCGGACGGCCGCTGGGAGCCGGACGCCGTGGAGGACGCCCCGGACGACACCCCCCAGCTGCGGTACCCGCTCGGTTGGCTGGAGCCGACCCCGCCCTCCCCCCGGCACCGCGTGGAGGTCACGGACAACGAGCTCGCCGCCCCCTATCTCGCCGCGCCGCCCGACGTCATCGAGGGGCGCGTGTCCGACGCGCGCTGGGCGCAGAGCCGCACCTCCGGGGTGCTGACCGTCGACGCGACGCCGCCGCGCTACGGGCTGACGTATCTCGCGCTCGACCCGGACGTCGAGGCGCTGCGCGATCCGGGCCTGTACAGCTACCCGCGCAGCGTGTCGGCGGCCCTGGACGCCTCCGGGGTGACGCCGCTCGTGCGGCGGACCGCCGTGCGGGTCACCTCGCAGATGCGGGGCTCGCAATACGACCAGGCCGTCGCGATCCAGGAGTGGCTGCGCTCCTCCGGCGGCTTCACCTACTCCCTGCAGCTCGCCGATCCGCCGCCGGGGATGTCCGAGCAGCAGGTCCGCGCCGACGCCGTCGACTTCTTCCTGCGCACCAAGCAGGGCTACTGCGTGCAGTTCGCCACGGCGATGGTGCTCATGGCGCGGTCCCTGGACATCCCGGCGCGGATGGCCACCGGATTCCTGCCCGGGGCGGAGATCGACGGGTCGCGCCGGGTCATCGCGGCGGACGCGCACGCCTGGCCGGAGCTGTATTTCCCCGGGACGGGCTGGCTGCGCTTCGAGCCGACGCCGGGTGCCCGCTCGGGCACGCCACCGGCCTACTCCGTGGCGAGCTCGGGCCAGGCGACGCCCGCGACCCCGACCGCGGCCCCGACGTCGGCCGCGCCCACGGCCTCGCCGAGCCCGACGCCCAGCGCGCAACGCCCCCAGGAGCGCGACTCCGACGCGGGCGCTCCCGTGCCGCAGCAGACCCCGGGGCGGACGTGGCCGCTCGTCGTCGCCGCGCTCCTGCTCGCGCTCGCCGCGCTCGCCGCCGTGCCGCTGTCGGCCCGCCGGGCCCGGCGACGCGACGCCGCCCGCGCGGGTCTGGGCCCTGCGGCACGGCCGAGCAGCACCGGGCCGACGCCCGGCTCCGGCGGGATCGATCCCGGCGACGGGGTCGAGGCGCTCTGGACCGATCTCGTGGATCGCCTCGGCGACGTCGGGCTCGCGCCCGACCCGCGCCGCACGCTGGCCGACCAGCGCGAGTCGATCCGCACCGACGCCGGTCTGACCGGGGCGCCGGATCAGGCCCTGACGCGGCTCGCGACGCTGACCCAGGCGGCCCGATACGCGCCGCCGGGCAGCGTCGACGCCGACGCGCTGGCGGGCGCCGACGCCGACGCCCGCGTGGTCCGGCGCGCGGTGCTGCGCTCCCGTGGGACGCTGCCGCGGGCCCGGGCGGTGCTCCTGCCGGGCGCCGGGCTGCGTGAGCTCGACGCGACCCGCGCGGACCTGTGGGCGCGCCTGCAGGGGACGTGGCGGCGGCTGCGATCCCGGGGATCGGCGGGCGGCGGCCTGCGACCCGGCGGCGGGGACGGTGCTGGGCGCACGGCCCGGGACGCCGCAGGCTGGGCCGCAGACAGCGCCGACAGAAGGACCGGAGGAAGAGGGCCCGGAGGGAGCGCGACCGACGGCGACGCAGCGTGGCGGCGCGACGACTCCGGGCGCGACGACTCGGGGCGCGACGACTGGGGGCGCAACGGCTCAGGACGCGACGACTCTGGACGTGACGACTCTGGACGTGACGACTCGGGGCGACGATGAGGGCGTTGCGGCTCCTCGGGGTGCTCGGGCTCGTCAGCCTGTTCGGCGCGACCTGCGCCGACGGCCTCACGCATGCCGCGGCCCTGACGACGCAGGGAGCCGGTCCGCTCGTCGACCTCGGATCCGGGGCCGGAGCGGGGGCCGGGGTCGGCCCGATGCCGGTGGAGCTGGAGGCCCCGGCGGTCGCCGACGTCTTCCGCGTCATCGACCTCACGGGTGTCTTCGGCAACGCGGCGGTCGGTGGTGTCATCGCGCGCGCCGAGCGGCTCGACCCGGTGGGGTTTGCGACGCTGGCGATCTTGTCGGGGCTCGGCGGGGGCATGATCCGCGACACCTTGCTCCAGGTCGGTCCGCCGGCGGCGCTGCTCGACGCCGCCTACGTGCTGACGGCGCTGGCGGCGGCCGCGGTGACCTTCGCCGTCACCGTCGAGGGGCGGGTCTGGGACCGGCTGTGGCCGGTCGTCGACGCGATCGCGCTCGGCTCGTGGGCGGCGGCGGGCTCGCTGAAGACGCTGGCCACGGGCCTGGGGTGGCTGCCGGCGATCCTGCTCGGCACGATCACCGCGGTGGGCGGCGGCGCCTTGCGCGACATCGTCCTGCGCCGCACGCCGACCGTGCTGGGCGGCAACACGCTCTACGCGACGTGCGCGGCGATCGCGGCAGCGGTCATGGTCGGCGCCTACGCGGCGGGCCAGTCGAACGCGGGGCTGCTCGTGGCCACCGGGGTCGGCGCGAGCCTGTGCCTGCTCGCCCGCCGGTACGGCTGGATGCTGCCGGCCGGCGATTCGTGGTCGCCGCGTCAGGTGGTGCCCCGCCGCGCCCGCCGCAGCCTGAGTCGCCGCCGCGAGGCCCTGCGGGCACGGCGCGCCGCGCAGGCCGAGCGTCGGCGGCGCCCGCCGACCGCCCCGCCCGAGTGATCTGCCCGACTGATCTGCCCGACTGATCTGCCGTCGTGATCTGCCTGACGTGATCGGTGGGCGCGCCGGCCCCGTCGGGCCGCGCCGACGGCCCCCGGCACCGCGACGACGCCGCCGGACGACGAACCCGACGCTGCACCACGACGAACCGACGACGAACCGACACGCCGGCGATCACCGGCGTGTCCGCACGCCGACGCGTGCGCCGACCCGTGCGGCGACGTCGGCGACGCGGCTGACAGCAGCGGGGATTCGGGGTCAGACCCCCAGGGCGCGCAGCGTCGGTTCGTGGGCGACGACGAATTGCTCCCCCAGCGGCATCGCCTCGCCGGTGACGTCCCGCGGACCCTCGAAGGGGTCGGCGACGACCCGGGCACCCGCTTCGAGGCAGGCCAGCAGGGCCGCGCCGTGGTCGATGGCGTGGAACTCGCTGATCGCGCACGCGGCGGCCCGCCCGAGCGCGACCTGGGTCAGCGACAACGTGCCCGACCCCATGATCCGCAGCGTCGCGTCGGCCTCGATGCACGCCGAGCGGAGCGCGTCGAGCCCGGGCCACCAGCGGTTGCCGTGCAGCTCGGCGAGCACGACACCTCCCTTCAGCGCCGCCTGCGAGACGCCGACCGGCAGCCCGTCGATGCGGACGCCCCCTCCGGCGACCGCATCGACGAGCTGCCCCGTGCCGTAGTCGGCGACGACCCCGACGACGGGCCGTCCTTCGTGTGCCAGACACAGGGAGAAGGACGAAAAGCTCAACCCCGCAGCGAAGTTCGTCGTCCCGTCGACCGGATCGCAGTGCCACGTCCACGCCGACTCCGGCCCCGAGGCGCCCTGCTCCTCCCCCACGACGCGATGCTCCGGGAACGCCACGGTGAGCACCTCGCGCACCCGCGTCTCGATCGCGCGGTCGACGTCCGTGACGAGGTCGGCGGCCCCGGCCTTCGTGTCGATGCGCCGCGCGCCGGCCCGGGAGCGACGCAGCGCAAAGCCGGCGAGGTCGAGGGCCACCGCTTGAGCGCGAGCGAGGTCCGCAGGAACCTCAGGTGCAGGCCCGCCGGCACGCACCGCCTGCAGCAGGTCGATGCGGTTCGTCGTGATCGAGTCGACGCCGAGGTCGAGCAGCAGCCGCATCGCGGCCGGATCGTCGATCGTCCACACCGACTGCGCCAGCCCGAGCTCCCGGCAGCGCTGCAGGGCCTCGAGCGTGAGTTGGCTGCCGTCGCTGTTGAGGTAGGCCGGGCGCAGCGCGGTGATCTGCGCGCGCAGCTCCTCGTCGGAGACGTCCTCGGTCGCGAGGTAGATCACCGCGTCGGCATCGAGCGAGCGCACGAGCGCCATCGCGGCCGTGTCGCCGCACCACGCCGTCACCGGACGGGCGGGGTGAGCTGCGACGACGGCGTGGGCGGCCTGGGTGATGTCGGGATTCATCACGTCGATGAGCACCCGCGTCGAGCCGTCCGCGAAGAGGTCGAGCGCTTCGGTGAGCAGCGGGATCCGGTCGCCCGCGCAGCGCAGCGCGCCGATCACCTCCCACGGCTGCTCGGCGACGGCGAGCGGTGCGCCCCACAGCCGCGCGGTCGTCGCGTCGTGCAGCACGACCGGCACGCCGTCGGCGGTGACGCGTACGTCGAGTTCGACGACCTCGACCCCCGCCGCGATCGCCGCCTCGAAGGCGGGCAGCGTGTTCTCCAGGTGCGTCCAGCACTCCCCGCGGTGCGCGCAGACGGCCGTCATCCCACGCTCCTCGCGTCGTCGGAGACGCGGAGCCCATCGCGGAAGCGCATCGCCCGATCGAGCCGCACCCCGACCCGTTGACCTGCAGCGACATCGGGGCGCACGGCCACCGACCGCACGACGGCCTCCTCCGCACCAGGCGCCCCGGAGAGGTCGATGACCACCTCGGAGAACGCACCGCGCGGCACGACCCGCCGCACCACCCCGTCGAGATCCCCCGAGCCAGGCGCCACGCACGTCGTGTGCTCGGGCCGCACGCACGTCACGACGTCGCCCGCCACTACCCGCCCACCCGAGACGAGCCCCGGCAGCGTGTTGAGCTGCCCGACGAAATTCGCGACGAAGCTGCTCGCGGGCGCGTCGTACAGCTCGTCGGGCGTGCTGAACTGCTCGATCCGCCCGTCGTTCATCACCGCGACCCGGTCGGACATCGACAGCGCCTCGTCCTGGTCGTGCGTGACGAGCACAGTCGTGATGCCGAGGCGTTGCTGCAGCTCACGGATGTCCTCGCGGACCTTGACGCGCAGCTTGGCGTCGAGGTTGCTCAGCGGCTCGTCGAGGAGGAGGACGTGCGGCTCCTGCACGAGCGCCCGCGCCAGTGCGGCCCGCTGCTGCTCGCCGCCGGAGATCGTCGCGGGTCGGCTGTCGCGGTGATGGGCGAGGTTGACGAGGTCGAGCACGCCCATGACCCGCTGCTCGATCTCGGCCTTGGGCAGTCGGCGCAGCTTGAGCGGGTAGGCGACGTTCTTGAAGACGCTCATGTGCGGCCAGAGCGCGTAGTTCTGGAAGACCATCGCGCTCGGGCGCCGATCCGGGGGCAGCTTCACGACGTCCGTGCCGTCGATCTCGATGCTCCCGGCGTCGGCCTCGAGGAAGCCGGCGACCATCCGCAGCGTCGTCGTCTTGCCGCAGCCCGAGGGGCCGAGGAGGCTGACGAGCTCGCCGGGGCGTACGTCGAGGTCGAGGTCGGAGACGACGACCTTCTCGCCGAAGACCTTGCGCAGCCCGGTGATCCGCAGGCCCTTGGGTGCGATCGCGTCGGTCATCGGATCTGGAACCCTTCGGCGAGGTGGCCGCCCATGACCTGCTTGCGCACGAGCAGCAGGAGCAGGACCGAGGGCAGCGACAGCATGAGCGAGAACACGGCGGCGACCTGCTTGGGGTAGTTGAGCACGAGGCTGTACATCTGCGTCGGCATCGTCATGTAGTCCGGGGCTCCGATGAGGTAGGTGCCCTGCGCCTCGTCGAAGCTCGCGAGGAACGACATGATCGCGGCGACGAGGATGCCCGGTAGTGCGAGCGGCAGCGTCACGGTGAAGAACACCCGCAGCGGCCCCGCGCCGGCATCACGAGCGGCCTCCTCCAACGAGCGCGGCACCGCGGCGAACGCGGCCGCGGGGATCCACGTCATGAAGACGACGGTGCCGATGACGTGGACGATGAGGATGCCGAGCACGGTCTGCATGAGGTCGAGCGCGTAGAAGAGCGAGGCCATCGTCGCGAAGAGCCCCATCTTCGGGAAGGCGTTCGTCGCGAAGAGCCCGATGAGCATCGTGCGCCGCGCGAAGAAGTCGTACCGCGCGAAGGCGTAGGCGGCCGGCAGGCAGATGACCGCCGAGGCGAGCACCGTCAGCGGCGCGAACGTCAACGAGTTCTGCACCGCCGCCGCGAGATTCGGGTCCTCCAGCACGACCTTCCACCAGCGCAGCGTCAGCCCGTCGGGCAGCAGCTGCGGGTAGGTCCACGTCGTGACGAAGGCGTGCGCGCCGAGCCAGAGCAGCGGCCCGAAGACGAAGAGGCACAAGCCTGCGACGAAGACGCCGAGGAGTGACCGCGCGACCCACCCCACCTACTTCACCGCCTTGCCGGCCGAGCGGAAGTTCGCCCAGACGTAGAAGCCGCCGACCGCCGAGGCGAGCGCGAAGACGACGAAGGCCATGACGATCGACTGCTGCGGCTGGTTGAACGCCTGGAAGTAGTTCGCGATGTCGACGCCGAGCATCGCGGGCGCGTTCGGCCCGGTGAGATAGGGCACCGTGAACGAGCCGAGCACCCCGATCGAGGTGAACGTCACGGCGATGATGATCGGCACGGCGGCGATCGGCAGGATGATGCCGACTGCCGTGCGCGCGAGGGAGGCGCCGGAGTCGCGGGCCGCGTCGATGAGCGCGTCGGGCACGGCCTGCACGCCCGAGGTCACCATGAGCACGGCGAACGGCAGCGACGTCCACACCGAGCCGATGACGACCGCCGTCTGGGTGAACGCCCACACCGGCCCCTCGATGCCGACCTGCGCGAGCGCGGTCCGCACGAATCCGGTGCCGGAGTAGAACGTGAGGATCGCCCACGAGCCGATGACGACGGGGATGAACATCGGCACGATCGAGAGCACGGCGAGCGCCTTGGCCAGGCGTGAGTCCGAGAGCCGCTGGTAGAGCGCGATGCCGATGGCGAGCACCATGACGATCGCCGTCGAGACGACCGTGACGCTGATCGTCATCGCCAGGTCGCGCTGGAAGCGGCCGTTGGTCAGCACCTCCTCGTACGCGCCGAGGGTGCCCCACCAGTGCGTCGCCTCGTGCTGGTGCTGGCCGATCGCCGCGGTCGTCGCGTTGAGGCCGCCGAAGTGTCCGAGGCTGTAGAGCCCGGCCGTGACGATCGGCAGCCCGACGAAGCCCAGGATGAGGACGATCGGCGGCATCGCCATCGCGAAGCCGCGCGACCGTCTACCCGTCGTCACTGCTGCTCACCGTCACTGGCCGTCACTGACCGGGCACCTTCTGGTCCCACTGGTTGTTGAGGTCGTTGGCCACCTCGGCGTAGTACATCGGGCGCATCGTGCCGGGGTCGGTGCCCTCGAACTTCTTCTGCACCTCCGCGGGCAGGCTCGTCAGCGGCGCGACGGGCGTGCCGGCGATCTCCATCGCGATGTCGGCCTGTGCGGCCGGGGTGAGCACGTATTCGAGGAGCTTCTGCGCGGCCTCCTTGTGCTGGGTCGTCTTGGCGACGCCGAGGTAGGACGCGCCGCCGGTGAACGAGGGCTCGGAGATCTGCGTGACCTCGACGGACTCGGGGATCTGCCCGTTGGTCTTGCCGGTGACGAACATGTCGGACCACACCGGCGCCATGTCGATCTGCCCCGAGGAGAGCAGGTCGAGCACCTGGGAGTTGCCGTTGGGGTAGACGCCCTTGCCGTAGACGGACGGGTTGAGGCTCTTCAGCACGGCGAAGCCCTTGTCCCACTGCGCCATCGCGTCCTTGTCGGTGGAGGTGCGCAGCTTCTCCGAGGCCGCCTTGTCCATATTCGCGTCGAGCACGGTCGCGGCGAAGGATTGGCCGGAGCCGCCGGACTTCGGTGAGTTGTACGCGAACTTGCCGGGGTGGGCCTTGATCCAGGCGAGGAGCTCGTCGAGCGTCTTGGGCGGGGTGTTGACGGTCTTGGTGTTGTAGGCGAGCAGCACCGAGCTCGCGCGGTAGGGCACGCCGTGGCCCTTGCCGGCCTCCAGCAGCGTGGGGCTCACGTCCTTCAGGGCGGGGAGGGTGTCGGCGCTCTCGGGCTCGAGCAGCCCCGAATCGCCTGCCTGGCTGACGAATCCAGCGTCGATGACGTCGAAGCCGACGTCCTTGCCGCCCTTGACGGCGGCGGCGAGCTTCGCGAGGTTCTGCGCGTCGTGCTCGCCGTGGAGGTCGAAGTTCGTCTTCACCGTGATGTCGGGGTTGGCCTTGGTGAAGCCCGGGATGAGCTTCTTCTCCCAGAGGTTCTGGATGTTGGTGTCGGCGCTGATGAGCACGGTGACCGACTGGGCGCCGCCGCCCGTCGCGCCGCCGGTGGCCCCGGCCTGCTGGTTCTGCACGTCGGAGGCGGACTTCGCGCAGCCGGCGAGGGCGAGCGGGGCGATGAGTGCCAGCACGAGCGCCGGCGAGCGGGTGAGACGCGAGTGGGCCATGGCGGATCCGTTCGTCGGCGGGACATCAGAGTGCGAGCGTGCCGGACAGGCTACTCAGGAACGCTCACGCGTGACACCCTTCTACTCAGAAGTGAACATCACGAATCGGCGACGTGAACCTCGAGCCCCGCGCGGGTGGCCGCTGCGAGCGCCTCGTCCGGGGCGCCGGTGCTCGTGATGAGCCCGGTCAGCTCGTCGGCACCGCAGACCCGGCTCGACCCGCGTCCGGGGAACTTCGCGGGGTCGGCGACGACATACGCCCGGCTGGCCGCCCGCAGCATCGCCCGCTTGACGGGCACCTCGAGGACGGTCGTGTCCATGACCTGCGGCGGGCCGTCCTCGCCGGTGCGCAGGCCGCTGGTCGACAGGAAGAGGACGTCGGCGTGGACCTGCCCGAGGGCCTGCTCGGTGAGGTAGCCGACCATCGAGTGGTAGTCGCGTCGCACGAGTCCCCCGAGCACGACCAGCTCGACGACCGGGTCGCCGGCGAGCACCTGCGCGGCCGGAAGACTGCTGGTCAGGACAGTGATCGGCCGCCCCCGCAGCTCGTAGGCGAGATGCTGGGTCGTCGTGCCGATGTCGAGCAGCACGCTGCTCCCGTCGGTGACGAGCGCCGCCGCCGCGCGCGCGACGGCCCGCTTCGCGTCGGCGTTGACGGCCAGGACGGCGGCGAAAGGCTCGTCGTGCTCCTCGATGGGCATCGCTCCCCCGCGGACCCGCCGCAGCTGCCCCGCGGCGTCGAGGTCGGCCAGGTCCCGCCGGATCGTCGCGACGCTGGCGTCGACGGCCGTCGCCAGCGCGGCGACACTCGAGGTCCCCCGCGACCGCAGCGACTCGAGGATGAGGTGCTGCCGCTGCTCCCTCAACACTGCCGGGCCCGTCGACCCCGCGCACCTGCCGCCGTCATGAATCCAATCCTAAACGCTCAACTTCGCTCATACAGAGAGTGGAGACGAACCCACTCGCTCTGGCTCCTCGTCGTGGAGGCGACTACGCTCCCTTCGATCTGGATCACGTCGCGAGGTGGCCGATGTTCACCGTTCCGTCTCGGATCGTCCCGCCGGCGCTGCGGCTCCAAGGGCGGAACAGGAATTACCTGACTCCCGAGCTCGCCCGCGCCCACCTCGAGGAGTTGCGAGCGAACCCGCGGTCGATCACGCCGCCCACGCACCTGCGCGGGCGTGTTCGCGTCACGCGCGACGACGCGCACGGCTGGCCGGTCTTCCGCATGACCCGCGAGGCGCCGGCGGCGCCTCGTGGCCGCATCGTGTATTTCCACGGCGGTGGATACGTGCACGGGATTCACGCCGCGCACTGGTCCTTCCTGGCCCACCTCGTCCGCCGGACCGCCAGGGAAGCCGTCATCCCCCTGTACCCCCTGGTCACCGAGGGCGGGACCGCCTGGCAGGCCGCGCAGGTCGCCGCGCAGCTCTCCGCCGATGCCGGCGACGGCGCGATCCTCATGGGTGACTCGGCGGGCGCCCAGATCGCGTTCTCCGCGGCGGTCACCCTGCGCGACCGCGGCGCCAGAGTGCCGCTCACGGTGCTCATCTCACCGCCGATCGACCTGGAGCTGCGCCACCCCGGGCTGGCCGAGCGCGCACCGCTGGACCCGTGGCTGTGCCGGGACGGCATGGTCGTCTTCTCCGAGCTGTGGCTGGCCGACCACGGTTTCGCGCACCCCCTCAATCCCATCAACGCCGACCCCACTGGTCTGGGACCGATGCTGATCTTCAGCGGCACGCTCGACATCTTGAATCTCGACGCCGCGCCGTGGGTGCGCACGCTGCGGTCCCGCGGTGTGGACGTGGAATTCCACGAGCCACCCGGCGAGGTGCATGTCTACCCGCTCCTTCCGACCCGCCCCGGGCGCCGAGCCCGCCGGCGCATCGTGGCGGCCATCACCGAGCGGACGCCCTCCTGACGCCGGTCGGTGCACGCCGCGCTGCGCCGGTCAGGGCAGGTCGCGGGCCCCGCCGCACCGAGGGGCACGATCGGGCCGCCCGTCAGGCCCGGTCGCCGTCGGCGAGGACCTGCGTGAGCACTCGCCGCGCGTCGACCGCGTCGGGCCCCGCGTCGAGGGGCCCGACGCACGACACGAGCGCCTTCCACAGCGCCCAGCCGCGCCCCCGGGCCCACGTCCCGTCATCGACGCCCAGGCGCGACCGGAAGACCGAGCGCCCTTGCGGGGTCAGCAGCGTCCAGGCCACGGCGAGGTCGCACGCGGGGTCCCCGACGCCGCACGTGCCGAAGTCGATGACCGCGCACAGGTGCCCGTCCGACAGCAGCAGGTTGCCGGGCGCCAGGTCGCCGTGGAACCACACGTCGACCCTGTCCCACGTCGCCGCGACCGCCTCGGCCCAGACCTGCCGCGCACGCGCCTCGTCGATGTGGCCGCGCAGGTCGTCGATCGCGTGCAGCGCCTGCGCCTCGTAGGTCCGCACGGTCGCCCCGCGGTACCAGTTGTGCGTGCCCGGCTGCGGGCCGTCGGACGCCTCGACGCGCTGCAGGGCGGCCACGGCGTCCGCGAGATCCGCGGCGAACCGCACCGGGTCCGCCACCGCGTCGAACGACGCGGGCGTGCCCTCGATCCACTCGTAGACCGACCAGGCGAAGGGGTAGCCCTGCGCGGGAGCGCCCGTGGCCAGCGGGCGCGGCACGGGCACCGGCAGCGCGGCCGCCAGCCGCGGCAACCAGCGATGCTCCTTCGCCACGGCCAGCGCATACTCCGGCGCGCTCGGCAGTCGCAGCACCTTGTCCGCGCCGAGGCGGAAGGTCCAGTTGTCCCACCCGCCCCGCGCCACCGCGCGCACGGGCTCACCCGCCCACTGCGCGAACTGCTGCGCCACGAGCCGCGCGGCCATGTCGGCCGTGACCGTGATCCGCCGCGGCAGCGGCCCGAGCTGCGGAATGTCACCCACGCCGGTCACCCCCGTCTCGAGTGCGGCCCGGCGCACCCCGCTGACGTCGGGTCCGGACACGACAATGCCCCACCATCAGGTGGGGCACGGTGCGTGATGCGATTGTCGGTGGAGCTGAGGGGACTCGAACCCCTGACCCCCTCCATGCCATGGAGGTGCGCTA
>JAVTVZ010000195.1:0-5234 GCA_032229625.1 Dermatophilaceae bacterium | reverse complement strand
GGCGGCGCGAGCCCCGGTGACGGCGCGCCCGCGCACGTCCCGACGCGCCGGGGGAGTCTGCGCGCGCGGGCCGGAGCCCCCGCGACCTCCTACCAGGGGCTCCGACTGGTCGCGGCTCACGACGCGCCCCGCCTCGCCCGGGATCCGGCGTCCTGCGCCCGGGACGGCGGCGCCTGCGGGCCCGCCGACGCCGCGACCGGGCCCCCGCGGGCGGCGCCGCGCGTGCCTCGCGGATCGAGGGCGTCGCGGGCGGCGTCCCCGACGAGGGCCAGGGCCAGGGTGATCCACACGAGCGCGGCGGTCGGCGCCCAGAAGAGCCACGGATACGCGCTGACCTGGTCGGTGGACCGGCCGATGAGCGCGCCGAGCGACACCTCCGGCGGCCGCAGCCCGATGCCGAGGAAGCTCAGCGTCGTCTCGGTGACGATCGCCGCCGAGGCGCCGAGCACGACCGCGAGCAGCAGGTAGGAGGACAGGTGCGGCAGCAGGTGCGTGCGCACGATCTGGGCGTCCGAGAGCCCGAGATAGCGCGCTGCGACGACGAAGTCGCGCTCGCGCAGCGACCGGGTCATGGCCCGCACGACCCGGGCGAGCGGCATCCAGCCGGTCAGCGTGAGCAGCCCCGCGAGCAGCCAGGCCGAGCCCGAGGGGACCAGCGCGCTCACGCCGGTGGTCGCGCCGGCCCGCGCCGCAGCGTCCGAGGGCCCGCCGAGGGAGTTCAGGGTCAGGGAGTCCATGGCGACGGCGACGAGCAGGAAGGCCGGCAGCAGCAGGAGCATGTCGAGCAGCCACAGACCGACCCGCTCGCGGCGCCCGCCCCACAGCGCCAGGGTCGCGCCGACGACCCCGCCGAGCAGCGGGGTGAGCACCCCGACGACCGCGGCGATGAGCAGCGAGCGGCCGGTGCCGGCGGCGAGTTGGGCGAGCAGGTCCAGGCCGCCGGCGTCGGTGCCGAGCAGGTGGCCGCCGACGCCGGGCGGGGTGCCGAGGTGGTCGAAGTCCTGGGTCACGAGGTCCCAGGGGCTCAGCGCGGGCCCGAGCAGGGCGAGCAGCGTCACGGCCGCGAGCATCGCCAGGCCCACGATCCCGGTCGTCGAGCGCGCGAATCGTGCGGCGGCCGAGTGCGATCCACGGACCGGTCCGAGGACGTCCGCGGCGGTCTCCGAGGCCTCCGTAGCCTCCGTGGCCGCCCGCGCCCTCGCGCGCGACGCGCCCGGCCTCACCGCAGCCCGCCGCGGGCCCGCGGGTCGAGCACGGTGACACTCGCGTCGGCGGCGATCGCCCCGACGGCGAAGAGCGCGCAGCCGAAGGCGATCGACGCCACGGTCACGTTGACGTCCTGGGTCACCGTGATCGCGTCGAGCGTGTAGCCGGCGATCCCGTCCCACCCGAAGACGCTCTCGGCGACGAAGGCCCCGGCGAAGATCGCCGGCAGCGTGAAGGCGACGTTCTGCGCGAGCGGCACGAGCGACGTGCGCAGTGCATGTCGCCGGATCGCCTGCCCGCGCGTCAACCCCTTGGCGCGGGCCGTGCGCACGTAGTCGGACTCGACCTCGTCGAGCAGCACGGCCCGCTGCAGCAGGTGGAAGCCCCCGTAGCCGAGCAGCGCGAGCGCGATCGTCGGCAGGGACAGGTGCGCGGCCGCGTCGAGGGCCTGCGGGATCACGCCGTGGACCGGCACGGGCGAGGTCATGCCGCTGACGTAGACCAGACGCCGCCCGGCGAGCTCGTTGGCGCGGATCCCGGCGAGCTGCACCCAGACGTAGGCGACCGGCGCGGGCAGGCAGACGATGACGTAGCCGGCGGTCGTCAGGATCCGGTCCGGCAGGCGGTGCGCGCGGGTCGCGGTGTAGACGCCCAGGGCCACGCCGAGCACGATCGCCAGCAGGGTCGCAAGCAGCATCAGCCGCCCCGACACCAGTGCCCGCCCGAGGAATTCGGCCGCGACGGGGGTGCCGTCGGGGCTGCGCCCCCAGTCCCAGCGAGTGAGCACGCCGACCGCCCACTGCCCGTAGCGCGTCAGGGCCGAGGCGTCCGGGTCGAGCCCGTAGGAGGTCAGGCGGGCCGCGACGTCCCCCGGCGCTGGGCGCGGGGTCGCCTGCTCGAGGCGCAGCTGCGGGCGCAGCAGCGTCACGGCGGCCAGATACGACAGGCTCGTCGCGACCCACGTCATCAGCGCGTAGCCGAGCAGTCGCCGCCCCAGTCGCGCCGACGTCCCGGCGAGCGCCGACGTCCCGGCGAGACCGGCGCGACGCCAGGGGTGCCCCGGCTCGCCCACCGACTCCTCCCGGGGCCCGGCCGGCGCCCCGCCCGCCGGTGCGCCGGCCGCGGGTCCGTGCGGATGCATGGACACCTCCTGCGCGGGCGGGACGACGATCGAGGGCGAATCACGCTGTCGCAGAAGGTAACACCCGCAGTCGTCCGGGTCGCTCCGATGCGCAGGCCGAGGGCAGCGGCGGACGCCGAGACTGCCCGAAACCGGGATCGGCCAGTACGGTGTCCCCAACGCCCCGCGACGACGCGCCGCGAGACCCGCATGCGTCGCCGGGGGCCCGATGGCACCGGCGCCGTCGCACCCTCGTGCGCAGCGCCTCCGGCGCCGCACCGACGCGACGAAAGGGCGACCCCTGACATGTTCGAGCTGAGCCAGGACCACGAGGACTTCCGCCGGGTCGTGCGGGACTTCGCCGAGCAGGAGGTCGCGCCGCACGTCGCGGCCTGGGACGAGGCGTCCCACTTCCCGGTCGACCTCGTGCCGAAGATGGGCGAGCTCGGTCTCTTCGGGATGGTCGTCCCCGAGGAGTTCGGCGGGTCGATGACCGCGGATTCCGACGGCGGCGAGTTCACCTACCTCTGCCTGGCGATCGAGGAGCTGGGCCGCATCGACCAGTCAATCGGCATCACGCTGTCGGCCGGTGTCGGCCTGGGGATCAACCCGATCCTCACCTTCGGCTCGACCGAGCAGAAGCAGCGCTACCTGCCCGATCTCGTCGCCGGTCGCGCGCTCGCCGGCTTCGGCCTCACCGAGCCCGAGGCGGGCTCGGACGCGGGCGCGACCCGCACGAAGGCGCGCCTGGACGGCGACGAGTGGGTCGTCGACGGCGCCAAGGCCTTCATCACCAACTCCGGCACCGACATCACCTCGGTCGTCACGGTCACCGCGCGCACGGGCACGACGCCCGACGGGCGCGCCGAGATCAGCGCGATCATGATCCCTGCCGGCACACCGGGATTCACCGTCGAGCCGGCCTACCGCAAGCTCGGCTGGCACATCTCCGACACCCACGGCCTGACGTTCGAGGGCTGCCGGGTGCCCGCCGACCACCTCCTGGGCGACCAGGGCGCGGGCTTCCGGCAGTTCCTGGCGACCCTCGACGACGGCCGCATCGCGATCAGCGCGCTCGCGGTCGGCATGGCGCAGGCGATGCTCGAGCAGGCGAGCGACTACGCCAGGACGCGGATCGCGTTCGGCCGCCCGATCGGCGTCAACCAGGGTGTCTCCTTCCCGATCGCCGACCTCGCGGTCAGCGTCGAGGCGGCGCGCCTGCTCACCTACAAGGCGGCATGGCTCAAGGACGAACTCCACGCGGGCCGCGGCAGCATGGCCAAGGTCAAGCAGGCCGCGTCGATGGCCAAGCTGTATGCCACCGAGGCGGCGGTGACGGCGACGCGCACGGCGGCGCAGGTCTTCGGCGGCAACGGCTTCATGGAGGAGTACCCGGTGGCCCGCTTCTATCGCGACGCCAAGATCCTCGAGATCGGCGAGGGGACCAGCGAGGTCCAACGCATGCTCATCGCCCGCGGCCTCGGCCTGCCCAGCGCGTAGCGGGGGCCGGCGATGACGCAGAGCACCACGAGCGCCCAGTCCCGGCCCGACGACGCGTTCGCGCCCCCGACGCCGCCGGAGCGTGGCGGCGACGCCCGCGTCGGTGACGTGCGGCGACGTCTCGCGCAGGCGCACGCCGCCTCGGGCGCGCTCACCGCGAAGGCGGCGGCCAAGCTCGCCGACCAGGGCAAGCTGTATGTCCGCGACCGCATCGCGCTGCTCGTCGACGCGGGCAGCTTCGTCGAGGACGGGCGGTATGCCAACGCGCTGGCCGCCGGCCTGCCGGCCGACGGCGTCGTCACGGGTCGCGGCACGGTCGACGGGCGGCCGGTGATCGTCATCGCCAACGACCCGTCGGTCAAGGCCGGCTCGTGGGGCGCGCGGACGGTGGAGAAGATCATCCGCGCCACCGAGGCGGCGCTGCGCGAGGAGCTGCCGGTCTTCTGGTTCGTCGACTCGGCGGGCGCGCGCATCACCGACCAGGTCGAGATGTTCCCCGGCCGCCGCGGCGCGGGGCGCATCTTCCACAACCAGGTGGCGCTCTCGGGGCGGGTGCCGCAGATCTGCTGCCTCTTCGGGCCGAGCGCGGCCGGTGGGGCGTACATCCCGAGCTTCACCGACGTGATCATCATGGTCGACGGCAACGCGTCGATGTATCTGGGCAGCCCGCGCATGGCCGAGATGGTCGTCGGGGAGAAGGTCTCGTTGGAGGAGATGGGCGGGGCGCGGATGCACTGCACGGTCTCCGGTGTCGGCGACCTGCTCGTCGCCGACGACGTCGAGGCCATCGAGCTCGCGCGGCTCTACTTCTCCTACCTCCCGTCGTCGTGGCGGGACGAACCGCCGTCGTATGCCGTCGAGCCGCCGGCCGCGCCGCTGCGCCGCGACACGGTGCCGGAGGTCGAGAGCGCGCCCTTCGACATCCACACGGTGATCGACGGTCTGCTCGACGACGAGTCGTTCTTCGAGATCAAGCCCCTCTTCGCGCCCGAGCTCGTCGTCGGTTTCGGGCGGCTCGAGGGGCGCACGGTGGGGATCGTCGCCAACAACTCGGCGGTCAAGGGCGGGGTGCTCTTCACCGACTCGGCCGACAAGGCGGCCCGCTTCATCTGGCTGTGCGACGCCTTCTCGATCCCGCTCGTCTACCTGGCGGACGTGCCGGGCTTCATGATCGGCTCGCAGGTGGAGCGCGGCGGCATCATCCGCCACGGGGCGAAGATGGTTGCCGCGGTCTCGGAGGCGACGGTGCCGCAGATCTGCGTCGTCGTCCGCAAGGCCTACGGCGCCGGGCTCTACGCGATGGCCGGCCCGGGCTTCGGGCCCGACGCGACGATCGCGCTGCCGACGGCGCGCATCGCGGTGATGGGTCCGGAGGCGGCGGTCAACGCGGTCTACGCCAACAAGATCG
>JAVTVZ010000194.1:30327-33652 GCA_032229625.1 Dermatophilaceae bacterium | reverse complement strand
GTCGCCGGACGCGCCGGCGTGCCCGAGCGGCCCTGCATGATCGCCACGAGTGCGGGCAGGTGCCCCTGCAGGAGATAGCGCCGCCAGTCGATGGCGGTGACGTCGAAGCTGTCCCGCGGGTGGTGCTCCTGGGTGAGCAGCGTGCGGGTCTGGGTGTCGTCGTAGACGGTCGTCGCGCACGTATACGGCTGATAGAGCTCGACGTAGCCGCGCATCGTCGACAGGCGACGCAGCCCGTCGTGCACGGCCTGCCGCGACCCGGAGAGCCAGTGCGAGGGCAGCGCGTCGAGCAGCGCCGCCGAGCCCCGCAGGGCCCGCTGGCGGCGCGACGCCCAGCGGTGCAGCGCCGCGGGGTCGCTGAATTCCCACGGCTCGGGCCGCACTTCGCGCCCGTCGCGGTCGATCCACGGGTGCGAGGAGAAGTAGTCCTGCACCCAGTGGCGCAGCTCGGCCAGGGACAGCGGGTTGGAGGTGCCGGAGCCGACCTGCAGGTAGCGGGCCCGGCCCGGGTCGCCCGGTCGCCGCGCCGCGGCGAGCGCGGCGTTGACGACGAAGTCGACCGGGATGACGTCCAGGACGCTGTCGGGCTGCCCGGGGAAGCCGAGGAGCCGCCCCTGGGCGTAGGCGGCGATGAGGGGGTCGGCGACCTTGAAGCCGTCCATCCACCCCGGGAAGGGGTAGCGCAGCGCGCTCTCGATGATCGTCGGGCGCAGGATCGTCCGCCGGTGCCCCTGGCCGGCCCACAGGTCCTCGGCGACGCGTTCGCCGAGCGACTTGGTCATCGTGTAGACGTCGGTCCAGCCCAGGGCGTGGGCGCGTTCGCGGCCGGCCTGCCGCAGCGCGGCGGTGAGCTCGGCGTGCCCGGTGTGGCCGTCGGCGAGCCGCCCGCGGGCCTCGATCGCGGCGGTGAGCTCGGCGCGCCAGTCGACGTCGTGCTCGACGGCGCGCTCGGGGGCGAGGTCGACGCGCCCGGTGGAGACGTAGGACGTCGACAGGTGGACGACGTGGGCGTCGCCGGTCGACCCGCCGCTGCTGGCCAGCGCCGTGTAGAGCGCGTGCGGGCCGCCGACGTTCGTCGCGAACGCCTTGTCGATGGGGTCGTCGAAGGACACGCTCGACGCGCTGTGGATGACGGTGTCGATGTCGTCGGGCAGCGTCGGCACGTCGCGCAGGTCGCCCTCGATGACGGTGACGCGCTCGGCGACTGCCCGGTCGACGTGGGCGTCACCGACGCGGCGACGCCACGGGTCGAAGACGGGTTTGACGAGCAGGGCGGCGAGGCGGTCGGCGCCGGTCTTGGCGCCGCGGGGGCGGATGAGCAGGCAGATGCGGGCGTCGCTGCCGGACAGCAGCCGCTCGAGGACGGCCTGGCCGACGAAGCCGGTCACCCCCGTGAGCAGGATGTGCGGTTCGGACAGACCGTGGATGTCTGATGACTCGTGAGACACGAGAGGCTCCTGCTCTGCGGGCTGACTGCTGCGGGGCTGACTGTGCGGGGGCTGACGGTGGTCGGCCGGTGGGTTGCCTGCGCTGCGTCCAGGACGAACGTGTGCATTGATCCGCCTGCCCATTCGGCCGACCCCGCCCCACCTTGAGCCAAAGTGCGGACCAAGACGGCGGTTTCACCCCAGAAACCATATGAGACGCAACGGACTTCATCGTTGCGTCCCGTGGATCGGCGGCCGTGAGCGTGGCCACTGCGGGTGCCGTGCGCGGTGTCGCGACGCCCCCGGGGAAGCCCGGGGAGGGCGGGGGCCGCCGCGCGCGAGCCCGCGGCGGCGGGGGCCCGGGACGCCCCGACGTCGCCGTCGGGTCACTGCGATGTCGCCCGGCGGCCACCTCGCCGCCACCGCCCCGGTGTCGCAAGCCCCCCCCGCGGGTGTGCGCCGGTTCACTGCCGGTTCACTGCCGGTTCGCTGCCGGTTCGCTGCCAATTCGCCGCCTGGCCGTCGCCCGGTCGCCCAGAATTCGCCCGCCGGCCGTGGCTCGGCGCCGCTGCGAGCCCGCTGCGTGCCCGCCTCAGAGCCAGCTCAGTGCCCGCTCAGAGCCAGCTCAGTGCTCGCCTCAGAGCCGCTGCGAGCCCGCCCGGCTCAGGGGCAGCTCTGCCCGGGCGGGAGGATCGAGTAGCGGTCGCCGTAGACGGTCCACGTCAGCGGCGGCGTCAGGGTGAGGTTGCCCGCCTCGACGAACGAGCGCTGCGCCGCGACGCGTGAGGTGTCCTGGTGACCCTGCTCCTGCTCCATCGCCCAGGCCCGCCGGTCCAGGAACGCCAGGAGGTAGGCGGTCTCATCGCCCCCGCGGGCCGGTGGGCTCGTCGAGCCCAGGACCTCGCTGCGGATCCCGCCGAACGACGTCGGACCCTCGCCGGGGCCGTGCATGACGAGCGCGTCGACGTAGACGAACTGTCCCAGTGCGCCGAGCCCGTCGGCGCGGGCCGCCTCGACTCCGGGCCGCACGTACAGCTCGTCGGCCAGCTCACGCTGAGCCTGCTCGAAGGCCGGGTCGGTCGCGGCGGTCTGCCACGCCGCGACGAAACCGTCGCCGAGCCCGGCCCGGGACGAGGTGCCGTCGACCGCGCGCAGCGCCTCGACATACCCCGCGAGGGGGCTCTGCGGCGAGGCCGCCGCATACCGCTCGACGAGCTGGAGCATGTCGTGGGTCTTGGAGGTGAAGCCGACGATGCCGCCGGTGTAGCCGCGGTTCTCCTCCTCGTTGCCCTCGACGTCGTATTCGAGGTAGCCGTATTGCGCCTGCCAGTCCAGCGTCGAATTCTCCGCCGAGGAGATCAGCTCGCGGGCGATCTCGAGCGTCGCGGGATCCGTCAGCCCCGAGCCGGAGGCAGTGCCGGTGGCCGAGCCGGAGGCAGTGCCGGTGGCCGAGCCGGAGGCAGTGGCCGAGCCGGAGGCAGTGGCCGAGTCGGTGGCCGTGGAGGCCGGCGTAGCGGACGCGATGGCGGTGACGCAGCGCACCGGGGTCGCGCGCGGTGACGGCGAGGTCGGCGTCGGGGCCGGGGCCCAGGGCCGCGTGATCGCCAGGATCAGCGCGAGGGCGGCCAGGCACGCGACGACGCTCCCGACGACGAGGGTGCGTCGCCGGGAGCGTCGTGACGGCCGCCGGGCCGCCGGAGTGCGCGCCGTGTCAGGCCCGCTCGGAATCTCGCTCACGCGGGGCACGATAGGCCACGTCGTCCGCGCCGGCCGCAGCAGCCGGCGACGGCGCCGCAGCGGCAGCGCCCGACTCGGCCGCCGAGCCCGCTGCCACACCCGCCGCCGAGCTCACCGCGGCACCCGCCGCCGAGCTCACCGCGGCACCCGCCGCCGAGCTC
>JAVTVZ010000194.1:19012-30227 GCA_032229625.1 Dermatophilaceae bacterium | reverse complement strand
GCCGAGCTCACCGCGGCACCCGCCGCCGAGCTCCCTGCGACACCCGCCGCCGAGGCCGCCCGCGAGCGCCGGGGGCGGCGGGGCAGCAGCTGCGGGCGACGCCGGGCCGCGACGTCCTCGACCCAGCCGAAGAGCAGCACGAACGCGCCGACGACGAGCCACACGGCCGCGAAGATCACGAGTCCGGCCTTCACGGGCTCCGGCGTCTGGTCGTCGGTGAACTGCTGGGTCATCGGGATCGCGTCGAGCAGGTAGAGCGCGAGCGCGATCGCCGTGTTGCCCCACAGGTAGATCGTCATGGCGCGCCGGTTGATGGCGGCGACGAGGCCGTCGAGCACCGGCACCTTGGCCATCCACGAGAAGTCGAGGTAGAGCCGCAGGAGCAGCAGCACGACCCCGACGCTGAAGAGCGCGGTCGCCAGCGGGATGTCGGAGAGGTTGACGCCGCTGTCGGGGTCCGGGTGGCTCACGGCATACCAGATGCCGAGGCCGGCGAGGACGACGGCGGCCGCGGCGACCTTGCTCAGCGGGAGACGCCTGAGCATGCCGTCGTGGTGGGCGAAGCCGAGCAGCCAGCAGGCCAGGTAGGTCGCGACATAGAGCACCATGTCGCCGCCGGCGCCCTCCATCTCGATCAGGCCCGCGGCGGTCATCGCCACGAAGATCAGCGGCAGGGCCATCATCCGCGTGGGCCAGCGGCGGAACAGCCACAGCAGCGCGGGCGAAAGCAGCATGAGCCACAGGTAGGTGCTGATGTACCACAGCGGCACCACCATCTCCACGCCCCAGCTGCTCGCCGGCGGCGTCGCGAAGGGCACGAGCCACAGCAGCGCGGAGGACCAGGTCAGGGGTGTGGCGGAGTCGGTCTGCACGCTCCAGCCGTAGACGAGCATGAGCGGCACCATGACGAGGCCGAACGCCCAGAAGGGCGGCAGGAGCCGGCGCAGCCGCTTGAGCAGCACGTGGCCGTAGTGCCGCTGCTCGCGGTCCAGCGAGGCCGCGACGAGCGACCCGGCGAGGGCGAACATGATGCCCATCGAGGGGAAGACGACGGTCAGCCACGCCCACCCGAAGAGGTGGTAGGTGACGACGCGCACGAGCGCCAGGGCCCGCAGGCTGTCGATGTAGCGGTCGCGCCCCGGTCGCGGGGCGGCCGAGCCCGCGTCGGCGGACCGCGCGTCGGCGGACCGCGCGTCGATGGCCGGGATCGCCTCCGGCGTGCCCGCGATCACCGGGCGACCGGTCGAGGTCGAGCTGTCCTGGATCATCGTCATGAGCGAGCCCCTGCCCGGTCGGTGCTGTCGTGGTCGGTGGCGGCTGCGGCGCTCGGCGCCGGCGCCGCGACGTCGGCGTGGTCGTCCATGGAGCCGGACCGGTCGAGCTTGTTCCAGCCCATGAGGCGTCCCTGCACGGCGCGGGCCACGCAGGTGTAGAGCAGGTAGGCGCGCAGCGGCTCGAAGACGACCCGGTAGATCGGGACCATGAGCAGGTGGTGCCAGCGCTCGCGCATGAGCGCGATCGCGACGGCCGCGAGCCCGATCTGGGCGAGCAGGAAGACCCCGAAGTAGGTCAGGAGCATCGCCGGCCCGTCGTGCTCGAGCACGAGCAGGCCCATGACGAGCACGAACGGCAGGAAGATCAAGGGGATGAGGATGGAGAGGATGTAGTTGGGCAGGACATACCACCCCAGGGCCGGGTGCCGACGGCTGAACAGCATGTCGCGGTTCTTGAAGACCGCCTGCAGGGTGCCGTAGGTCCACCGCTCGCGCTGCTTGAGCAGGTCGTCGACGGTCTCCGGGGCCTCGGTGTAGGCGACGGCCTCGTCGTCCTGGGTGACCCGCCATCCGGCGCGGTGCAGGCTCAGCGCGAGGTCGCAGTCCTCGGCCAGGGTGGCGGTCGAGTAGCCCCCGGCGGCGAGGATCGCCTCGGTGCGCCACGCGGCGCACGCGCCCGGGATGATCGAGATGCCACCGAGGGCGTCCTGCGCGGCCCGGTCGAGGCCGATCTGGGTGATGTACTCCAGCGCCTGCCAGCGGGTGAGCAGGTTGCGGCCGCGGTTGCCGACGCGCACGACACCGGCGACGGCGCCGAGGCGTTCCCCGCCCTCGACGGCGAAGTGCCGCACGAGCCGGCCGATCGTCGTCGGCGTGATGATCGTGTCCGCGTCGAGCGTCACGACGATCTCGCCGACCGCGGCGGCCACCCCGTGGTTGAGGGCGCCGGCCTTGCCGGTGTTGGCCTGCCGGATGAGCCGCACTCGGTGATCGTCGGCGGCCAGCTCCTGCACGACGGCCGAGGTGTCGTCGCTCGATCCGTCGTCGACGACGACGATCTCGGCGATCGGGTAGTCGGAGGCGAGCACGGTGCGGATGGTGCGCCCGATGACCCGCTCCTCGTTGTAGGCCGCGAGGACGACCGAGGTCGACAGGCGCACCTGCGAGGGCGACGGCCAGGCGATGGCGCGCCGGCGCCGGTGGCGCCACAGGGCCAGCCCGGCGTTGAGCAGGCCGAGGATGATCATGAGGACGACGGCCAGGCCGAAGAGGACCGTCATGACGACGTTCGGCCAGTTGAACGCGGCGCCGGCGACCAGGGTCGTCGCGCGGTCCGCCGGGCTGGGCGTCACGGGCGCGTTCGCCTGGGCGATGCTCGGGTTGACCTGCGGCATCGTCTGGAACGTGTAGCCGTGGGCCCGGGCGTAGGGGATGAGCCGCTGGACGTATTCGACGGTGCGCATCCGGTTCGGGCCGCCGGCGTCGTGCAGCAGCATCGTGACGTTGCCCCCCGAGCTCAGGTCGGGCAGCGGGATGTCGGTGCTTCGCCCCGTCGGGTTGGCGTCGTGCTCCCAGTCGAGGGTGTCGAAGTCGTAGGTCGCGTGCGTGAAGCCCATCCGCTGGGCCCGCAGGAACGGCTCGATCGACTCCTGTTCGAGCGCCTCGTCGGGGGAGGTGTAGGGCATCCGCCAGATGCCGGAGGCGCGGCCGGTGACGTCGCGCAGGATCCGGTCGGTGGCGACGAGCTCGACGTGCTCGCGCCACGCGGGGGACTCGTTGAGGTCGGGGTGGGTCATCGTGTGGATGCCCAGGCTGTGCCCCTCGGCCGCCATGCGGCGCACGAGGGCGGGGTCGGCGACGATGCCGCGGCCGAGGAGGAAGAAGGTCGCGGGCACGTGCTCGCGGCCCAGCACGTCCAGCAGCGCGGGGGTGACCTGCGGGTCGGGGCCGTCGTCGAAGGTCAGCGAGATCGTGTGGCTCGTGCCCTGGGCGTAGCCGTAGCGCTGGATGACGTAGGGCGCCGAGCCGATCTCCGCGCCCTCGGCGCCGGTGAACTTCGCGAGCTGCACCCCCGAGAAGGGGTCGACCCCGGCGAGGCCGGCCGTCCGGTCGACGCGCAGCACCCGCTCGAGCGGGCCGGTGCCGACGACGGGCGCGTGCTCGCCGGCGGCGTTCTTACTGATCTGAGGGCCGAGCGGCAGCGTCGACTGCTCCGGTGAGCGGTAGGCGTTCGCCGCGTAGCCACCGAGGCCGACGAAGGTGAGGATGACCACGAGGAGCGTGACGGTGCGCGCGAGGCGCCGCCGCTTGCCGGTCGGGTCGAAGAAGATCGCGGTGCCGCCGTGCGGCGACGCCGCCGGTGTGTCGGGTGCCTGCCCCGACGACCTCGACGACTGGTTCTGGCTGTGCATGGATGTCCCCCACGTCCGCAAGAAGTGAATGTCTGCAATTCACGCGCGCGGAGGCCGTCGTACAGGTCCCCCGCGGGTCCGGACGTCGGCGGCCGGACAGATGACGCGGGGCATTCGGCACCAGGAAACGGCACTCCCCGCCGGTCGCCGAACCCTTCCTCCGCCCGGTCGGCGACGTCCCACGAGCCGACGATCGCTGTGGCGATCACGGTGGCGATCGCGGTGGCGATCACGGCTCGACGTGCCCCGGGGGAGCCCCTCTGTGGCGACCCGCACACGACCCTACTCGTATTTTGGTCGACCGTCCAACAAGTTCCCGGTGCCTCCCGGGGACTGCCGGGGGTTCTGTGCGGCTCCCGGGTCGAGGGTCCGGGCCGCTGCGGCGACGTAGGCTCCCGGTCATGGCGCAGATCGCGAATCCGCCGACGGCGGAGCAACATCCCCACGTGCGCAGGCACCACGGCGTCGAGGTCAGCGACCCCTACGCGTGGCTCGCGGACCCGGACGACCCGGCGGTCCTGGCGCATCTGGCGGCCGAGAACGCCTACGCCGAGGCGGTCACGGCGGACCTCGCGCCGCTGCGCGAGCGGCTCGTCGCCGAGATCCGGGCCCGCACCCAGGAGAGCGACCTCTCGGTCCCGGTCCGGCTGCGCGGCTGGTGGTATTACTCGCGCACGATCGAGGGCAAGCAGTATGCGGTCCGCGCGCGGACCCCGGCCGCCGCCGACGAGGCGCCGCCGGTCATCGGGCCCGACGAGACGCCCGTCGGGGAGCAGGTGCTGCTGGACGGCAATGTCGAGGCCGGCGACAGCGACTTCTTCGCCCTGGGGGCGTGGGAGGTGAGCCCGGACTCGCGGCTGCTCGCCTACGGCGTCGACGTGCGCGGCGACGAGCGCTTCACCCTGCGGGTCCGCGACATCGAGACCGGCGCGGTGCTCGAGGAGGTGCCGCAGGTGGGATACGGGGTCGTCTGGTCGCGCGACGGGGCGCACCTCTTCTACACGCGCGTGGACGCGGCGTGGCGGCCGCACGAGATCTGGCGGCACGAGCTGGGGACGCCGCTGCACCAGGACGTGCTCGTGCTCGCCGAGCCCGACGAGCGCTTCTGGCTGGGCCTGGGCTCCTCGCGCGACGACCGCTGGCTCGTCGTGCACGCCGGCTCCCGCACGACGACCGAGGCGCGGCTGCTGGACCTGGACGACCCGACCGGGCCGTTGCGGCTCGTCGCGGCGCGCACCCCGGGGGTGGAGTACGAGGTGGAGCCGGCCGGTGACCTGCTCGTCGTCACCCACAACGCGCGCCGACCCGACTTCGAGCTCGCGTGGCTGCCGCTGCCGATGCCGCAGGGATGGGCGGCCGGCGCCGCGACCGATGCCTCGCAGACCTCGCAGACCTCGCAGGTGACCTCGCAGGTGACCTCCGAGCCGGACCGCCCGACCCCGACGGCGCCGTGGGAGCCGTGGCTCGCGGTCGGCGACGACGAGCGGGTGGTCGGGGTCGAGGCGTTCGCCGGGCACCTGGTCATCGCCCTGCGCAGCGCCGGCCAGACCGCGCTGCGCGTGGTGCCGCGCCGGGTCGGGGACGGGCCCGTGCACGGTGAGCCCTTCGACGTGCCGGCGCAGCAGGCGGTGCGCACGCTGACGCTCGGGGACAACTGGGAGTGGGACACCCCGCTGCTGCGCTACCGGCTCGAGTCCTTCCTGACGCCGGAGACGATCGCCGAGTTCGACCTGCGCGACCGCAGCGCGCGCGTCCTGCGGCGCCGGCCGGTGCTGGGCGACTACGACCCCGCGGACTACGTCGAGGAGCGGCAGTGGGTCCTCGCGTCCGACGGGGTGACCGTGCCGCTGTCCGTCGTCGCGCGCGCCGACACCCCCCGCGACGGGACCGCGCCCGGGGTCCTCTACGCCTACGGGGCCTACGAGGCGTCGATGGACCCGTGGTTCTCCGTGCCGCGGCTCGGGCTGCTCGACCGCGGGGTCGTCTTCGCCGTCGGGCACGTGCGCGGCGGCGGTGAGCTGGGCCGGGGCTGGTATGAAGCGGGCCGGCTGGCCGCCAAGCCCACCACCTTCTCCGACACCGTGGCCTGCGCCCGCCACCTGCTCGCCGAGGGCGTCGTCGCGCCGGGCCGGCTCGGTCTCGAGGGCGGCTCGGCCGGTGGCCTGCTCGTCGGGGCGACGCTCAACCTCGCGCCCGAGCTCTTCGCCGTCGCGGTGGCCCAGGTGCCCTTCGTCGACGCGCTCACGACGATCCTGGACCCCGAGCTGCCCCTGACCGTCATCGAATGGGAGGAATGGGGCGACCCGCTGCACGACCGGGCCGTCTACGACCTCATGGCGTCGTACACGCCGTACGAGAACATCCGGGCCGTGGACTATCCGGCGATCCTGGCGACGACGAGCCTGCACGACACCCGCGTCTCCTACGCCGAGCCCGCGAAGTGGGTCGCCCGGCTGCGCGAGACCGTGACCGGCGACGTCGGCGCCCGCCCGATCCTGCTGCGCACCGAGCTGAGCGCGGGCCACGGCGGCCGCAGCGGCCGGTACGACGCGTGGGAGCAGATCGCCTGGGAGCACGCCTTCCTCCTGGACGCGCTGGGCGCGACGGAGCTGGTCGCCGGGGCGCACGCCCCGCAGGACCGGCGATCCTGACGCCGTTGCTCCCAGGGGCCTTGTGCTGCCGGGACGCGTACTGCTGGGACGCGACGGGACGACAGGACGACGGGACGACGGGGTGCCAGCGCGGGGCCTCGGGGCGCGGCGGCTGTCCGGGGCGGCGGGCGGCGCGGTGTCCGGTGCGGCGGGCGCCGCGCCCGCGGACGGGCGGCGAGCCTGTCGGACCCCTTGCCTAGACTGTCCGCCGTGATCAGCCGACTCGATCTGCGCGGCCCACGACTGGAGCCGCGCGAGCTGCGCGACGCCCTGCCGCGCGCCGACTTCGACCTCGACGACGCCGTGGGCGTCGTCGCGCCACTCTGCGAGGACGTGCGCGTCCGCGGCGCGCAGGCGGTGCGCGAGCTGACGCAGCGCTTCGACGGCGTGCAGCCGCCGACGCTGCGGGTGCCCGCGCAGGTGCTCGACGCGGCCGCGGCCGGGCTCGACCCGGCGGTGCGCGCCGCGCTGGACGTCGCGATCGAGCGGGCCCGGGCGGTGCATGCCGACCAGCTGCCGCGCGAGCACACGACGCAGCTGGCTCCCGGCGGCGCGGTCACCCAGCGGTGGATCCCCACGGCCCGGGTCGGGCTCTACGTGCCCGGCGGGCTGGCGGTCTATCCGAGCAGCGTCGTGATGAACGTCGTGCCCGCCCAGGCCGCGGGCGTGCCCTCGCTGGCGGTGGCGAGCCCGCCCCAGCGCGACAACACCGGTGTCTTCGCGGGCTATCCGCACCCGACGATCCTCGCGGCGTGCCGCCTGCTCGGGGTCGAGGAGGTGTATTCGGTCGGCGGCGCCCAGGCGATCGCGATGTTCGCCTACGGGGTCGCAGACCCGGAGGCGACCCCGCCGCTGGACTGCCCGCCGGTCAACATCGTGACGGGCCCGGGCAACGTCTACGTCGCGGCGGCGAAGCGGCACCTGCGCGGTGTCGTCGGCATCGACGCCGAGGCGGGGCCCACCGAGATCGCGATCCTCGCGGACGACAGCGCCGATCCCGACCACGTCGCGTCCGACCTGGTCAGCCAGGCCGAGCACGACCCGCTCGCCGCCGCCGTGCTCGTCACCGACAGCCCGCGGCTGGCGGACGACGTCGAGGCGGCACTGCGGCGCTGGGTCGGCGCCACGAAGCACCAGGAGCGCGTCACCGCGGCGCTGGCCGGGCGGCAGTCCGCGATCGTGCTCGTCGACGACCTCGCGGCCGGGCTGGCCGTCGTCGACGCCTACGCCGCCGAGCACCTGGAGATCCAGACCCGCGACGCCGCGCAGGTCGCCGCGCAGGTCACCAACGCCGGCGCGATCTTCGTCGGTCCGTATTCGCCCGTCAGCCTCGGCGACTACAGCGCGGGGTCCAACCACGTGCTGCCCACCGCCGGCACCGCCGCGCACACCGGCGGGCTGTCGGTCTATGCGTATCTGCGCGGGGTGCAGGTCATCCACTACGACGAGGCGGCGCTGGCCCAGGTCGCGGACGGCGTCGTCGCGTTGGCGCGCGACGAGGACCTGCCCGGGCACGGCGACGCGATCCTGGCCCGCGTCGGCGATGCCCCGGCGATGGCGCAGGTGTCGCGATGAGCGCCGCGGCCTCGCCGGGAGCCGACCCCCAGCCGGGTCAGGCCCGGGGCCCGGAGGTCGGGGCCGAGCCGGGGCGTGACGCCGCGACGGTGCTCTCGACCCTGCTGCGGCCCGATCTCGTGGGCCGCACGGCCTACGGGGCGCCGCAGCTCGACGTGCCCGTCGCGCTGAACACCAACGAAAACTCCTACCCGGTGCCGGAGCCCGTCGTGGCCTCGATCGTCGCCGCGATCGCGCAGGTGGCGCCGGGGCTCAACCGCTACCCGGACCGCGAGTTCAGCGCGCTGCGCGGCGACCTCGCGGCCTACCTCGAGCGTCGCACGGGCACGCCGCTGACCCCCGAGCAGATTTGGGCGGGCAACGGCTCCAACGAGGTGCTCCTGCACCTGCTGCAGGCCTTCGGCGGGCCCGGGCGCGTCGCGCTCGGCTTCACCCCGGCCTATTCGATGCACCCGATCATCACGCGCACGACCGGCACCCGCTGGATCGACGGTGAGCGCGGCCGCGGCCGGCGACCGGGCGAGGGGGGCGGCGCCGCCGCGGACTACGACCTCGTCCTCGAGCGCGTCGTCGCCCAGGTGCGCACGCACAACCCGCACCTGGTCTTCCTGTGCTCGCCGAACAATCCGACCGGCACCGCCGTCGGGCTCGACGTCGTGCTGGCCGCGCACGACGCCGCGCCGGAGGCGCTCATCGTCGTCGACGAGGCCTACGCGGAGTTCGCGCGGCCGGGCACCCCGAGCGCGACGACGCTGCTGCAGGGGCGTCCGCGGCTCGTGGTGTCGCGCACGATGAGCAAGGCGTTCGCGCTGGCGGGCGGCCGGCTGGGCTATCTGGCGGCCGATCCGGTCGTCACCGACGCGCTGCGGCTCGTGCGGATGCCCTATCACCTGTCCTCGCCGACGCAGGCGGTGGCGCGCGCGGCCCTGCAGCACGCCGACGAGCTGCTCGCCACGGTCGAGGTCATCAAGGGCCAGCGCGACCGCATCGTGCAGGAGTCCAGGGCGCTCGGCCTCACCCCGGTGGCCAGCGACGCCAACTTCGTGCTCATCGGCGGCTTCACCGATGCCCCGGCGAGTTGGCAGGCGCTGCTGGACGCGGGCGTGCTCATCCGCGACGTCGGCATCCCCGGGCACCTGCGCGTCACCGCCGGCACCCCGCAGGAGACCGACCGCTTCCTCGAGGCGCTCACGGACCACGTGACCGCAGACCCGCAGGCGTTGCGGGCCGGCACCCCCACCGCCCAGGCGCCGACCGCCGGACAGGAGCAGTGATGACCCAGAACCCCGCCACCCCGCAGGCGGACACCGCAGGTGCCGCTGAGGGCGCAGGGCACCGCACGGCCGAGCTGACCCGCGCGACGTCCGAGAGCCGCGTGCGCCTGCGGCTCGACCTGGACGGCACGGGGGAGTCCTCGATCCGCACCGGGGTCCGCTTCTACGACCACATGCTCGCGAGCCTGTCCAAGCACAGCCTCATCGACCTCGACGTCGACGCCGAGGGTGACGTCGACGTCGACGGCCACCACACGGTCGAGGACGTCGCGATCGTGCTCGGTGACGCGCTGCTCCTGGCGCTAGGCGACAAGCGCGGCATCCGCCGCTTCGGTGACGCGTGCGTGCCGCTCGACGAGGCGCTGTGCCAGGCGGTCGTCGACGTCAGCGGGCGACCCTACGCGGTGCACGAGGGTGAGCCCGCCGGGCAGGAATACGCGCTCATCGGCGGCACCTACGCCGGGTCGATGACGCGGCACGTCATCGAGACGCTCGCGCACCACGCGCAGATCGCGCTGCACGTGCGGGTGCTCTCGGGGCGCGACCCGCACCACATCGTCGAGGCCCAGTTCAAGGCCATCGCGCGGGCCCTGCGCGCCGCGATCGAGCCCGACCCGCGGGTCGTGGGAGTGCCCAGTGCCAAGGGCAGCCTCTAGGCGACTGGCCGCGCGACGCGGCCGACGGGCGATCTCCACCGGGCGCGGCATCCTGCTGTCCCGGTGCCGGCCCGAGACGGCCGCCGCCTGGGCCCGGCGCGGCCTGGGAGCGGTGACGATCGCCCCGCTCGAGGGCTGGACGGTCATCATGGCGACCGGCCCGGCCCGGGCCCGCTACCCCTACGACGACGCGGTGACGACCCTGGCCGGCCGCCCGGTCGGGGTGTGGATGCGCCCGACGCTGGGCTTCTTCCACCTCGGTCGGCAGGGCGTCGTCACGGTCCATCCCGCCACGTGGCGGGCGGTCGCGCGCTGGGCGATCTGGACCCCGCGCGACGGGCTGGTCGCGCCGGTCGGCCTGCCCGCCGCCCGGCCCGAGGACCTGCTCGCCGCGGCCGGGGCGCAGACGTCCCCCGGTCACGGGTGGCGCGCCGACGACCCGGGCAGCCACGCGCCGACCCTCGAGCGCGGTGACGGCCCACCCGAGGCACAGCGCGTCGCCGCCCTGCGCGCGGCCCTGCGCGACGGCGACACCGACGCGCTCGACGTGCTGCGCTCGGTCATGGACATCCTCGCGATGCCGGGCTACGAGTTGCTCAGCGGCGCGGCGGACATCGCGGCGCTGCCCGGCGCGCGACTCCTCGAGCCGGCCCCCCGGCACGCGCGTGCCTTCGACGCGCTGGTCTCCGAGGCGACCCGACACGACATCGACCTGGAGGTCTGAGCCCCTGTGCTGCCACCCATCGACCCCAAGATGATCGGCGCCGCGCGCGCCCCGCGCCCGCGCGTCGCAGTGCTCGACTACGGCAGCGGCAACGTCCGCTCGGCCGTGCGCATGCTGCAGCGGCTCGGCGCGCAGGTGTCGCTGACGTCCGAGCGCGCCGAGTGCCTCGCGGCCGACGGACTCGTCGTGCCGGGGGTCGGCAACTTCCACGCCTGCATGGCCGGCCTGCGCGCCGTCGACGGCCCCGGCCTGGTCGACCAGCGGCTCGCGGGCGGACGACCGGTGCTGGGCATCTGCGTCGGCCTGCAGGTGATGTTCGAGGAGTCGACCGAGCCCAGCGTCGGCCCGCCGCAGCCCGGCCTGGGCCAGTGGCCCGGGTCGGTGACCAGGCTGCCCGCGCAGGTCGTGCCGCACATGGGCTGGAGCACCGTCACCCCCGCGCCGGGCAGCCGACTCTTCGACGGGCTGGCCGACGAGCGCTTCTACTTCGTGCACTCCTACGCCGCGCAGGAGTGGACGCTGCGGCCGGAGGGCCCCTTCGAGGTGGTCGCGCCCCTGGTGACGTGGGCCGAGCACGGGGCCCCCTTCGTCGCCGCGGTGGAGAACGGCCCGCTGACCGCCACGCAGTTCCACCCCGAGAAGTCCGGCGA